>NZ_DATCRF010000418.1:0-10099 GCF_036569125.1 Chitinophaga sp. | reverse complement strand
ACCTTTCCAATGCCCTTATTAATGATAATACTGCCCAGGTAAATATGTACCTGCAGCAGCTGGGTAAAACGCCTTTCTTTAAAAAAGAAAAGCCTACCCCCTACGATGAAGCTGTTAGCCTCATCTGGTTCCTGGAAAATGTATTTTACCAGGCCGCCGGGCGTACGGTATCTTACCTGAAATCACATTTCCCCCAGGCTGTTAGCGAAAGCAACCAGCTGATCCGCATGGGCTTCTGGCCCGGTGGCGACCGTGACGGGAATCCCTTTGTAAATGCGCCTATTACCTTACAGGTGGCAGACGCCCTGAGGGGAGCTATTATAAAATGTTATTATTTAGATGTGCGCAAGCTCAAGCGCCGCCTCACCTTCAAGGGTGTGGAAAATGAGCTGGCCACCCTGGAACAGAAGCTGTACAGCAACCTGTTCATCCCCGGCCAGCGCACAGATCTTTGCCAGAGCGAAATACTGGATACCCTGCTGCGCATCCGCGATACCATCCAGCAACAGCATAACGGGCTGTTTGTACACCTGGTGGAAACGCTCATCAGCCGCGTAGAGCTGTTCGGGTTATTCTTTGCTTCGCTGGATATAAGGCAGGACAGCTCTGTACACGGCAAGCTGCTGGATGCTATTGCAGAAGTGAGCGACGCATTGCCAAAGAACTATGCATCCTTACCGGATGCTGATAAAATAAAAGCGCTGCTGGCGGTTGCCCAACCGGTGAACAGCAGCCTGTTAAAAGAAGACCTGCATAAGGATACGCTGGAAACTATAAGAACCGTGCAAACCATCCAGCAGGCCAATGGGGAAGAAGGCTGTAACCGCTACATCATCAGCCACAGCACCAGTGCCCTGAATGTAATAGAAGTATATGGTCTGTTGCTGCTGGGCGGGTGGAAAAAAGAGCAGCTTACCATTGATATTGTGCCGCTGTTTGAAACCATCGACGATCTGCGGGCAGCCGGCAACGTAATGCGCTCCCTGTATGAGAACGAAGCATACCGGCAGCACCTGCACCGCCGCGGTAATAAACAAACCATTATGCTGGGCTTTTCAGATGGCACCAAAGACGGGGGCTACCTCATGGCCAACTGGAGCATTTATAAAGCGAAGGAAGAGCTGACAAAACTTTCCCGGGAGGCCGGTATTGACGTGGTGTTCTTTGACGGCCGTGGCGGTCCTCCGGGCCGTGGTGGCGGAAAAACACACCAGTTCTACGCTTCCATGGGCCGCAATATTGCCAATAAAGAAATTCAGCTTACTATACAGGGACAAACCGTTAGCTCCAATTTCGGCACGGTGGATTCCGCGCAGTTTAACCTGGAGCAGCTGGTGCATGCAGGCATCTCCAATGAGCTGTTCTCCTCCCGCGAGGTAACGCTCAGCGATTCGGAAGCAGACCTGCTGCAATCCCTGGCAGATGCGGGTTACCAGGCGTTTAACCAGCTGAAGCATCATCCCAGCTTCATGGATTACCTGGAGCATACCAGCCCCTTACGTTATTATGCAGAGGCTAACATAGGCAGCCGCCCATCCAAGCGTAATGCCGCAGCCAAGCTTAACCTGAACGATCTCAGGGCCGTACCTTATGTAGGCGCCTGGAGCCAGCTAAAGCAGAATGTGCCTGCCTTTTATGGTGTAGGTACCGCCTTGCAGCAGCTGGAAAAAGAGGGCAGGTGGAGTGAGCTGGAACAGCTGTACCGGCATTCCCTGTTCTTTAAAACCCTGCTGGATAACTGTGAAATGGCTATGATAAAAAGTTATATGCCGTTAACAGCCCATCTTGCCAAACACCCGGTATACGGGCCGGTATGGCAAATGATCTGTGATGAATTTGACCTTACAAAAAAGTACCTGCTGCAGCTTTCCGGCGCATCCACCCTGATGGGGAATACCCCGGTAGAGCAGCTGTCTATACAAATGCGGGAGCGTATAGTGCTGCCGTTAGTAACGATCCAGCAATATGCCCTGGGCCGTATCCGTGAGCTGGAACAGCAGGAGGATAAGGGTAACGGGCATAAGGAAGTATTTGAAAGGCTGGTAGTACGTTGTTCTTTCGGTATTATCAATGCCGGGCGTAATTCGGCTTAAGAGCAGAAAGCGCAAAGCATAAAGCCCAAAGCCCAAAGCTGAATGCGCAAAGCATAACCAAACCATAACATAATACTAAAGCAAATGGCAGACAGCTTTATGCTTTCTGCTTTGCGCTTTCTGCTTTCCGCTTTCAGCTTTTGTCAGGCGTCTGCAATATGCCGTGCTTTGTACAACACAAATTGGTAAATCATAATAGTATTTGTCCTAATTTTACATCTCTTTCACTTTTACTTTATCTTATGTCAAACAGCTTATATGATTTTGGAATGATTGGCCTGGGGGTAATGGGCAGGAACCTGTTACTGAATATGGCCGATCATGGATTTTCCGTTATCGGATTTGATAAGGATGCTACCAAGAACGCTGCGCTGGAATCCGCTGCCACAGCAGGTACTACGGTAAAAGGCGTAGCCGAGCTGGCCACCATGATCCAACTGTTGCAGCGTCCGCGCCGGGTAATGATGCTGGTGCCTGCCGGTCAGCCGGTGGATGATGTAATTGCTTCCCTGCTGCCTTTACTGGAGCCGGGCGATGTGATTATTGACGGGGGCAACTCGCACTATACAGATACCCTGAGACGAGTAAAATATTTAAGGGAAAAGCAGCTCCACTTCATGGGCATTGGCGTTTCCGGTGGTGAAATGGGCGCCCGTACAGGGCCGGCCATTATGCCCGGCGGCGACCAGGAAGCTTATGAAAAGGTACGCCCCATGCTGGAAGCCGTTGCAGCCAAAGTTAAAGGGGAGCCTTGCGTGGCCTACTTAGGTAAAGAAGGCGCCGGCCATTACGTAAAGATGGTGCATAACGGTATTGAATATGGTATTATGCAGCTGATCAGCGAAGCTTATGCTTTACTGCAACAGGCCGGCCTGGATAACGACCAGCTGCATAAAATATTTGACTCCTGGAACAAAGGCCCGCTGCAATCTTTCCTGGTAGAGATCACCGCCGACATCTTTTTACAGAAAGACGATAAAACCGATAAACGCCTGGTAGACGTGATCTCCGACAAAGCCGGCTCCAAAGGCACCGGTAAGTGGACTTCACAGGATGCTATGGACCTGCCGGTAGCTATACCGGTCATTGATACGGCCGTAGCACTACGTACGTTAAGCGGTTATAAAGAAGAACGCGTACAGGCGGCAGCGTTATACGAAGCGCCGGCTGCACGTATCAATACACCGGCCGATACCTGGATCCAGCAAGTGCATGATGCCCTGTACTTTGGTACCATCATGAGCTATGCACAGGGCCTGGCCATGCTGCGTAAAGCATCCGATGAGCTGAAAATGGAAATACCATTACCGCAGGTAGTTAAAGTATGGCGGGGTGGCTGCATCATCCGTTCCGTGCTGCTGGAAACATTTGCCAATGCGTACGTACAGTCGCCGGACCTGCCCAACATCCTGCTGAATAAGGAAGTGGCGGCAATGGTGAAGCCCATTGAAACCAATACCCGTACTGCCATTGCACAGGCCGCGCAGGCAGGTGTGCCGGTAGCCGGTATCATGGCCGCATTATCTTACTTTGATGCATACCGTACGGAAAGAATGCCTACTAACCTGGTACAGGCGCAGCGGGATTATTTCGGGGCACATACCTATCAGCGTATAGACATGCCCGGTACTTTCCATACCGTTTGGGAACAACATTAAATAAATGTGCAAATATGCAGATCTGCAAATGTGAAAATTATCTGTAATTGTCCCATTTATCTGCACATCTGCATATTTGCACATCCGCACATTAAACTGTTTTTTATGCAAGACCATAAGCGCCCGCCGGCCTCCGTACTCTTTATTTTTGGGGGCAGCGGGGACCTGAATTACCGGAAATTATCACCCGCCTTATATAATCTTTTCCTGGACGATTGGATGCCGGAGCAATTTGCTATCATCGGCATCGGACGTACGCCTTATACCAATGAAGCCTATAATGAGCATCTGCTGGATGGTATCAGCAAGTTCTCACGCCGTAAAGGTGAGCAGAACGGTGAATGGGCAGAGTTTTCCAAACACGTAAGCTTTTTGCAGCTGGATGCGGAGAATGCAGAATCCTACGATGCAATGTCAGAGATCGTAAAGCAGAAAGAAGAGGAATGGGGCACCCATCCCAACGTGATCTTTTACCTGGCAGTAGCGCCGCAGCTGGTGCCCGCCATTGCACAAAAGCTGGGTAAGCTGAACCTGTGCAGCGATAAGCACAATACCCGTATTGTAGTAGAAAAGCCCTTTGGCCACGATCTGCAAAGTGCGCATGAGCTGAATGCTTTGCTCACCAGCATGTTCTCCGAAGAGCAGATCTTTCGTATAGACCACTACTTAGGTAAAGAAACCGTGCAGAACATACTGGCGCTGCGTTTTGCCAATGCGCTGTTTGAGCCGGTATGGAACCGCAATTTTATTGAATACATACAGATCACTGCTGCTGAAAGCGTAGGGCTGGAAGGCCGTGGCGGATACTATGAGCGTTCCGGCGCCCTGCGGGATATGGTGCAGAACCACATTCTGCAGATCCTGTGTATGGTGGCCATGGAAGCGCCGGTATCTTTTGATGCCAACGAGATCCGTAATAAAAAGGTGGATGTGCTCAACGCCATTCGCCCCATCAGCAAGGATAAGGTGCATGAATATGCCGTACGCGGACAGTACTCCGGCGGCTGGATGAAAGGAGAGCGTGTAGCAGGCTACCGCGAGGAAAAAGGCGTACAGCCCAATTCCAATACAGACACGTATGCAGCCGTAAAATTTTATATTGATAACTGGCGCTGGCAGGGTGTACCTATTTATGTACGTACCGGCAAATACATGCACCAGAAAACTACGCAGATCAACTTACAGTTCCGGCAGGCGCCTCACTTTGCATTTCCCACGGAATCTGCTGAAAGCTGGAGGCCCAACCGCCTTACCATCAGCATTAACCCGGAAATGGATATCCGTATCCGCTTCCAGGCTAAACGTCCGGGCCAGACTATGACCCTGGACCCGGTAGAAATGGTGTTTAACTACGATGCGGCTTATGGTGAGCATGCGCCGGAAGCATATGAAACACTGCTGCTGGATGTAATGGAAGGGGATGCTACGCTGTTCATGCGTGCCGACCAGGTAGAAGCTGCCTGGAAGCTGATCATGCCCATACTGGAAACCTGGGAGAACCGCGTACCGCAGAACTTCCCCAACTATGCCCCCGATTCCTGGGGACCGAATGATGCAGATGCCCTGATAGCACAGGACGGACATAGCTGGATAAACTTATCAAAATAACAGGTTAATGTGCTAATGTGTTGATATGCTAATTTGCTGACAATTACAGTAAATAAGTATAACCAGCACATTAGCATATCAGCACATTAGCATATTATTATGGAATTGCACATCGCCAAAGATCCGCAACAGCTGAGTGAGAACCTGGCCGCCTGGATCAGTAATTATATCCAGGAAGTACTGCAGGACCAGGAACAGTTTACGTTTGTATTGTCTGGCGGTAACACGCCTAAGCAGCTGTATCATTTACTGGCTAAGGAGCCTTACCAGCAAATGATCCCCTGGGAAAGGATCCGTTTTTTCTGGGGCGATGAGCGCGCAGTACCTTTTGACGATGAGCGCAATAATGCCCGTATGGCATATGAAACCCTGCTTACACCTATGGGCATCCCGGAAGAAAATATTCACGTAATGCGTACGGACCTTATGCCGGAAGCCGCAGCAGAAGAATACGAAAAATTATTGAAGCAATACTTTAAAGACAGTGATGTAACCTTTGACCTGGTATTGCTGGGCATGGGAGATGACGGGCACACCCTGTCTTTGTTTCCCGGTATGCCCGTAGTGGACGAGCAAAAGGCCTGGGTAAAAGCATTTTTCCTGCCTGCCCAGCACATGTACCGTATTACTCTTACAGCCCCTGTAGTGAATAAAGCTGCCTGCGTGATATTTATGGCCACCGGCGCCGGCAAAGCCATAACGCTGAAAAATGTAATTGAAGGCACTTTCAACGCAGAGCAATTCCCCTCTCAGCTCATCCGCCCCCAGGATGGTGAGCTGCATTGGTTCGTAGACGAAGCCGCCGCCGGGGCATTGGAATAAATGAGGGAAGAGATGAGAAATAGGAGGTAAGATGTAAGAAGCAGGAAGTAGGATGATCGGGTTTGTGCTTGGAGGCGGAATTGGACTATAGAAAGTAAAATCTAAAAAGCAGTAAACCTAAAAAGCACTAAAAAAGAAGTAAAAAGTAAATACGAAAGAAAACCTGTTACCAAAAACACAAGCGACAGTAGCAAAATATCAATAAACATCAATCAACATAAAAGCGTATGAGGTAACAAGCCACTTCATACGCTTTATTATTTACAGCAGTCAGCAGTTCTTAGGCAGTATACGCTACACCAGCTATACCAAGGTCTCTATTATCGCTCATACCGCACACCCACACGTAATTGCAGTACATGCCCTTTTTTTTGCAGGCCCAAACGCCTGGACCTTGTCCGGCGTGCCCCGCTTGACAACGCCCCATCCATGCCCTAACCCCTATACGACAATCCCCCGCCTCATAGTCATTCAAACAGGCGGACGCAGTCCAGCGTTGGGCCTGCAAAAAAATGCCTGCAAAAAATGCTCACAATAAACATCTGTAATAAACTGCCGTAATAAATATCCGTAATACCGCTATAACAAACACCCGCACAAACCTCCTCACTCATTTCCCTGAAATATTTATTATTTTACTCACTGCTAAACTTTGCCGTTATGAAAAGAATGATCCTCGCCGCTAGCCTGATGTTATTATTGCTGCAGCCATTACTGGCGCAAAACTATTCAGCTGACTGGTCCTCGCTGAATACACGAAAAATACCCGGATGGTTCCATGAATCTAAGTTCGGGATCTTTATACACTGGGGAGTGTATGCAGTGCCGTCGTTTGCAGTGGTAGGCCCCGGCGGTTATTCTGAATGGTACTGGCATAACCTGATGAATAAAGGCTCGGATACCCACGCCCAGGTACAGGCTTTTCACGATAAACAATTCGGCAAAGGATTTCCATACGCCAGTTTCGAACCGCAGTTCACCGCGGCATTATTCGATCCGGCGCAGTGGGCAGAGATCTTCCGCCGCTCCGGCGCTAAATATGTAGTGCTTACCTCCAAACATCATGAAGGTTATTGTTTATGGAACAGCCCCTGGGCAGATAAGGCCTGGGGCCGTCCCTGGAATGCAGTAACCGGCACGCCTAAACGCGATCTGCTCGGCGATCTGACAGAAGCCGTACGCAAAGCAGGTCTGCGCATGGGGTATTATTATTCCCTGTATGAATGGTATAACCCTTTATGGCTCTCCAACAAAGAGCAATATATCAAAGAGGTGATGCAGCCGGAGTTCAAAGACCTGGTAACACGTTACAAACCATCTGTGATCTTTTCTGATGGAGAATGGGACCTGTCAGATACCGCCTGGCAGTCGCCCGCTTTGCTGGCCTGGTTGTATAATGAATCGCCGGTGAAGAAGGAGATTGTGGTGAACGACCGCTGGGGAAGCAATACCCGCGGGCATAACAGCGCCAGCACTTACCTTACTTCTGAATATGGTAGTGGCATGGAGCCGGGCGTAGTATGGGAAGAAAGCAGGGGCATTGGCATGTCTTACGGATATAACCGTATGGAGAATGTAAATGATTACAAAAGCAGCCATGACCTGCTGCTGGCATTAATAGATATTGTATCCCGCGGGGGCAACCTGCTGCTGGATATTGGCCCCACGGCAGATGGACGCATTCCCGTGATCATGCAGCAACGCTTGGTAGATATGGGCAGCTGGCTGGCTACAAACGGAGAAGCGATCTACGAAACTGAATCCTGGAAACAAACGCGCCAATGGAGCCCGGGGCAGCAGCCAACGGTAAAGAAGGCCTCTTTTATGGCTGATTATGATGTTACCCGCATGATCCAGCCTTCAAAGGAACATGCGCATATAGAGATGTTCTTTACCCGCAAGAACAATAACCTGTATTGCATTGTTCCTTCTTATAATCCGCAGCTGCTGCTGCGCAATTATACGCTGCCCGCCGGCGCAAAGGCCAGTATCCTGGGCAGCAGGGCAAATATCCGTATAAAACAGCAGGGAAAGGACTGTGTGCTGGACCTGTCGGCCCTGCACCCCGGCGATGTACCGTCAGAATTATTCGTTATCAAAATCACCGGCGCATGATCTTCGATGCACATTTTCACATTATAGACCCCCGTTATCCTTTGGTGGCTAACCAGGGGTACCTGCCGCCTGCCTTTACAGCGTCCGATTATAAAGCCAGGGTAACACATTTGCAGGTGAACGGCGGCGTGGTGGTATCCGGCTCTTTCCAGCAGTTCGACCAGCAATACCTGGTAGCTGCGCTGCAGCAGCTGGGAACCGGTTTTGTAGGCGTAACACAGATCCCGGAATATGTAACAGATAAAGAAATACGCCAGCTGCATGCGTCGGGCATACGGGCGGTACGTTTTAATGTACAACGCGGCGGCTCCGCTACCGTTGATCACCTGGAGGAGCTGGCCCGCCGTGTATATGATCTGGCAGGCTGGCATACTGAGTTATACATTGATTCCCGGGAGCTGAAAGATCTGCTGCCGGTTTTAAAGCGGCTGCCGCGTATCAGTATTGATCATTTGGGTTTGTCGAAAGAAGGGCTGCCTTATTTATTGGAGCTGGTGGCAGATGGTGTGCGGGTAAAAGCCACCGGTTTTAGCCGTTGCAATTTTAATGTGGTGGAAGTAATGCAGCAGATCAATGCGGTAGACCGCTCTGCGCTGATGTTTGGCACTGACCTGCCATCTACCCGTGCACCACAGCCTTTCAGCGATGATGATGTGGCTTTGGTGAAAGACAATTTCCCGGAGGATGTGGCAAAGCGTATCTTTTACCAGAACGCAAAGGATTTTTATTTCCAGGTATAACAATGCAGGGATAAAATAAAGGTGAAAAGGATAACAGCATACATCCTTTTCACCTTTTGTATTTGGAATACGTTCTTAGTTCCAACGGTCTTCATGCGCCATTTCCAGCTCATTCCTCATTACTTCATGCAGCTGTCCGTTCAGGAATACACCGGCAGCTATGCTGGGGTATATTTCTTCAAAGCTGCGCACCTGGTTCATAAACACACGGCGGAAAATGTGGCTGCGGGTAATATCGTGCGGGCTGCTTAAACCTGCAGCGGCAGTAAGTTCCATAGCACTCTCAATGGTATCGCGGTGGTAATTGGATACCCGGTGTTTTTTATCTTCTACCACCAGTCCTTTAGCCAGCCATTTATCCTGCGTGGCTACACCGGTAGGACAGCGATTGGTATTACATTCCAGTGCCTGTATGCAGCCAATGGCCATCATCATGGCGCGTGCGCTGTTACAGCCATCCGCACCCAGGGCCATGGCGCGCAGTATATGATAGCCGGTAAGTATTTTACCGGAAGCTATCAGCTTCATTTTACCACGGATATTAAAACCTGTAAGGGTATCATGCACAAAGGCCAGAGCATCCATTAAAGGCATGCCTACGGAATTTGAAAACTCCGGCGGTGCAGCGCCTGTACCGCCTTCCCCGCCATCAATGGTAATAAAGTCAGGGTAAATGTTGGTAGCCACCATAGCTTTGCAGATAGCAAAGAACTCGCGGCGCTGGCCTATACATAATTTAAAGCCCACCGGCTTGCCTTTGCAGAGCGTACGCATATGCGCAATGAACAACATCATTTCCCGCGGCGTATTAAACGCAGTATGGTAGGGTGGCGAGGATACCGTGGTATAGGGTTTTACATGGCGGATGGCAGCAATTTCCGGTGTGTTCTTGGCAGCAGGTAATATACCGCCATGGCCGGGTTTAGCGCCCTGTGATAATTTTAGCTCCACCATTTTAATTTGTGACAGTGCTGTTTTTTCTTCAAAGAGCCGCTCATCAAAATTGCCCTCATCATTCCGGCAGCCAAAATAACCGGTGCCTATTTGCCAGATAATATCTCCG
>NZ_DATCRF010000417.1:0-7354 GCF_036569125.1 Chitinophaga sp. | reverse complement strand
GGTGGCAGCATCCATGCCTATACCGGTATCGGTTACACGAATATGTACGGTTTCTTTTTCCGTAGCAGCAGCTATGGTAATATGGCCGCCGCCAGGTGTGAATTTAATAGCATTGGAAAGCACATTGCGCAGCAGCACGGCCAGGTGATCCGGGTCGGCATACACCAGCGTATCCTTCGGTACCTGCTGGTAAAAGACCAGGGCTTTCTCATCCATCTGCGATCCCATTTTCTGCTGCAGCTGTATAATAGCTTCCTGCACATCGCAGTACTGCGGGTAAGCTGTGCTGCCTTTTAACTGGATATGCGACCAGCGCAGGGTATTATCTAAGCTCAGCAGCACATTATCCAAACTGTTACGCGCCCGGCCTGCAAACTCGTTGAACAGGGGTGCAGCCATCTCCGCATCCAGGCTTAAGAGGGAACGCATGGCAGCCAGGGGTTCCCGCAGGTCATGTGAAAGAATAGACAATATTTTTTCTTTGGATTTATTGAGGTTCTCCAAACGCACGGCCTTATCTTCATTCTGCCGGTTCAGCCCTTCCATCTGCTGCCGGTAACGCTGCTGCTCATACTTATTATATAACAGCACTACCATCATCATCACGAATACAGATGTTACGCTAATGATATCGCGCGAAGGGGGTAAAGCCTCTATTAACGGCCTGTGATGGCTGTTGTAAATACGGGTGAAGATGAAGATGAACATATCCACCAGCGCCATTACGGCTATTAACCACCAGGAATCCAGCAGCAGTATGATCACTGCTATATTTAATAACAGCAGCAGCTCTGTATTATTATGATAGGCCAGCGAAATAAAACTGAAGAACAGGGCAATGGTCATGATGGCCGTGAACCGGGCAGGCTGGAACAGCTGGCGTTGCTGCAGCAGGAAAATGCCCGCTATCACCAGCGATAACAACAGGTAGCAGCAGGCTAACCATAAATGTGCCGTTGCCAGGTTCAGCACCAATAACGCCGCTACCATTACTAAGCCCAGCAGCGCCCCTGCATTCAGGGACCTTATTTTCTTTTGCTCTTCGAACGGATGACCAGGCCTGATTCCAATATTAACTACGCTATGAATGAACGGATACATGGAAGATGCGAAACTATAGCATTTTGACGGTATTTTCATTACGTTTAGCCGCACTAAACATGGGGCTGCTGGCGATTGCAGGCTGGACAAGCGCCCGTCTTAAAAAAACCGGGACGATTAACCAATGCTTAACAAATGGCCGGTTTCTACACAGTATCTTTAAAGACAAGAATTTATTAGACATAGCAGGTATTCTTACCACGCTAATTTCAAAAAGGACTCCTCTGGGCAAAGCGGGGTCCTTTTTTTAATTTGTCCTGTTCATTTCTCATTTTCCCCTGTACCCGCAAATTGTTAACTTCACAGCCATGGACGCAGATATCCATACCCGTTACCATTCCGACTTTTACCGCGTGCTGGATTTTAAATGCCGCTGTACGGATTGCCGTACTTCCAAACCGGAGTATGCGGAAAGCTTTTGCATCAGCTTTGTACGCAAGGGCAATTTCCTGTACAATGTGTTCCGGCATTCGCTGGACTCGTATAACGGCTGTGTGATCATTACCAAGCCGGGTTATGAACGTACTATTACACACACGCATGCCATACCGGATGAATGCACCATCTTTGAATTTACGCACAGCTTTCACCAGGAGCTGACTCAACGTTATGGACATACGAAGTTCTTTCAGGATAATGACCTGCACTCTACCCTGCTGCGTACGGATACAGAAACGGAATTCCTGCATTTTTACATCAGCCGGTTAGTGGGCTTACGCTCCGGCAGCAAGCTGCAGATAGATCAGCTGGTGCTGCAAATGACGGATAAGGTATTAGGCTCCGTTACGGACTATGCACCGGATACCCGCATTAACAGCCGCTTAAAAAAGAATCATCTTAGCACCATAGAGCGGGCTAAGGAATATATTACCACCCATTTTACACAGGATATTTCCCTTTTTGAAATTGCGGCGTATTGTTATGTAAGCCCCTTTCACTTCAGCCGGATCTTTAAAACCTTTACTTCCTGCTCACCGCATCAATACCTGCTGTCCATCCGTTTGCAGCATGCGGCCCTGCTGCTGCGCAATACCATGCAAACCGTGGCGGATGTGGCTTTTAGCTCCGGCTTTAACAGCATTGAACATTTTACAGCGGCTTTCCGGCAGCAATATCAATGTCCTCCCGCGGCTTTCCGCACCGGTATTACCAGCTCCCGTTAAAAGAGCAAGATTCCTTAAGTGTTTGCCTGGCGCGGCCAATAGCTTTGCTGCATAAAATCTATGTTTTTATGAAAGCGCAATTATTAGCTACGCTGGAAAATTCAAAACAGTACACTTTAAATGTTGCCGGTAAAATGCCGGAGCGCGGTTATTCCTTTAAACCGGTAGAAACGGTTTGGACCTTTGGCGAGCTGTTACACCACATTGCCTACGGCATACAATGGTGGCAGGAGAATTATATAAAAGGCAATGAAATTGCCTGGGCGCCACCGGAAGCTGTGGTAAAGAAAAAGGAGCTGCACAGCTACCTGGAGCAGGCGTATAATGAGCTGAAGGCCACGGTGGACAGCAGCAAACTAACGGAGGATGTTGTTAAAGGTTTTCATGCCACACTGGATCATATCACCCACCATCGCGGGCAGGCAGTAACGTATTTGCGCTGCCAGGGCATTGAGCCGCCGGAATACGGTTATTAATGCTGAACGCGGAATGCAGAATGCATAAGCATCCGGCATTCCGCATCCGTAATTAATTCTCCTCACTTCTGTGTAACTGATGCTACGTTATTTGTATAGCAGGCAGGGCTTATGTTTGGGCATATAAAAGAGTAAGCATTTAAGTACAAGTATATTCTGCTTTAAAATAAAAACTGATGTTCAACCGCGCATAACATTTGCACTTCACCTTAATAAGGAAGTAGCTAACTCCGCTTTGGTTTCACATCTGTTTACATTAAAAAAGTATATATGAAAATGCAAAAACTTTTCCTTGCAGGCATGCTTGCTATGAATGCCCTGTGTTTTACTGCCTGCTCTGATGATGATGATGGTATAGACAATCCACTGGTCTCTGAACGGGATAAGAACTTTATGGTACAGGCCTCTTATGGAAACTGGAGCGAAGTGGATATGGGAAAAGTAGCGGATTCAATGAGCGCGAACGCCGGCGTTAAAATGTTCGGGCAACATATGCAGCAGGACCATTCAGCTTCACAGGCAGAGCTGGCGGGCATCGGGGACAGCTGGCAGGTGAACCTGCCGGAAATGCCGGATAGCCTGCATATTGCGCTTAAAGCACAATTAATGAACATGCGCGGGCATACTTTTGATACCGCCTATATTAACGGGCAGATCAAAGACCACGTAAAAACCATTGCGTTGTTTGAAGATGCTGCTGCCAACAGCAACCAGCAGCGGTTAAAAGATTACGCCAATAAATACCTGCCGGCCATTCGCATGCATAAGGCCATGGCAGATAGCCTGGCGGCTACGCTTATTATTCCGTAACCTCCGGCAGGGCACAGCAGCAAGCAGTAAGGCGCGCGTAATACAGCATAATTTATTATTTTAGGGATATTACTACCCTAAACCATTAACCCTTTATGCTTCGTTCCACGTTCACTGCCCTATTGTGCTGCTGTGCCCTTTCCTTATTTGCACAGATAAGCATCAGCGATAACCACCGTTACCTGCTGCGTGATGGTAAACCTTTTTTCTGGCTGGGCGATACTGCCTGGGAGCTGTTCCACCGCCTGAACCGGGAACAGGCCGACCAATACCTGCAACACCGCGCCAGCCAGGGATTCACGGTGATACAGGCTGTTATACTCGCAGAGTTTGACGGCTTACATACACCCAATGCTTACGGCAACCTGCCGCTGCAAAAAGATGATCCCACCAAACCGGAGGAAGCCTATTTTAAGCATGTGGATTACATCCTTGACAAAGCCGCATCCAATGGCCTGGTAATAGGGTTACTGCCTACCTGGGGCGATAAGGTGTGGAAATCATCCTGGGGAAAAGGGCCGGAGATCTTTACCCCGCAAAATGCCAGGGTGTATGGAAAATGGTTAGGGAAACGATACCGTAACAGGAAGAACATTGTTTGGATCCTGGGCGGCGACCGTATACCGCAGAACGACCAGCAGCTTAGTATCTGGCGGCAAATGGCAACCGGCATCCGGGAAGGGCTGGGCAAAAAGAATAAGGCGGTTATCACTTTTCATACCCAACCCAATGCATTAGGCTCTGCGGAGTGGTTCCATAAAGATGCCTGGTTAAGCTTTAACATGTTCCAGAACGGCCATTGCCGCAATACGCCGGTATATGACAAGATCCAGGCGGCTTACAACCTGACGCCTGTAAAGCCAGTGCTGGATGGAGAGCCCATTTATGAAGACCACCCGGTATGCTTTAATGCAAAAGAGCTGGGCACTTCCAGCGCATATGATGTAAGGACCTATGCCTACCTGGACCTGTTTGCCGGCGCCTGCGGGCATACCTACGGCTGCCATGACATCTGGCAGTTCTACTCCACCAGCTATGAATCAGTGAACAATCCGCATGTGCTGTGGCAGCAGGCGATGGACCTGCCCGGGGCGGGGCAAATGCAATATGTGCGTAAGCTCATGGAAGCGAACCCCATGTTAGAACGGGTACCGGACCAATCCCTGATCCTGGAAAATAACCTTACACCGGCCGAACGCGTACAGGCTACACGCGGTAAAGACTACCTGTACGTATACACGGTATCCGGGCAACCTTTTACAGTGGTGCTGGGAAAAATAAGCGGCGCCCGGCTGCAGGCAGGCTGGTACAATCCCCGTAATGGCGAGCTTAAACATATTGGCGAGGTGGAAAACCAGGGACAGCAAAAATTTACACCGCCCGGCACCGGGTATGGGCAGGATTGGATCCTGATATTGCAGGATGCAGCCAGGGAATTAAAACTTTGATAACGGATAAAAAATTTAATAAATATATTTTCTCCCAATACTTACATCTAATTCATTTTTCATATATTTGTTTCAGTGATCCCTAGCTATATAACTGAGCGGAAAGTTTATTACAAAAGCGAACCAAGAAATATTTAATGCTAAAGCACTATCGTTAGCTGAACTTATCACTAAGAACTGAGTACAATTTCATTTTTAATTCCCGGCTTCCAAAAAAGGACAACGTCATCAATCAATCACAGGAAGTCAGCTATTCTATATTAAGGTGTTAATACCTAAAAAATAAAAATATGGGGAGAATACTGTTTAACGAACCCTCAAAGACCGGGACAGGACCGGCCTCTCAAAAGACCACCACTACAGGTACCGGCTTTATAAGCGACAGAGACCTTCTGAAGAAACGTTCCAAAAAGTATATTGACTTTTTATCCAAACTTGACCAAAAAACATTAACGGATACAAAAGGCTGGAATGAAGCCATGCAAATAATCCAGGAGGAGTTTGGCACAGCGGAACTGGCATCCCTGCCCCTGGGAATTGTAAGCAAATGTTACCTGGGACATCCCTATGAAGTACACATCATGGATCTGAGCGCCACCCAGATCATTCAACATTATAAGATCTCAGAACCTATGCCCGGTGAGTTTGAAAAGGCCCGTGGCGTGGCTAAACATAATACTTATGCCCTGGTAGAGGTTTATAACGATAAACTGATACTTCTCCGGGAAGACGGCACTGCAATTAAATTATAAATAATACCACAACTCCATGTCACAACAGGTTATTACTTACGCTGACCTTTCTATCATAAACAATGCATTAAGGTCTATTAGCTCGGATATGGCAGGCGTACATTCCGATCTGGGTTCAATAAATTTCAAACAGGATCAGCTGGAGAGTGAATTAGATAAGCTGGCAACAGCCTTTGCTGATTTTGTGGCTGCAGACAGCCAGCATAAAGCGCTGCAGCTGGCTGAAACCCGTGTTGGCAATCTGCGGCAGGAACTGCAGATCAAATACGGGTACTACGCCGAAATACGCAGAATGGCCACCGGCATTCTGCAAAGTGTTGATACCGGCATTGTAAGCGACGATACCTTACGCTTTTCCACAGAGGAAATAATGATCAAAGCGCCGGGCTACTGGCTGGCGCCTGCTTTAATTGTATTGTCGGCATGGATCCGTGATGACAAGAACAACGCAGACAAAGCATTGACCGAAAGCCTGAAAAGGGATGACTATAAAACAACCCTTTTCTTTATGCTTGTAATGAGACGGCTGGGCAGGAATGATGCAAGCATGAAATGGCTGGAACGGTATTTTATGCACCAGAATCCCCACTACCTTGACCGGGAATTTATTGTGATCCTGGAGGCAGTAACCACCGGGGTATTCCCTCCTGCTGCGCGGCAGCTGATGATGACGAATGTAAAGAACTGGATCGTACAGCTATCGCAAACAGATAATTTCATTAATGAGCAAAAGAACCAATGGATCACTTTCTTCAGATCTGTAGGGCAGGTTAGCGATACTTATCCCTTATTAAAAAAGTTTGCGGCTAATTATGCCGATCTGGAAAGCGCTTTACGCAACGCTAAGGCTTACCAGGCCATGCTGCTGCATTTCAATAACATTTTTTCTTCCTCAGCCGACCTGTCAAAAGTGGTAAGGGTGCAGCTCGATGAAATACTTACTTTATTAGTTACCAATTTTGACGAGGAGGAGCTGCCGCTGCAAAAACAGGTAAGGTTAAACCAGCTTATTATTGAAATGGATGGAGATAAAGCAGCCGCCCAATTAAAGATGGATGCTGAACAGCACATTTTTGATGAGCAGGTGGATTTTCTGCAATTACTGACCAATGCAGCTTTTAACCCGCAGCTTTCCGGCGCCACTAAAGCCACACAGGCCTTAGCGGTATCCATAAGCCAGCCCTGGATCATTGAGGCGCATGATACTTTTACCGCGCAGAACAGGAGCACCATACCCCCGCAGGCCAACCTGTCAATTGATGGCTTTAACACCGCCACTGCAAACGGGGAAGATGAAACAGCGCAGCTGCAAAAGCAGGAAGCTTTTTATAAAAGTGAATTAGCCCTGGAGCTTTCAAAACTTTCCTTCCCCTATCCCATGATCGCTATCGGCGTTTTAATTTGCCTGGGCGGATTATGGGGATTTTCCTATCATGTAATTCTTGGGATTATCGGATTGGGTATTGGCGCCATCATGATATGGAGTAAGCTGGCTGCTCATAAAAAAGAGAAACAAAAAATTGCCGATAACATGGCAGAGCGGGAAAGAAAAGCCAAAGAGGTATTACGCGGTTGTATTGCGGAATTGGTGGACTATAGAAAGG
>NZ_DATCRF010000416.1:0-3157 GCF_036569125.1 Chitinophaga sp. | reverse complement strand
TATCAGCTTATCCCGAATTACAGCATATAGGTCCGGATAAGACAGTCTATTTCAGGTTATACGTTAATGGAATGGATAATAGCTCAGACATAGTAGGTATTGGCGTCTCAGGCCCTGGTACAGCAGATGATTATGCACTTTCGGTGGGTGGTATTGTTGATGACACGGTTAGCACAAAGAAGCTGGCTGCCTGGCAGTTTGCTACACCCTTAAGAACCGGAGGTGAAGCTTCAGCTGCGGCTTCTCTTATTGATTCTTCCTTAAATGTGGGTCTTTTACAGCGGGGCGCCGGTTTGCGGGCGACTGATACCACGGGAGCGCCATTTGTGCTGCACCGTACCTTTGTTTCTTTAACAAGCGTACCAACTACATCAGCTGTTGCGGATACTGCAATGGCAATTTCGCAGGAGATGTATTATGCCTTTAATATCGGAATTAAACCCGGGTATAAAGTATCCCTTAGTGACATAAATTATAAGTTAAGGGTAACACCCGGCGGCGCAAAAGTCTTTTACTGGAAATATAGCCTTGACGGAATAAATTTTGAAAGGATCGCTAATCCGCGGGTGCTGTCAGCAGCTACCACTGATGAAGGGGACACGCAACCTCCGGTCGATCTGTCCGGCATAGGGGCATTGCAGGATATACCTGCCGGGAAAACAGTTTATTTCCGGATGTATACAAACGGTTCTAACACAACCACCGGCACTACAGCATTTGGGCGGTCGGCTACGTCCAGTACCACAGATTATGTGCTTACAGTGAACGGAAGGTCCGCGGCGGTTACCACACCGGAAAAATTAGTAGCCTGGCAGCTGGCAACACCGGCAAAAGCAGGAAATGAGACGGATGACGCACCGACCACAATAAATAGTGCCGTTACTGCCACGCCTTTGGTTCGTGGCGCCGGTTTAAACCCCACCGGGCTTGCAAGGGCATTTGCTTCCTTAACCACAACACCGTCGAGTTCCAATCTGGCAGATACGGCTATAGCCATTGCCAATAATATGTATTTTGGTTTTAGCATCACCGCTCAAACCGGACGGAAAATAAGTTTAAACGGCCTGGATTTTAAGATCCGCGCTACAGGTGGCGGAGCTAAAGTTTATTATTGGAAGTATAGCCTTAATGGCACTGATTTTTATAAAGCCGACAACCCTTTTACTTTAGCCATCGCAGTTAATACGGAAGGTGAGTTCATGCCGCATGTGGATCTTTCAGAGATCAGGGAGCTGCAAAACCTTCCCGGTGGTACTACGGTCACATTCAGATTATACACGAATGGATCCAACACAACGACCGGCTCTACGGCTATAGGCCGTTCCGCAGCTTCTACAACAGAGGACATATTATGGGTAAGCGGATCATCAGAAAGCGAGGATACACTATTAGCCGCATCAGCATCATATGTGATCCCGGTTGCCGAAACCCGGATCACAGCATTGAAGGCAAGTTTGAATCGTAAGCAAGTGATCTTGAAATGGCAGGCTGTTAATGAAAACCCTGATTCGCATTTCGAGGTGCTCCGGTTTGAAGGAACACATATGCCGTTTGTTATTGGGCAGGTAAGGACGGATACTGCAGGTTCCCCAATGAAGATGTATGATTTCGCTGATCTCAGGCCTTTATCCGGAACCAGTAGTTACCAGATCAGAACCATGGACCGAACGGGCCACGAAATACTGTCAGAAAAAGTAAAGCTGGCCGTTAAAGAAAATAGTAATAGTCTTTTGCTCTCTGCCACGGGTAAGCAGCTGACTATATTCATTTTTTCAGATACCGACTGCCAGGGCGATTTTTCCCTGAGGGATATCATGGGGCGTACGGTCATCCGGCGTCAGTTCCGGTTGAATAAAGGCAAAAATGTTTTTACAGAAGCGGTAAATGTACCTCCCGGAATTTTCACCGGCACTATAATTTTTGGTAAAGTTGATGTGATCAGCAAGAAAATATTACTATGAGCATAGTTGCATGGCTATGTTTAACAATTGCCGGTACCTGCTATATACAATATATGGCAGGTACCGGCATTATTGGCCTATAGCCTATTTTGCAGGGCAGGTAGTTCAGGAAAAAGTTGGGAGGGGCTATTCTGTACTTGTTTGAACCTGTTGATCAGTACCTGCACTACCTGATCTTTGACTTCAAAGACTGGCTTAGCTCTTTAATCACAGCAGCTTTATCCTTTTTGATCTTTTTGCCGATCTCTTTTCGTGGACAGTTTTCATTGTATTTGGCACCCCAATCCATTATTTCTATAACAATGGGCAATAGATCAAGGCCCTTTTGTGTAAGGCTGTACACAAACTTTGACTTATTTGCGGGCGACACTTCCTTTACAAGGATCTTTTCAGCTTCAAGAACAGTTAGCCTGTTGACCAGGATATTTGAAGCAATTTTCTCTTCTGAACCTAGGAATTCGCTGTAGGATACTTTATCTCTCAGCATTATATCCCGGATTATTAATAGCGACCATTTGTCCCCGAATACATCAAGGGAACAGCTGATCGGGCAATCTGACCTGAATTTTTCCATAAAAAATAGTTGTTGCGTTTTGCAATATCTTTTTTATATTTGGTTCTTGCATTTTGCAACAACAAATTTATAAACTTTAAAACTATAAACAATGGAAAGATCAGCCCAGACAAAACAGCTGTTGGAAACCTATTACAAGGGATTTGCAGAAAAATCGGGTTGGGAAAGTGTAATTGCAGACGATTTTGAATATGTTGGCGGGGATATGAACAATATTAAGCCGGTTGTAGGAAAGCAGGCCTATATTGAGATCATTAAACGATTTTCGCAGCGCTTTGATGCCATGCGTGTAAAGCAAATGGTTGTAGAAGACGACACAGCAAGCGTTATCGGGAACTACGATTTTGTATTTCCAAACGGCGTTAAGATCAATGGGAATGTTTCGGAAAACTGGACCGTTGAAAATGGCAAGCTAAAATCCCTGACTTTATACTTTGATACATTGACGTTTATGACAAACCTGAAGCCTTAATGGCTTGCAACGGATTACGCTGACTATGGAAAGGTTACGCTTTTTCCAGGGCTTTGATGTTTATTTACATCATAGATATGATGTCCATAACATAAGACAGTTTTAGTTTTTCCTGTTCGATCCGGCCTTGTAATGACACCAGCCGGTTAT
>NZ_DATCRF010000415.1:0-6418 GCF_036569125.1 Chitinophaga sp. | reverse complement strand
GGGTATGCCGGAATTGCGCATTTCGTCAATGGCAATATCCTTGTACGTAGCAATGTACTGCTCCGTTGTCATGGTTTTGGTTTGCGCTTTCAGCAGAGGCATGCAGCCGATAAGAAAACTAACCACTAACCAAAATTTTCTTACTTGCATGAAGAGGAGTTTTTTTAATGTGCAAATATGCAGATGTGCGAATGTGCAGATGGATTGAAGCGGTTGGCATTCATTTGTACATCTGAACATTTGCACATTATTTAGTTTTTCTGATCATAAGCAAACCATCCCGAATGGTGAGCAGCACCTGTTCTGCGCGGGCATCGGCTTTTACTTTTTCGCAAAAGGCGATCATGGCTTTGGCGTTGGCGCTTTGCTGGCTTTCGTTCTGCAGCACTTCACCGTGGTAAAGCACATTATCAGCCAGTATAAAACCACCGGGCCTCAGCTGTTCCCATACCAGGTCCAGGTAGTTGGCATATCCCTGCTTATCTGCATCTATAAATACCAGGTCAAATGTTTCCTGTAATTGCGGGATAATCTCAGCGGCTTTTCCTATGCGTAACCGGATCTTATTTTCCAGTCCTGCTTCTTTAAAATAACGTCTGCACAATTCCTCTCTTTCTTCGTTAATGTCCAGTGTGTATAACAGGCCGTCTGTGGTGAGGCCCTGTGCCAGGCATATGGCAGAATAACCAGTGTAGGTGCCTATTTCCAGTATGCGGCGCGGCCGTACCATATGGCTTACCATAGACAGATATTGCCCCTGCAGATGCCCGCTCAGCATGTGCGGCTGCTCCACTTTCAGGTATGTTTCACGGTGAAGGCGGTGCAGCACGTCATTTTCCGGGCTGGTGTAATTTTCCGCAAATGCATTCACTGCTGCAGGTATAACGTCCATAAGCTGGAAAAAATTTCTGCAAACCTACGGAAATTAGTTGGCAGTTGCCAGTTGATAGTGGGTAGTTGGCGGTTGGCAGTGGGCAGTCTGATTGCTGATACAGTTAGGAGTCTAACGGTACGGATAACCTGCAATTTATTTGATAAACCATCCCCGGACTGCCAACTGCCCACTGCTGACTGCCAACTAAAAAACTGCCAACTAAAAGTTCGGCCTTAATTTGTTGGTAGTATAGAATACACGGAAATACTCCACCACTTCATCGGCGGTATCAAAAAGTTTCAGCAGGCCCAGGTCTTCAGGACTGATGTTGCTTTCCTTTTCCATCATTACATTACGGATCCAATCCAGCAGGCCGCTCCAGTATTCTTTACCTACCAGCACCATGGGGGTTTCCGTCATTTTCTTTGTTTGGATGAGTGTGGCTACTTCAAAAAATTCATCCATGGTACCAAAGCCACCGGGCATCATTACAAAGCCCTGGGCATATTTGGTGAACATTACTTTACGTACAAAGAAGTAATCGAAGTGCAGATTCTTGTCGTAGTCTACATATTTATTGGGGAACTGTTCATGCGGCAGGGTAATGTTCACACCTACAGATTTGCCTTTGGCTTCCTGTGCGCCTTTGTTGGCGGCTTCCATTACGCCGGGGCCACCGCCGGAAATAATACCAAAACCATCTTCTGCCAGGCGCCGGGCTATTTCCACGGTAAGGTCATAATATTTATTACCCGGTTTTGTACGTGCTGATCCGAATACTGATATACAGGGTCCCATTTTGGCCAGGGCTTCAAATCCTTCTACGAATTCGGCCATGATCTTGAATATTTGCCAGCTGGAATGGGCTTTGGTTTCTGTCCAATCTCGCTCTTTCAGATTTTTTAAAGTAGTGTTCATTGTTAGTGCTATATTGATTTAACAATATACAATTTAGGTATTTAACTATTAGATTTGGAAATTAGTTGCTGCCGGCGGACGATCGTCCGCCGGCAGCTGTCCACGGTCCATGGTCGATGGTCCATTGCCTGCTGCGTGGGGCGTGTGGTACAGGGTAATGCGCTTAGGCTGTTGTTGAAGAATATGTAATTTATGTAAAATGCTATGGACCGTGGACCGTGGACTGTAGACTGTGGACCTGTAATCATGTAAAACGCCATGGACTATGGACCATCGACCATGGACTAAAAAACAATACCTATGACTAAGAACATGGCAGTTTTTTGCGGATCCAGCCTGGGCATGCACCCGGCTTATGCACGGGAGGCTTCACGGCTGGGATACCTACTGGCTTCGCGGGACATTAACCTGGTATATGGCGGCGGAAAGGCCGGACTGATGGGCGTTATAGCGGACAGTGTGCTGGAGAACGGCGGTAAGGTGATCGGCGTAATACCTGAATTCCTGAACACACGGGAACGTAAACATGAAAACCTTACGCAGCAGATAGAGGTGCAAACCATGCACCAGCGTAAAACTATCATGTATGAAATGAGCGATGCCGCCATTATATTACCGGGTGGTTTTGGTACGCTGGATGAGTTCTTCGAGATCATTACCTGGAACCAGCTAACGCTGCACAGCAAAATGGTAGGGCTGCTGAACGTTGAAAATTTTTATGAGCACCTGTACCAGCATATGCTGCGTATGCGTGATGAAGCCTTTGCACCTACCACACAAATAGAGCACCTGCGCATGGCGCCTACCGCAGAGGAGCTGCTGGCATTAATGGTATAACCGTTAGGGTGTGCCACAAAGGTGTGGTATGTGTAATAGTTTTTTAAGTTATTTTTAGCAGCATATAATTGGGGAACATTTAAACCATCAGCATGTCAGCCACCTTGTTATTCAGCTTAGTGATCGCTTATTTTTTAGTATTGCTGGCAGTTGCCTGGATCACCAGCCGCAACTCCAACAACGATTCTTTTTTTATTGGTAACCGCAACAGTAACTGGATGCTGGTGGCCTTTGGAATGATCGGCACTTCGCTGAGCGGTGTTACGTTTGTGAGTGTGCCCGGTACGGTGGGCGGCAGCGGCTTTGCTTATATGCAGGTGGTGATCGGTTACTTTATCGGTTATTTTATTGTGGCGTTCATACTGCTGCCGTTATATTACCGGCTGCACCTGACCTCCATCTACCATTACCTGGAACAGCGTTTCGGAATAGTGGCCTATAAAACAGGCGCCTTGTTCTTTATTATTTCCCGCACGCTGGGCGCTACTGCCCGCTTGTACCTGGTAATAAATGTGCTGCAGCTGTTTATACTGGATAACCTGCATGTACCTTTCTGGGTTACTACGTTTGTGATATTGCTGATGATATTGTTGTACACCTTTGAAGGGGGCGTGAAAACCATTGTATTTACAGATACCCTGCAAACTACTTTTATGCTTTTAGGGCTGGTAGTGTGTATTGTGTACATAACCCGCAGCCTGGGTTTTTCTTTTGGTGAAACCATGTCGGCTTTAAATGCCAAGGGGTATACGCGCATCTTTAACCCGGATGTGAACAGCGGCGGCTTCTGGTTAAAACAAATACTGGGCGGGGCTTTCATCACTGTAGGTATGACGGGGCTTGACCAGGAAATGATGCAAAAGAACATCAGTGTAAAGAACCTGGGCGATTCACAGAAGAATATGGTGAGCTTTAGCATTGTGCTGGTGCTGGTAAATTTTTTGTTCCTGCTGCTGGGCGGCCTGCTGTACCTGTTTGCAGAAAGTAAGCAGATCGGTATTAAAGGAGATGATCTTTTCCCTACGGTTGCATTGAGCTACCTGCCGCCGGTGATCTCCTTTGTATTTATTATTGGATTGATCTCCGCGCTGTTCCCCAGTGCTGACGGGGCTTTAACGGCACTTACCTCCTCTTTTTGTATTGACCTGCTGGGCCTGAAAAAACGGGATGACCTGGATGAAAAAGGCAAAACAAAAACACGGCGCAGCGTGCATCTTACCTTTACGGTTGTGTTCTTTTTATGCGTGATGATCTTTAAATGGATCGACAATAAATCCATTATTGATATTATCCTGAAAATTGCCGGTTATACCTATGGCCCTTTGCTGGGGCTGTTTGCTTTTGGTATTTTCTCCAAACGGCTTGTAAAACAAGGTTATGCAGTGCTGATCGTTTGCCTGGCAGCGCCGGTGATCTGTTACATTCTCAGTGATAATGCGGCCCGCTGGTTCAATGGCTTCCAGATAGGGATTGAGCTGCTGATACTGAATGCGCTGATCACGATTGCCGGGCTTTGGATGATATCGAAGAAAAGCGAATTAGGATAAAAAAAAGAGCAGGTAACTTGACAGAAACCTGCTGTACATTTA
The DNA here is from genome assembly GCF_036569125.1 of Chitinophaga sp. GTDB lineage: Bacteria > Bacteroidota > Bacteroidia > Chitinophagales > Chitinophagaceae > Chitinophaga. Next base: position 2,200 of record NZ_DATCRF010000415.1, on the reverse strand, counting down.
ACACGTTATGAACGTGCAGCTCTTAACATGTAAGCGCTGCATTATCTTTCTTTATCTAAAGCCAGCAATTAGCTAAATTATTTATGGGTCAGGGATCAGAAAATCCGGTGTATTATGCGACCACTGCCTGTCTTGCTCCTTCTTATACAGATACTCAGATAATCATAATGGGATAGCGGCAATGCAATTGACCTGCCTGATGCATAATAACGTGGTTTTAACAAAAATTACCACTAATGTTGCTTAAAACCTAATTTTTTATTAAAAAGTTTTGTTTTCCTTCCTTCAGGGGAACGGTGCTGTTATTCCACACAAAACGCCCGGAAAGGCCCGGCGGTAACGTAACCTCCGCTGCTACCCCACTGCTGCCTGTTCGTTTAAGAGTTACCGTTATATTGCCTTTGGGATGGGGCATAGTGCCGTTTACCGCGTTAAGCTCGCCCATGGCGGGTTGTATCCTCACTGCAGCAAATCCCGGCTTATCCGGCATAATGCCACAAATGGTGGCCAGGAAATCGTAGTTAGGACTGGCGCTCCATGCATGACAGTCGGAACGGGTAGGTTCCGGGTTTTCTGCAAAGGTGGTAAGGCCCATGTCCAGCATATCCCGCCAGGGTTTCAGCTGTGCGTAATAACGGTTGGCCATGCCTGCTTTTTTAAGGGCCAGGTTCAGGTAAAAACGATAATAAAAAGTAGCCTGGCTTAAGGTAGTATCATCCAGTACCCGCTGCAACACAGCCTGCTGCCTGCTTTCAGGTATAGCGCCTGCCAGTACGGCGATAATGCCTGCATGCTGGCTGAATGTATTTTGCAGGGGCGTATTGGCCATTTCATTGCGGGAAGCATTGAAACAAAGCGCATAGGCACCTTTATTCAGTGTGGCGGCTAACTGGCTGTAGTGCTGCGCATCCGCCTGTTTGCCGTAAGCGGTGAACAATGCAGCTGCCTGCTGTAAGGTATAGGCATACTGCAGGGTAATGATCGAAGAATTACCGTTTGTAGCGCCATCCGGTGTGCCGCCGGGGAATGCATTATTCCAGTCAGTGAATCCCCACCATTGCATAGGGCCTAACATGTTCTTTTGCTGATCGATATGTTTTTCATACCAGTCCAGCACCCCGCGTATGGCAGTGAAGTATTGCTGTATAAATGCATCATCCTTACGGTGCATCCAGTAATCATATACCATGGATACCCAGTACAGCGAAAATGGTGGTATCACCTGCAGGCGGTTGCTGGGATAGCGGCCCTGGGTAAGGCCTTCCGGCACACGGGAGCAATAAAAATCGTGAATGGCCTTACGCATTAAACGGTCGTCGCCGGTAACGTATAGTGAGATGAGGGATTGTATGCGGGTATCTCCTTCATACTGCAGCTGCTCGTAATACGGGCAGTCAAAATAAGTTTCACCGGCACATAAACGGGCCGTGCGCCAGCCCACATCCCAGATGGCTTTCAGGGAAGTATCGTTACTGCTGAAGCTTGCTTTTTGTACAAAGGGATAACCGGTATAGCTGCCCTTCAGATCGTTTATAACCAGCGGCTCATTGCCTGTAGTAATATCCAGCTGCAGGTAACGGTAGGTGCGGAACCACAGGGGGCGGAAGCTGCGTTGCTCCCCGCCATCCGGCTCAAAAATGTCAAAGTTACCCATGATCTCCCGGCCTTCTACCTCATTACGGTTACCTTTTTTATAGTTAGAGAACAGGGCTTCGGCATACGTCATTTTTACGGTGCTGCCGGCGCCTTTGCTTACCGTAAGCTCAGGATAGGCAACCGTGTTAAAAGACTGATCCAGCAGAATGCTTACGGTTTTATTTGCGGGTATGGTAAGCGGTGCGTTACCGCCAAGGAAATCATCATTTGCCGTGATGCCCTGTGCACGCCGTACTTTTTGCAGGCGCTGCGGTGTTTCCTCCATCAGCGGAATGCTGCGCGGCACCAGGGTCCACAGGTTATCTGAACCATAACCCACAGGTTCCGGGGTGGTGACAGTTACGGCCGCCGGCCAGCTATTATCATCATACTTTGGCTGCTCCCAGCTCCAGGGATAATCAGCTGCTTTTACATGATCACCAGGGCCTATCACCATATAAGAGTGCAGGCGCCGGCCGTTATCTACAGAGCAGGGTGTATAGGCTTTATTGGTGTACACCTTCCAGGTGGTATTGGTATTCACCTCTTTTTCTGCATCCGTATC
>NZ_DATCRF010000414.1:0-6975 GCF_036569125.1 Chitinophaga sp. | reverse complement strand
GCTATGATTATTGATGTTGCCGATCTTTTCAGCGAACTTCACTTCCGAACCGCCATTGAGCTTATAGTAAAACCGGATGTAATCCATGTAGGTGCCGGATGTATTCATTTCCACGCCGGAGCTACGGGTATCTATTGATATGCTGACATTAGTTTTACCTGAAATTGAGATGCTGCCTGAAGTCCATATACCATCACTGCTGGTACCAGTACCGCTTGCCCTGAATTCGTTGCCGTTAACCGCAAATGTGCTGCCGGAGGGGGTTGAGGTGCTCCAGCTGGTGCCGCCATTATCACCGGTAGTACCGTTGGAAAGCGCAAAATCCTCTACCCATGTATTGGTAACGGCAGCGCCGTTGGTAACGCTTACTGTTTGCGAAGCGGTACAGCCATTCGCAGGATCCCTTACGGTAACCGTATAATTGCCGGCTGTGCTAACCGTAGGATTTTTCACCGTGCTGGTAAAATTATTAGGACCTGTCCAGCTGTAGCTTACATTCGCTACAGAAGAATTGGCATTCAGCGTAACGCTGGTGGCGCCGCAGGACAGACTGCCGCCTGTGGCGGAAAGGTCTGGCGGTGTTTTATTTTCCGTGACGGTAACAGACGCAGTACCTGAACCGGATGAGTTAGTACCGGTTACAGTATAAGTACCGGCTGTGCTTACAACCGGGTTTTGCTGTGTAGAGGTGAACCCGTTTGGGCCTGTCCAGCTGTAGCTTACACCGGAAGCCGTAGAGCTGGCAGACAGTGTAAGGGACGGGTTAGCACAGGTGAGCACACCGCCGTTGCCAGCAGTAGCCGTTACCGTTATCCCGGTGCTGGAACAAGGCCCCTTCTCCTTAAACACACGGTATTCCTCAATATAATATTTGGAGGTTTGCGAGCCTCCATTGTTGTAGTTATAGATCTTCACTACCAGCTGCACATTATTGCCATTCAATGCGGGCGATATAAAATCAATTGTACCGAAGTTGCCGGTACGCTGATCAAGCAATACTTCACTGCCACCATTTACCTTATAATAGATCTTTACATACTCCGAGCTATTCATATCTCCTTCCGAAGATACCTTTACTGCTACCTGCCAGCCGGAATATCCTGCAGTAGAAAATACTTTGGAATACCAGATGCCTTCACCTCCCAGCTCCTGCGCATGCAGGCGGTTTGATTTAACAGCAAAATAGCCGGTGCTAAGCACCCTAGATGCATCCAGGTACCAGCCGGTAGCGCTGTTATCAGCAGTAGTACCGTTTGCCAGGTTGAACCTTGATGTCACGATCGGACATTCAGGTGTAGCAAAAAGATTGTTGCCGGTAAATAATAGTAATAGCAGAACGAATGACATAATATGCCCACGTCCTTTCGTTGGTAAAATTTTCACGATAAGGTTGGTTAGATTTAAGTGATTACTTATTGTTCAATAGATACAGGCTCGCTACAGATACACACAAATTACATTACGGCGTAATATTAGTGATTATTACTATAACAGGTATCGTATGAATGTCGTATCGACAATTAATCCGAAATGAATAGTCGGAACAGAGGAAGATCAATTTTTGTACAGGACAGATTGCAAATAACTGACTACTAATTATAGTAAAGCATATTTAATAGCAATAATGCCGGTGATTGCGGAAGAGTAAATAACCATAATGGACAAAAAATAATTTACCTGTAAGCACAATAAATTGCGTTTACCGGGATTTACCGGAATGCTAACATGCAGGTTTACGTAGTTTTTATACCAGTTGTATGCTCCCTTACTCTTCCGGTATATGATTACTTTGTAACTTGCCACGGTATCCGGAAATCATGCCTGTTATGATAACCGGAACTTAACACCTTTAGTTTCATTGCTATGTCCAAAGTATCCATTCTTGGCCTGCAGCTGCCTACAGACCCGCGCTGGGTGAACCTGGCTTCCATTTCCCTGGAGGCCGTATTAACCGATCATGCTTTTTGTGAACAGAAAGCCGCTACAGCCTGCATATCGCTGATACAGCGCTATCCTGAAAAAGACCGGCTGGTGCAGGACCTGGCGCCTATTGTTACGGAAGAATGGGGCCACTTCCGGCAGGTGCTGGCCGAAATGAAAAAAAGAGGTTTTTCACTGGGCAAACAACGCAAGGATGCTTATGTAAATGAGCTGATGCAATACCAGGTAAAAGGCGGTACTGCCGAAGAGCAGCTGCTGGATAAGCTGCTGATATGCGCCCTTATAGAAGCCCGCAGCTGTGAGCGTTTCCGCCTGCTGAGCGAAGGACTGGAAGATGAATACCTCCGTGATTTTTACCGTAAGTTCATGATCTCCGAAGCCGGGCATTACCGCCTGTTCATTGACCTGGCGCATGAATATATTCCTGAAGAAAAAGTAGGCCCGCGCTGGCAGTACTGGCTGCAAACAGAAGCGGAGATACTTAAAAAGATGGAAGTTCGCGGAGACAGGATGCATTGATTGATGTGCGGATGTGCAAATATGCAGATGTGCAGATGAATGTGCTGATGTGCTAATATGCTAATGTGCTAATGTGCTGGTGTATGTTGTTTATGAACTGGTAGGATTATGCATAGCCTATTTTCAACATTGTAATCGTCAATCATTAAGGCAAAAACCAGCACATTAGCACATCAGCACATTAGCACATTTAAAAGTTAAACCCAATATTTACGTAAAACTTCAACTTTCCATCCTGATCATTGTACATAAGGGAGCCTTCTATAGGCCCCAGGCGTGAGCTATAGCCCGCAGTAATGGAATAGCCGCTCAGGTAACGGTAACGGGCATTTACATCGCCATTAAAATCATACAGTCCCACACCTATGCGCGGCAGTACGAACAGGTTCCTGAAAAGCTCATGCTGATAAGCAACTTGCGCAATAGCTGCGCTGGATGTTATTACCTCACCTTCATACAATCCCGGGAACGTTAATTGGTTATGCGCTACTTTGCTTAAGCCTCCTATCAGGTAACCATTGATCGGGGATTGATTATAATTAAAATTCATGCCGCTGCCCAGGTTTATTTCCAACGCACTTCTGCGGCTAAACGGAAAGTAATATTTCATTCGCAGCATGGCATGCTGATAGTTCGGGAACTCTAATCCGGTACTATCTCCCGGCACCATTTCCCCATCTTTGTACAGGCGGTAGCTGGGATTCTGGTTATACACCCAGCCTGCTTCCAGCTGCAGATCCATCCCTTTGAGCGGATAGATCTTACGGTCCAGGGAATTAACGCCATAATACATATAGCTATTCAGCTGGTTACCATCTCCCTTCAATTCTTCTGATGATTCAAAGCTGGGCCGGAAGTGGAAATACTCCCAGCTGGTGCCAACGCCAATGGTCATAATACGGCTCAGCGCATATTGCATATGTACATTAGCGTTAGCATACTTGGTACGGTATTGCTGCTGGCGAACGAAATTATCGTACACATTCAACCCGTTATTTTCAAAGTACAGGCCCATGCCAAAGCCAAAGGCGCGGTTCCAGCCCAGGTATTTGAAATACTCTGCCTCTACCCGCGGGTTTTCACTGATAGCTACAGTTACGAATGAACGGGAATTGGGTACAATAAAGTTCCTTTGCGTAATGTTAATAATGGCGCTGGCATTGGTGAAGGTATTATACTGCAATGCAAATTTCACATAGGTAAGCGGGTTCTCCTCCACCTGTATATTCATAGTGCCTTTTGCCGGGCCATCCGGTGTAAGGCTATAGGTGATCTCTTTAAAAAAGCGGGTGCCAAACACATTCTGTACGGCCGCCTTTAGCTGCTCGGGGTTATAACAACCACCGGTTTTGAGGCCCAGGCGGCCCCGGAAGAATTTTTCGTCGGAATGCACCAGCCCTGTTATGCTGATACCCGTTAATTCTATATCGGGTACAAAAGGCAGACGGTTCTTTTGAAAAGGTGCGATGGGATACAGGGCGTTCAGTGAATCGGCCAGGTGTTTGAACACCGGGTACATTTCCCGGCCTTTTTGTTTGCCTTTTTCGATAATAGAATCCACGCTGCCAAAGCTGGCGGCGGAATATTCCTCCATATCATGCCGGATATAAATATCACAGGCTTTGCGGGCTTCCTTAAAGTCAATGGCATCTTTATAAAACCCCAGCTGGTAAATGATATCAAATGGTGTGGTCAGTTGGTCGGCTTTACGCAGGCCGCCGCTTACGTTGGAGCCTATCACAATATCCGCTCCCATTTCTTTGGCGGTGATCACGGGGAAGTTACGTACTACGCCGCCATCCACCAGCTTGCGGTCGCCGATCTTTACCGCGGTAAAAATAGACGGGATGGCCATACTGGCCCGTATGCTGGTAATGATCTGCCCAGTGTCCAGCGTTACAATTTCGCCGGTGGCAACATCCGTGGCAATACACTTAAAGGGGATATTGAACTTTGAGAAATCCTTTATATCACGCGCCGGCCAGCACAGGCGGGCCAGCTCCAGCCATAGCTGCTCGCCGGTGATCACACCGGAAGCCAGCTTGGGTTTGCCGTACTCAAACGGGATCTCAATTATATACTTATCGTATTCGCTTTTTTCTTCGTAGGAGATATCTTTCAGTGATGCCTGGTTGGCAAACAGGTTGTCCCAGTCCAGCTGGTGAGCCAGCGTTTCAATGGTATCGCCGGAATACCCCATGGCGTACAGGGAGCCTACAATGCTGCCCATGCTGGTGCCGGTGATATAATCAATCTTCAGCCCCGCGCTGTCAATAGCTTCCAGTATGCCTATATGGGCCAGGCCCTTGGCCCCGCCCCCGCTGAGTGTGAGCCCTATTTTAGGACGGCCTTTGTCCGACTGGGCCTGTACGGCGGCAGGGTAGCTACAAATTCCAAGAAATATAACGGCTAGTATTACGCTTAAAAACCTCATAGTAACTGTCCACAGACGCAACAAAGTATTGTCTAAAGTTAACGGATTCATCTGACAGTAAAGACGCATACCGGGGTTATTTCCCCTACAAAAGATTTAAATACTGTAATAATTTTTTATATCTTCTCCCCTGTTTTTATAAATCCTACGAATGAACAACTCGAAAAACGTACAGAATATCTGGCAGGTGATCTTTGCATCTTCTGCCGGTACCCTTATTGAGTGGTACGACTTTTACATCTTCGGCAGCTTATCCGCCATTATCTCTGAAAAATTCTTTCCGGCCTCAAACCCTGACCTGGCCTACATTGCCACGCTGGCTACCTTTGCGGTAGGGTTTATTGTACGCCCTTTCGGCGCTATCATATTCGGCCGCCTGGGCGACCTGGCAGGCCGTAAATACACCTTCCTGCTTACGTTGCTGATCATGGGCGGCTCAACCTTTGCCATTGGGCTGATACCGGATTATAAAAGCATCGGCGTATTTGCGCCCATTATTGTATTGGTACTGCGCCTGTTACAGGGCCTGGCCCTGGGCGGTGAGTACGGCGGCGCTGCTACTTACGTAGCGGAACATGCGCCGGACAACCAGCGGGGGTATTACACCAGCTTTATACAAACCACGGCAACGCTGGGTTTATTTGTATCGCTGGCAGTGATCCTGATCACCCGCAATGTCATGAAACCGGATGATTTCAGCAGCTGGGGATGGCGGATCCCGTTCCTGCTGTCAATCGTGCTGGTGATCATGTCTTATTACATCCGCATCCGCCTGCAGGAATCGCCTTTGTTTGCACAGCTGAAGGCAGAAGGTAAAACCTCCCGCAACCCGCTTAAAGAAAGCTTTGGCAAAAAAGAGAACCTGCGTATGGTGCTGCTGGCCTTATTTGGCGCTACCATGGGGCAGGGCGTGGTTTGGTATACCGGGCAATTCTATGCGCTCTCGTTCTTACAAAAGACCATGCAGCTCGAGTTTGTACAGTCCAACGTGATCATTGCCATTGCGCTGGTGCTGGGCACTCCGTTCTTTATTTATTTTGGCAGATTGTCTGATAAAATAGGCCGTAAGAAGATCATGATGGGCGGGATGCTGCTGGCAGCACTGGCCTACTACCCTATTTACAGCGCCATGGATAATACCGTGAACCTGCAAAAGAAACAGGAGCTTACAGCGCAATTCCGGATAGAAAGTAACCTGAGCAACAATAACGGCATCAGCACAGAGAAAACCACGCGCATTCATAGCTATTCGGATGGCACGCAGGTAAAGGAGATCACTACGCTTACACAAGGCAAAACAGAAACCAAGAAAGAGATCACGCTGAACTATTCTGCTATTATACTGCTGGTAATACTGGTGTTTGTGCAGGTGTTGTTCGTTACCATGGCCTATGCGCCTATTGCGGCTTTCCTGGTGGAGCTGTTCCCCACACGCATCCGTTATACTTCCATGTCATTGCCCTATCATCTGGGAAATGGGGTGTTTGGCGGTTTATTACCTACTATCTCTACCCTGCTGGTTACGCAAACCGGCAACCACCTGGCGGGATTGATCTATCCGATCGCTATTGCGCTGATCTGCTTTGCAGTGGGTATGGTGTTTATAAAGGAGAAAGGACTGAATGAGTATGAGATAGCGGCGGAATAAGAATTACGAATTATTCAATTACGAATTACGAATTGAGTAGTGCATAATAAACAGTCCTGCGGCTTAAGCTGCAGGACTTTTTGTTTATAGTATTTTGTATTCCCTTCCCACTAATCATCCGCTGCATTCAATTCGTAATTAACCTTTGAAATATTTCTCCAACCCGCTCCACTCCAACTCCGGATGCTGCTCCTTCAGCTGCTGCACCTTGCGGGCGTAAGTTTGCAGGAATTGTTTATGCTGAGGACTTTCCGGGTTAAAGGGCTTGTGCTGGCGGGCGCGGTTCAGATCGTGGACAGATCTCAGGAGCTGCTGGCTATCGGGATGAATACAGTTATTTACGAACTGCTCCCATACATAATGAATGGCGGTTTCATTCGGATGCACCAGGTCGTCTTTATAAAAACGGTAATCGCGCAGGTCGTCTATCACC
>NZ_DATCRF010000413.1:0-4593 GCF_036569125.1 Chitinophaga sp. | reverse complement strand
ACGGAGATCTTCCCGAAAACGGATGCCGGCCAGGCGCAGGTACGGTTACGGCTACCCGCAGGTACCCGCGTGGAAAGAACGGAAGCGGCTACCCAGCAGCTGCTGCACCTGGCTGATAGTATTACCAATGGCCAGATCGGGATCAGCTCTGCATTCGTGGGCGTACAGCCCTCCAGCTACCCGGTGAACCTGATCCACCTCTGGACAAGCGGGCCGCATGAATCGGTAACAAAGATAAAATTGAAGAGCGGCGCCGGTATGGCCATTGAAAGTTTTAAAGAAGCGTTGCGGAGCGCTGTTAAAAAAGAGATCCCTGCAGCAACGCTATCCTTTGAGCCGGGCGATATGGTAGAACAAGTGGTGAACATGGGAACGGCTAACCCCATTGAGATTGCTGTTATGGGAAAGAACCTTTCCCAAAGCCGGAAGATCGCCGGTGAGCTGAATAAAAAATTGCAGGCGATCCCTTACCTGCGGGATGTGCAGATTGCTACACCGCTGGAGTACCCGGGAGTTAAACTCAATATTGACCGGATAAAGGCAGGTCAGCTGGGATTAACGGTGGATCAGATCACCCGGTCAACGGTGGCCGCTACTTCTTCCAGCCGTTTTACGCAGCCCAACTACTGGCTGGATAAAAATACCGGTACTGCTTACCAGGTGCAGGTAGAATATCCGCAGTACCGTGTGAACAGCGCCGATGAGCTGGGCCTGGTGCCGGTGGCTGCTGCCAACGGTAACCCCGTTTACCTGCGGGATGTGACCACTGCACAAAAAACAACATCGCCCGGTGAATATGACCGTATTAACCAGCAACGATACATTACCCTTACAGCAAATATTTATAAAAAGGATGTAGGCAGCGCGGTGAAGGAGGTGAAAAGCACTATTGCCTCATTGGGTGAATTGCCCGCGGGCGTTAAGATCATGCTGCGTGGGCAGGCCGACCTGCTTACCCAAACCATGAGTGAGCTGGAAACGGGGCTGCTGATTGCCATTGTGGTGATCTTTTTAATGCTAACGGTGAATTTCCAGTCGTTCCGTTTATCGTTGGCGGTTTTATCGGTGGTGCCGGCAGTAATTGCCGGGGCATTGCTGCTGTTGCTGCTCACCGGTCAGTCATTAAACATTCAATCCTACATGGGCACCATCATGGCGGTAGGCGTGGCAGTGGCCAATGCTATTCTGCTGATCACGAACGCTGAACTTTTCCGGAAAAAAGCTATGCCGGGTTATGCGGTAACAGGCGCCGGTAACAGGTTACGCCCTATACTCATGACCAGCATGGCGATGATTGCAGGCATGATCCCGATGGCCATTGGCTTTAGTGAAGGTGCTGATCAAACGGCGCCACTGGGGATTGCTGTTATCGGGGGACTGATCTTTTCCACGGTCAGCACCCTGGTATTTCTGCCGGCTATTTACACTGGTATAATGGGCAAGCGCGCATATCATAACCCCTCCCTTCACCCGGAGGATAAAGAGAGCAGGTACTATGAGGCAAACAATGATTAAACGGATCTTCTATAAAAAATATACGATGAGATTTTTTGATTCTATTATAGGGTTGGCATCACTGGTAGTTATATTAACGGCCTGTAAGCAAAACAACGGCAACAAGGAGGCGGCAGCGAAAGCAGGTGCTGATTCGGCGGTTGTTTTCCTGCTCCGGAAAGATACAGTTAATAAACAGGTTACCTTTCCTGCGGAGCTGATACCCCTGGAACGGGCAGAGATCTTTGCAAAGGTGAGCGGCTATGTAGGTGCGTTGAAGGTAGATATTGGCGATAAGGTAAGCAAGGGCCAGCTGCTGGCGTTGCTGGAAGCGCCGGAAACCGTGGCCAACTATGCGCAGGCCAATGCGGACGTACAAACCGCCCGTTCTAAATATCTTGGCAGCCTGGATGCCTATAAGCGGATCGTGAATGCTGCAAAGGTAGAAGGGACCATAGCTGCCGGCGAGCTGGAAAAAGCCAGGAGCCTGATGATGGCAGATAGCGCTGCGCTGAATGCCACCCGGTCGAAAACGAATGCCTTTGCGCAATTGAAAGACTACCTGACCATCCGCGCTCCGTTCAGTGGTATTGTTACACAAAGAAATGTTGACCCGGGTACACTGGTAAGTGCGGGCAATCCAAAACCGCTGCTGGTAGTGGAAAATATAAGCACGCTCCGTTTACGGGTGCCCGTTCCGGAATCATATACTGCTGCCAATGCAGAAACATCCACCATTAACTTCACGGTGGATGCACAACCGGATGTAACTTACCAGGCGAAATTATCCCGTAAAGCAGGCGCCCTGAACCTGGCTAACAGAACTGAAACATGGGAGTTCCTTTTCAGCAACAGTGACCATCAGCTGAAATCAGGCATGTTTGCCAATGCTATATTAAAACTGGGCAGGAAAGCTCCCACCTTCCTGGCGCCGGCATCGGCGGTGGCCACCAACCTGGAAAAGCGTTTTGTGATCCGTTTGAAAAATGGCAAGGCAGAATGGGTAGATGTACGTAATGGCATCAGCCTGGGAGATAGAACAGAGATCTTCGGGGACCTGTCAGAACAGGATACCTTACTCATGAGAGCTACAGATGAAATAAAAGCAGGTACGGCACTTGCGCCAAAATTTTTGAAGCAGTAAGTGCCGCCCTGTACAAGCTTAAACCGGCCACAGGTAATGCTTTACTCTGCCCGTAACGACTTCACCGGGTTTACAAGCGACGCCTTTATTGCCTGGAAGCTAACGGTAGCAAAAGCAATGATGATGGCAGTTATGCCGGCTACTGCTATCAGCCACCAATGCATAGTGGTACGGTAAGCAAAATCATGCAGCCATTGCTGCATGGCAAACCATGCAATGGGCGATGCAATAACAATGGCTATCAGCACCAGCTTTAGAAAATCTTTTGACAGCATGCCAACAAGGGTAGGCACACCGGCGCCCATCACTTTGCGGATGCCGATCTCCTTGGTGCGCTGTTCGGCAGCATAGGTGGCCAGCCCAAATAAACCCAGGCAGGCAATCACAATAGCCAAAAATGTAAAGGCCATAAATATTACTCCTATGCGGCCCTCTGCACGGTAAGCAGCATCAAATTCAGCATCCATAAATGCATAAGTGAGCTGCTGATCAGGCGCAACAGCTTTCCATTTATCTTTGATCTTACCCATAAGGCTGCTGATGCTGGCGGTATTAAGCTTTACATTTAAAGCGCCTTTATCCCCACCCAGATACAGCACCACCGGGGTTATATTTTGGCGCAGCGATTTAAAATGAAAATCTTTTATCACGCCAATAATCTTAAACGGCTGCACACCATTTGTGTTGCGGTAAATAGTTTTATTTAGAGGGTCTTTAAAGCCAAAGAACTTTGCGGCCGATTCGTTGATAATAACGGACGAGGAATCCGTTCTCATGCCGGGTGAAAAATTGCGGCCGGCCTGCAGCTGCATGCCCATTGTTTTAATATAGTCCTCGTCAACCGGCCAGAACTCCGTAAGCATGGAAGTGTGCGAGGTAAGCGTTACATCCGGGAAAAGGGCCGTAATACTGCTGGCCGTTCCCGTTGGCACAAAGCCGGAGAACGATGCCTCTTCAACATCCGGTAATTGTTTTATTTGCTGCTTAAAGGTTTGTGCCTGGTTATTGAGGCGCTCCGTATTTTTTATAATTAGCACCTGCTTACGGTTATAGCCAAGGTTAGTAGTTTGTATGTAGTGAAGCTGGTTATAGATAACCAGGGTGCCGATAATAAGGAAGATGGAGATGCCAAACTGGAACACCACCAGGAAACTACGCAGGCTGCCCCCTTTAAACCCGGCGGAGAATTTACCTTTCAATACATTAATGGGCTGAAAGCGGGAAAGGAAGAACGCCGGGTACGATCCTGCGATAAAGCCTATAACCACTGTTAACACCAGTGAGCAGGGCACAAGCCATGCAAATGTTTGCCAGCTGAACGCCAGCTGTTTGCCCGACACCCGGCTGAACAGGGGCATAAACAGCCATGCTGTTATAATAGCTATGATCGTGGATGCAAATGTTACCAGCAGGGACTCCGTTAAGAATTGAGCAATGAGGTGTTTGCGTGGGGAGCCCAGCACTTTGCGTACCCCTACTTCTTTAGCGCGGTTCGACGAGCGCGCTGTTGAAAGGTTCATGAAATTTACGCAGGCAATAAGCAGGATGAACAGGCCAATGGCTGAAAATATATATACATACTGAATGCTGCCGTTGTGGCCAAGCTCCTGCTGCAGGTTTGAATGCAGGTGTATGGAGGTTAAGGGCGTTAAAGTGTATTTTAAATAGTCGTCTTTGCCAAGCCAGGGCGCCATGAACTCCATAGCCACGCTGCTTAATTTTTTGCTGATGGCTGCGGTGCTTGCGCCGGGCTTAAGCAGCAGGTAAGTATTATAACCACCGCCGCCCCAGTTAGGGTTGCGGCTATCTGCCAATGTTTCCATTGACAGGAACATATGATAATTAAAATGGCTTTGCTCAGGCAGGTCTTTTATAATACCCGTTACTTTAAAAGTGAGGGTATCGTTTAGTATCAGTGTCTGGCCAACAACGTTTACAGCATCAAAGAATTTTTT
>NZ_DATCRF010000412.1:0-11971 GCF_036569125.1 Chitinophaga sp. | reverse complement strand
ACCATATACGATCTTAGCGCCGGTAGCAGCTGCCAGATCCAGATGGCCTGAAACAAAGTCTGCGTGGAAGTGCGTTTCGAAAATATACTTAACGGTGACTTGCTGCTCTTTGGCGAGGTCCAGGTAAGCATCAATATCCCTTACCGGATCTATAACGGCCGCTTCTCCATCAGAAGCAATGAAGTACGCAGCTTCCGACAAACAATTAGTATATAACTGTTTAATGAACATGGTTTTTGATTTTGGCAAAAATACGAAGGTTTGGGGGTTTACTGAACAGGGGCTTTAAGGGTATTACTTTATTTTAACATTCAAGGTAAAATGATCATTCCGGATAATCGGTATATATAAAAAAAGTATCCACCATTGCGGCGGATACTTTTCAATTCGGTATAATTTCCGGTAAGGGCTATTCTTACTTTTTACTAAAATTAGCCAACCAGTTCTTCCACAAACTTTGCCACTTCAGCAATGCGCTGCTTGTTGATAGTATAGTGGATAAATTTACCATCTCTCTCTGTAATTACAATGCCGGCCCGGCGTAAGATAGCCAGGTGCTGAGAGGCTACGGACTGCTCCAGTCGAAGCTTTACGTAGATCTCTGTTACGGTCATTTTCTTGTGATCTTCCAGCAGCTTTATCATTTGCTGGCGCAGCTTATGATTAATTGCACGCAATACCATAGCTGCCTTTTTAACGGCAATGTAATCCAATTTGATTTGGTCTTTTTCATTGTTACCTCTAGAAATAATAAGAGTATTAGAAGAGGTCGTTAATAATGTTTTTTCCATCGCATAATAGTTTTTTAAAAATGATGAAATGAAAGGGATCAACGGACAGTTTTCAACCCACAACTGTTAGAAAACAGTACCGGGTATCGATTTATACAAAATTATAATATTTGTCACAATAAAAAAAACTTCTATACCTTATTTTTTCATATATAATTGGCGTTATGTGCTAAAATAGCGTTATTTGACAATTCTGTGACATTCTAGCACGAATATAGGAGGCTAAAGTGCATAAGAAAGGGGCTAAATACTAAAACTGACAAAAAACAGGGGCTGAAAAAGGATAAAAAACAGTAAAAAACCGGGTAAAAAAGGAATTTTTACCCTTTTGCAGGTGTATAGAACGGCTTCAGATAATAGGGGCTGAAATAGGCCACATCTGCAAACTGTTGCTGCTGAAAAGCCGCCTCTGATAAGGGAACCATGTGCGCGGCGCTGATATGATAAGATGTAAAAACAGCATTGTTATGTGCTGGCATCAGCTGCTGCCACTTTAAGCTGCCATCTCCAAAGAAATAGATCTTCTCTTTATCCAGCACCTCTTTAAATGCATCGGCTGTTAATATGAGCGCCTGCGGAGCCATACGTTCATTCAGCTGCGCATTATATAAAGCGGTATACACTTCCTGCCTGCGTGCATCCAGCAGCGGGCAATACAGCGCGTGCATATCCTGTGTTGCACTGATCATTCCCTGCGCCATCATTTGCAGCGTAGAAATGCCCAGCAGCGGTTTATTCCAGGCGTAACACAATCCTTTAGCGGTGGCTACCCCTACGCGCAAACCGGTGTAAGAGCCGGGTCCTGCGCTTACCGCAATAGCATCCAGCTGCGCAGGTAATATATTTTGCGTACGTAATAGTTCCTGGATAAATAAGGTAAGAACGGCCGCATGATCGCGCTCCTGTGTATTCTCACGCATAGCCAGCACTACGCCATCTTTTGACAGCGCTACTGAGCCGGTGGCCGTAGCCGTATCTATATTTAATATAATTGCCAAGGGTGTTATTGTTTTTGCGCTTCCTGCTGCAGCAGGCTGCATACGCGGTACCGTTCATCGCCGGTAGCAGTATGCACTGCTGTTAATATATCATACACATGTTTAATACCTATATGCTGGGCCCACTCAAATGGCCCATAGGGATAATTGGTACCCAGCTTCATAGCAGTATCAATAGCTGAGCGGGTGGCGGTGCCTGCTTCTGTAGTGTAATATGCTTCGTTAATGATCATGCTCACTACCCGCGGCGTTACCATGCCTACACTATCCTGCACCAGCGCGTACTGCCAGCCCAGCTGCTGCATCAGGCTATCCAGCACGGGCTTTTGCTCCTCATCCAGTATAGCCGTTTCCGTAACCGGGCGGTTAATAAAGCCCGGCAGCCAGTTACAGGCTATTATATTAAATCCGTAGCTGAATGCATATGCATGCATCAGCTCACTGAGCGATGTTTTTGCCAGTCCTGCCAGCACCGGCACAGCCGGCGCTTTTGCGTAAACAGCTGCATGGCTCAGCACATCATCCAGCACCAGGTCTATCACCAGGTCGAATGAGCCGGGCAAAGTTACAATATCTAAATTTTGCACCCAACGTACCCGGTGGCTGCCCAGCCCTTTCTGCTGCAATTCTTCGTAACGGGCGGCATCGCCTACTACCAGGATGTTCATGTTCAAAAGTTTTTGCAAACGTATTTAATTCCGGGTAAAAACAAACAACTAATCATTTTAGCATATATGAGCCGGCAGCACCGGTCATTTTTGATCATTCATCTTTACTATTTTTGCGCTATGGAAAAACAGATCATTAATACCCAGGATGCCCCTGCGCCCATAGGACCATATAACCAGGCCGTTAAAGCCGGCAATATGTTGTTTGTATCCGGACAAATAGCCCTGCACCCGGAAACCAACCAGCTGGTAAAGGAAAACATTATGGATGAAACACACCAGGTGATGCAGAACATTAAACATATACTTTCCGCTGCTCATATGGATTTCAGCGATGTGGTAAAAGCCACCATTTTCATTACCGATATGAATAATTTTTCGCAGGTGAATGAAGTGTATGGCAAATACTTCAGCGGCCATTTTCCTGCCCGCGAAACCGTACAGGTATCTGCATTGCCCAAAGCGGTGAATGTGGAGATCTCTGTGATTGCAGCGAAATAGATTTAATGTGCGGATGTGCAGATATGCATATGTGCAGATGATGAATGCTTAATACTATCCATTACAGTGCTTATGCATAAATAGTACCGTGAATGCATGATGCACCCATCTGCACATTTGCATATCTGCATATTTGCACATTGGATTTACTTTCCAAACAGCTGCGCGGCTAACCTGGCGTCATGCCCGTACACATCATCGCGGAAGTTTAGCTGGCCCTGGCTGTCAACATAAGCTGTGAAGTAGCCAATAAATACCGGGATCTTATTTTTCAGGGGTACATATTGCTCCTTAGCTGCGTTCATGGCTTTCACGATCTTATCTTTTGTCCACGCCGGATCATTACGCAGCAGCCACTCTGCCAGGTGCTGCGGCTCCCCTACCCTGATACAGCCATGGCTGAAGGAACGTTTGGTTTCCCCGAACAAATGGCGGGAAGGCGTATCATGCAGGTAAATGTTATACTCATTGGGGAACAGGAACTTTACCTTACCCAGGGAATTTGCGCCACCGGGCTTCTGCCGGATGATGTAAGGGAAATTGTTGCCGCTGTATTTACTCCAGCTAATGCTGCCTGCCGGTATCACTTTACCGCTGGCGCCCACTACTTCCATATTCTGGCGGGCCAGGTAACCGGGGTTACGTTTGATGGCCGGCAATATTTCATGCGCTATTATGCTGGGCGTTACATTCCAGTACGGGCTAAACACAATGAACTGCATAGGGCGTGTAAAAATAACCGTGCTCGCGCCGGGCTTGCCTACTACTACATTACAGCTCCAGGCCAGCTTTCCCTCTTCATAGGCATATAATTTAAATGCAGGTATGTTCACCAGCAGGTACTCCTTACCGGGATCTACCGGGATCCAGCGCATACGCTCCATGTTCAGCAATATCTGCTGAATGCGTTGCTGCAGGGATACATTCAGTGCATTCAGTACCGGCTGCTGGATAGTGCCATTCACGGTAAGCCCCATACGCTCCTGGAATTTTCGTATAGCCGTATCCAATGCCGGGGTAAAAAATGCACTGCTATCTGCCGCCTTCAGATCGCCCCAGGCATATAAGCGGTTCTTTACAGTGCTGACCACCGCAGCGGAATCGCCCTGTTTATAGAGTTTCTTATCTGCACGAATGGAATCCCAGTGGTAATGTTCATCCATAGCCACCAGTTTTTTCAATGCGCTGCGCAGGGTAATATAATAACGGTTCACGGGCTCCTCAAACGTATTGTTGGGCTCCTGCACTAAGGAATCCAGCAGGGTTTCAATGTCCAGCTTTTTACGGGGTATAAACCATTCCAGGTCTTTGGCCGTATCAGCCGTCATGCCGGCCCATTCTTTATTGCCATAGGCAAAGAACTGCCCTGTGAGCATCATTTCCAGCGTGGTAATATCGCGGGCGGCTACACGGTTGCTATCCTGTGTTACCTGGTCATATAATTTTCTAAGCGCAGGGTTTACGATCTTACTGTCCGGTGTACCTGCCGGTTCATCATTACTGATCATGTTCAGGAAGTTGCCTGCCTGTTCTGTTAAGCGGCCTTCGTTAGAGATCCAGGCATAGTGGTAGCTTCGCTTCCTGTAAAAGTTCCGGATCTGATCACTATAGGCATGGTAAGCAGAATCTGCTTTTAAAAATCCCTGCAGGGTATTGCTGTCCAGCATACGGTCCAGGTACTCCTGCCCGGTATAGTGGGTGGAATCGCGGCCCAGCGGGCCTTTTGCGCCGGACTGCCGGCAGGCGTTTATACATAATATTAATGCAATACCAAACAGAAAGCGTAAATTTCGTACCTGCATATGCGTGAGTGGATTTAAAAATGTCCGTAACAAACCGTGTTAAAGGAAATGAACACTATACGCAAATATACGTAGCCCTTAATTCGCCGGTTTGGTAAAATCCCGGTATCCGGTTATTTTTAAAACAATTTTCACTTAAATAAGTTTGACCCATGTTACCTGCACCTAAATCTGTAAAAGACATTCCCGGGCGCCTAACCGTACCCGGGCACACAGGCCGTTTTGTACACGGGGAAAAAAGCACGCTGGCTTTCTGGGAAATTACGGAAGGCGCTGTATCACCCATACACCAGCATATACATGAGCAGATCACCTACATTGCAGAAGGCACTTTTGAAATGCAGCTGGGCGATAATGTGTATACCCTTAACCAGGGCGATACCCTGCTGATACCCCCTAACACCCTGCATGGCGGTAAGGCTATTACTACCTGTAAGATCATTGATACGTTTTGCCCGGTAAGGGAGGATTATAGATGAGGAGATGTGCGGATGTGCGGATATGCAGATGAATAGAATGTGATGATGTGCTGATATGCTGATATGCTAATGTGCTGGTTGTTGTTGGGGGTGAAGGTTATCTCAGCCAGGGGCCTGCAATCAGTAACGTACTAAAATGAAAATGTGCAAACGGAACTCCATTTGCACACTTGCACATTTGCATATTTGCACATTATAACTTTATTTCTTCGTCGCTTGCATCAAAGAAGCGGTATTCTGTCAGGTGGTAGTTAGTATCCGCCTTGATCCGGATCCATTTCTTAAACTGGAAGTACCATTTCCATTGTTTGCTGGTTAAGAAGCCTTTGGTAAGAAAGGCAAATAAGATGGGGTGCACGCGGATGGTTAATCCTTTATGCTGATGGTTGATCAGGTAGTGCAGGTTCTTTTCTATATCATCTATAATTAATACAGAGGCGCCTATTTTGCCGGTGCCTTTACAGGCCGGGCAATCTTCCGCAACAGAGATTGTTACTTCCGGTTTTACCCTTTGGCGGGTGATCTGCATTAAGCCGAATTTGGAGATAGGCAGAATGGTGTGCTTGGCACGGTCCTGGGCCATGAATTTCTCCATAGCTTCATATACCACCTTCTTATTCTCCGGCAGCTTCATATCAATGAAGTCAATGATAATAATACCACCCAGGTCGCGGAGGCGCAGCTGGCGGGCTATTTCAGCGGCTGCTTCCAGGTTGCTGGCCAGGGCGTTCTGCTCCTGGTTGTTGCTGGAACTTTTGTAACCGCTGTTCACATCTATCACATGCAGCGCTTCTGTAGCCTCAATAATAAGGTATACGCCACTATCCAGGTTCACGGTTTTACCAAAAGAAGCTTTCACCTGGCGGGTAATGCCAAAGTGATCAAATATAGGTGCGCCGTTATGGTAGTAAGTAACAATATCCTGTTTCTCCGGGGCTATTTTTTGGATATAAGCCCGGGTATCGGAGTAAATGTTCTTATCGTTAATTACTATACGGTTAAAGCTCTCGTTCAGCAGGTCGCGCAGTATGCTGGTGGTTTTTGCCTGTTCGCTCAGTATTTTCTGCGGGGGCTGTGCGCCGCGCAGGTTCGCCTGTATGTTCTTCCAGGTTTCTACCAGGGTGGTCAGGTCCTCATGCAGTTCTGCTGTTTTCTTGCCTTCAGCTGCGGTACGCACTATTACGCCAAAGTTGGGCGTTTTAATAGCTTCTACAATTTTCTGCAGGCGTTTTCTTTCTTCGGAAGAGTGTATCTTTTTAGATACGGCAACAATATCATTAAAGGGTGTTAACACAATAAATCTTCCGGGAAGAGAAATTTCGCAGCTCAGGCGCGGGCCTTTTGAAGAGATGGGCTCCTTTAATATCTGAAC
Organism: Chitinophaga sp.; assembly: GCF_036569125.1. Classification (GTDB taxonomy): domain Bacteria; phylum Bacteroidota; class Bacteroidia; order Chitinophagales; family Chitinophagaceae; genus Chitinophaga. Next base: position 5,360 of record NZ_DATCRF010000412.1, on the reverse strand, counting down.
AAGTATGTTGGGCTTACCGCCTAACACATCAGTGATCTTACCGGTTTTTACTATTTCCGGTTCATTCTTAAACTTCGTAAAATCAAATCCTTCAGGGGATTTATCGCTGATGGCCTGCTGGGTGAATTTAAGGATAGAACGTATATAGGGACTAAGATCCGTGTAGTGCAGAAAGGCGTCTTTTTCAAAGCCTACATCTACAAAAGCTGCATTGAGGCCCGGAATAAGTTTTTTAACTTTTCCCAGGTACAAGTCCCCCACTGCAAAATTGGGATTGCCGCTCTCGTGATGCAGCTCCACTAACTTCTTATCCTCCAGCAACGCTATCTCTACACCGGTGGGTGCCGCATTTATAATAAGTTCCTTATTCAAGCGTCCAAAATTTTTACCATTATAACTTCACCTAAAATTGGAAATGCCTGTTGTTGGTGGTACAACTAACTGTGCATACCAAAAAATCGCCAACTGTATAACACAATCAGCATTTTCGTCACATACGTGATGATGGATTGCTTAAGGGTTTAGTGATCTGCAGGTGATATCCGGGAATGCTGTTGCGGGATCAAGGGAAATTACCTGCATGACATCGGCAATTTAATAAATTGAGAGCAATTCACAATTAAATAATCATTGCCGGGATCATGCAGGCTATATAAAGAAAATATGCGATCACGCGTCAGCCATATACCTGTTAAGTATAAATGGCGGGAAACAGGAGAAATACTTATTTCTTATTTTTCTTATGCCGGTTCTTTCTTAACCTTTTCTTACGCTTGTGTGTGGCTATTTTATGTCTTTTTCTTTTCTTACCGCAAGGCATACTTTAATAAGTTTTTAAATGTTTAATAATAGAATATTATTGAATGCTTTTAATATAACCGTCTATTTCTGCCTTGAGTTCCGGATCTTTTAGTAATTCCTTGCATTTCTGAAACAAGGTCACCGCCTTCTTCACATCTCCTTTGCCCCTGTAAGCTTCGGCCAGCACAAAATAGGCTTTAGCTTCATCCGGATGCGTTTGGAGCAATGTTTCCATTCGCTCAATTGCTTTGTCGTACTGCCCTGATGTAATAGCAAGGTTCGCCAGTGTTACCTGGGCCTCTATATTATCAGGATGTTCTGCTACCAGCGCCCTTAGCTTTTGTACGCCAACCATAGGTTCTCCGGTGTTCATATACACCAGCGCCTGTTTGATCTTCAGGGAATCGTTTCCGGGATTCAGGTTGATGGCCTGATCCAATAACGTTATGGCCTCCTGGGCCTCCCATTTCATTACGCCGGGCTCTTGGGCATGCTGCAGGTGCTCCAAAAATAAATTGGCTGCAAAGGTGAGGCTTTTTTCGGAATTTTCCAACTTGGCTGCCTGGCCTAGGTAGTACGCGGCTACAGGCAATTGATTTAAGCTATCCCAGGCGGAATAGAGTTGTTTGTAAGCGGCTATTTGTTGGTTCTTCACATCGCCTCTGACCACTTTATTCTCCCAGGAATTGATCAGCAATAGCTTTTCAGCAGGGACCTTTTGCTTGGCAGATGCGAGCAGCTCACTGAATGAGATGGGTTTTACTTCCTGTCCGTTACCGCCCATAGGGCGGCTGACAGTGGGCATAGCATTCTTATCAGGCCGGGGTAGGGTACGGCCAAATGCCAGCAATACAACGAGTAATGCTACAGCAGTACCTACCAGGAGAACTTGTGATTTTTGCATGCCTAAATGAATTAGGCTGCAAAATTAAGAACTTTTGAGCTTCTTTACTTCAGCAACAAATTCTTTAGACGGCTTAAAGGCTGGAATGTAGTGCTCTGGAATTTCCACAGCCACATTCTTCTTAATGTTACGGCCAATCTTGGCGGCTCTTTTCTTAGTGATGAAACTACCAAAACCCCGGATGTAAATGTGCTCGCCATTAGCAAGCGCTTCTTTTACCTCCTTAAACATAGCCTCGAGTGTCACTAACACATCTACTTTGGGGATGCCGGTTTTTTCAGCAATGTTGTTTATCAAGTCAGCTTTTCTCATAATTGAAGCGGAGGATTACTTAAGGTCTCAAAAATATATAAAAAAATTATAATTACTGATTTTAAGCGAGATAAATTTTATCTTTTTTCTTTATACTAATTATTTCCAATCGTATAACCTGCTTATTTTGACGCGTTTCACTGCTCAAAGGCCCTGCAAAAAGCCCTTTTGGGAAATGGGCCAGATGCGTGTGCTCCATGCTTTCCAATGGTTGCCACCCCTGAATTCAAAATTTCACAAAACCATTGAGTAACGAATATACAAAAAATAATATTCATATCAGATTATTTTTTTTACGCTTTTTAGCTAAATCCCGGATAAATATTAATACCCCTCCTGCAGCATATCAGTACATTAGCACCGCAACTTCTATATTTGCAGCGCATGAAAAAGTTTTTTACGGAGCAGCTGCTGGCCTGGAACCGGGAACAAAACACCCGCACCATGCCCTGGAAAGGTATTAAAGACCCCTATAAGATCTGGTTATCAGAGATTATACTACAACAAACCCGCGTAGAACAGGGCCTGCCCTACTACGAGCAGTTCACCACTGCCTACCCTACCGTGCAGCACCTGGCCGCCGCCCCCGAAGAGGAAGTGTTCCGGATGTGGCAGGGCCTGGGCTACTATGCCCGCTGTAAGAATATGCTGGCCGCCGCCCGGCAGATCGTGGATACTTTCCAGGGACAATACCCTGATACCCATGAACAGATACAGACCCTGAAAGGCATAGGCCCTTACACCGCCGCCGCTATTGCCTCTTTTGCCTTTAACAGCCCGCATGCCGTGCTGGATGGCAATGTGTTCCGCGTGCTGGCCCGCTACTTTGGCATTCATACCCCGGTGGACAGTACCGCCGGCAAAAAAGAGTTTGCCGCGCTGGCGCAGTCCTTGCTGCCCGATGACCAGTCGGCCGTTTATAATCAAAGCATTATGGATTTTGGGGCGGTAGTGTGCAAGCCGCAGCAGCCGGCCTGCCAGCAATGTCCCTTATCTGCCAGGTGTGTGGCTTTCAAACAACAGCTGGTGGCACAGCTGCCGGTAAAGACCAAAAAGCTGGTCATTAAGAAAAGATACTTCTATTATATAGTGCTGGAATATAAAGACCAGCTGTATATCCGTAAACGTACGGAGAATGATATATGGCAAAACCTGCATGAGTTTATATTAATAGAAATGCCGGGACCTGTAAATGCAAATGAGCTGGAAGCATATACCGCTTTTAAGGAGGTGATGCACAACATACCATACACTATACAGGGTATATCCCCTGCATTCAAACAGCAGCTGACACACCAAACCATTTACAGTCAGTTCATTTTACTAGCAGCGGCCAAAGCCCCTGAGCTGGCGCACTACATGGCGGTTCCCCGTGCCCGGCTGAACAGCTATGCCTTCCCGAAAACCATCACGGATTTTCTGCAGAATAAGTCGCTGGGATTGTTTTAGCACTTATAAAAATTTATCCGTCGATTGGAAAAAAACATTAACTTTAAAGAGGTTGTTTATAGAAGAACATTTCATCAATAGATTAAATCCTACAACTATGAGAGGTGTTAATAAAGTAATCCTGATTGGCAACTTAGGTAGGGATCCGGATGTACAATTTTTGGAAGGCAATATTGCGGTAGCTAAATTCTCTCTCGCTACGACTGAAACTTTTAAGGACAGGGCTGGAAAGCTCATTTCGCAAACAGAGTGGCATACGGTGGTTTTATGGCGCGGATTAGCGGAACTGGCACAAAAGTACCTGCACAAAGGCAGTTTGGTATATATTGAGGGACGCCTCCGTACCCGCAGCTGGGAAGATAAGGAAGGCAACAAGAAGTTTGCTACAGAGGTAGTGGGCGATAACCTGGTTATGCTGGATAAACGCATGGACCTGAACAACGCTGAGCATGCCATCCACCATAGCAACACCGGAAGTTCCACCGGCGAAAATTTCCCCAATATGGAAATACCTCCTTCCATGAGTGAACCGGCAGACGATCTGCCCTTCTAAAATTGGGCTTCACTCCATTATCCATGAAAAATATTACGTATTTTTATAACCGTCCCAATTGGGACATTACCTTATATTTGCATAAGGGAAAGCAATCCGCGATGAATAACGGGTCTACTTTCCCCTTATTTTTGACCTAAAGTTGAACATATTTTGGAGTTCCATTCGGCAAGCATTTTTTCCGGCACGCCTTTGCTGCTACAGGCTGCAGCACCCCCTATTGCCACGCCCAACGTGGTTATTTACTTGCTGGTAATATTTATATTATTATTACTGGCCTTTATAGTTTCCGGTGCTGAGGTTGCCTTTTTTACGCTCAACTACAAGGACCTGAACGTATTGAAAACCAGGCAGAACACCAGCGGGAAGCTCATTACCAAGCTGCTGGAAAAGCCCAAATCATTACTGGCATCTTTACAAATAGCCGGCATTTTACTGGCCATTGCCTTTATAATGGTCACCAACTACCTTATTACCCAAATGGAAGACCTGCAAACCCTGCCGGTAGTTTCCCTGGTAGTACGGATAGCAGTGATCTGTTTTATACTCCTGTTCTTTGGGCAGGTGCTGCCCCGTGTATGGGCAGCGCAGAACAACATTCGCTTTGCCACTTACTTTGCCTGGTTTGTAAGCATTATACATGCTACACTGGAGCCGGTGAGCGATTTTTTTGTAGATATGAGCGCCAGCATAGAAGGCCGCCTGTTTCACCGTTTAAGCGGCGGCGCCGTGAACTACCAGGAAATAGATGAAGCCATTGAGCTGAGCGTAGACCCGACCACCTCCCAGGAGGAAAAAAATATTCTGAAAGGCATTCTCAAATTCGGCAACATTACGGTGAAGCAGATCATGCGTACCCGCCTGGATGTTTCCGGTATTGAATATGACAGCTCTTTTGAACAGATAGCCAAACAGGTGGCAGACCTGCACTTCTCCCGCCTGCCGGTGTATAAAGGCAACCTGGATAATATTGTAGGGGTTATCCATACCAAAGACCTGCTGCCCCCCCTGGGCAAAACCGCCGGTTTTGACTGGCATGAGGTAATGCGCCAGCCCTTTTTTGTGCATGGCCACAAGCTGATAGAGGACCTGCTGACAGAGTTCCAGACCCGGCGTATGCACTTTGCCGTAGTGGTGGATGAATTTGGCGGCACCAGCGGTATTGTAACCCTGGAAGATATTATGGAGGAAGTGATCGGCGATATTAAGGATGAATTTGACGAGGAAGAATTTAACTATAGCAAAGTAGATAACTTCACCTACGTGTTTGAAGGAAAGACCATGCTGAACGATGTTTGCCGCATTATGAACGTTCCGCCCGATACTTTTGAGCATGTAAAA
>NZ_DATCRF010000411.1:0-17665 GCF_036569125.1 Chitinophaga sp. | reverse complement strand
GTGGAAAAAGATGGTGACATTCTTGCCTGCGGGGGTGTTGCTTATTTCCCGGCAAAACAGGCAGCTGTACTTACCTGGGGCATGGTGCATGCGGATCATCACCGACAGGGCATTGGCAAATTATTTACGCGCTATAGGCTGGAATTGCTGCAAAAGCAGCATCCCGGAGCGGTTTGCAGGATTGAGACCAGCCAGCACACAAAGGCGTTTTATGAAGGCCTGGGGTTTGTTGCAAAAGAGGTTGTAAAAGATGGTTTTGCGAAGGGGCTGGATAAGTGGGAGATGGAGAAAGGGTAATAAAACCTTATTGGGTTGGTGCAAATATTCTCCGTTGCTGGTCATTCACTTAAAACATAACTGGTGCTTCTTCCCCCGGCAGCTTCTTTTACTAAAAGGCCACGTTCTATCAGATCCTGAATGTCACGGATCGCTGTATCCTGTGAACATTTAGCAATGGTAGCCCATTTAGATGAAGTTAATTTGCCGTGGAAGCCATCCAATAATTTATTCAACATAAGCCTTTGCCTCTCATTAATGGATTGTGCTGCCGGATGTTCCCAGAATCTTGCTTTCCTGATGACAGCTGCAAGTGTATCATCTGTAGCAGTTATAGCACGATTAAGACATGTTAAAAACCAATCCAGCCAGGCTGTTATATCAAGTGTATCTTTTTGAGTTCTCTCAAGTATATTGTAATAATTATTCCGTTCAATCCTGATCTGTGCAGACATGCTATAAAAGCGTTGTCTGCTCCCATCAGCACGGGATAGCTGCATATCAGTGATAGCGCGTGTAATACGTCCATTACCATCGTCAAAAGGGTGAATGGTTACGAACCAAAGATGTGCAATTGCAGCCTTTAATACAGGATCCAGTTTTTCTTCAGTATTAAACCAATCCAGGAACTGGCTCATTTCTTTATCAAGGATATCTGCATCCGGCGCCTGAAAATGTACTTTTGTACGCCCCATAGCCCCGGAAACAACTTGCATAGGATCATTTTTTGCATTATCGCGCCATGCTCCTACCACAATTTTGTGCATGCCGCTACGTCCTGTAGGAAATAATGATGCATGCCATCCGAAAAGGCGTTCATCAGTCAAAGGCATAGTATATTGCTGTGTTGCATCCAGCATCATTTCAACAACCCCCTCAACGTTCCTGTCTGAAGGAACCAGCCCCGCAACATCCATTCCCAAACGTCGTGCAATAGAGGAACGCACCTGGTCAGGGTTCAATATTTCGCCTTCTATTTCGCTGGATTTCAAAACATCCATCGTCAGGGTTTGAAGGGTGGCTTCTTCCTTTAAACGGAAGCCTAAGCTCTCCATATGGCCCAAAAGCCGCCCCTGGCGGTAGCGCACTTCCGCCAGCAGCGTGCTAATTTGCTCGCTATCCCATTGAAAATCAGGCCATTCCTTTAATTGATGGATATACATTCTCCGCACATTATGCGTCGAATATAGCCCTTATTCTCCGCATGAGCAACTTATTCTCCGCAAATTATGCGTAGAATAAGGGCTTTATTCTCCGCATTTGTGGTTCAGGTCCATAGCCATAGAGTCATTCCAATCCCCATTGCATCCTCCGTTATAAATACCTATTTTAAGCCCAATATTTAAGCTCACACGTCCTCAATTGCTGAAACTATCAAACCATGACCATTCAAAAATTCACAAAGCACATCATTGCTGCTTCGCTCATGATACTACCGCTTTTCTCCGCAGCTCAGCAAAGAGGTCAAAAGCATTTCAAACTATTAAAAGGTGAGCGCTGGTATGGCGGAACGGTCGACGAAGGAAACCTGGCGCCTTATGAACCAGGTTATAAGTTTGATCTTTTTGGGAATAATAATGGTAACCAGTCAGCGCCACTTTTGCTTTCTACTTCCGGAAGGTACATCTGGAGCAACCAGCCCTTTAAATTCACCCTTTCGGAAAATGAGCTGCTGATCTCAGATAACCTTGATAGTGTAAATATTTATAACGCCGGTAAAACCCTGGCCGATGCCTTCACATCCGCCAGCAACCAGCATTTCAAGGCCAGTGGCCAAATGCCCGACAGCCTGCTGTTCACCCGCCCTCAATATAATACCTGGATAGAGCTGGTTTATAACCAGAACCAAACCGATATTCTTAAGTATGCCCATGCCATCATTGACAACGGTTTTCCGCCCGGTGTGCTGATGATCGATGATAACTGGGCCGACTATTACGGCAAGTTTGAATTCCGGAAAGACCGGTTCCCCGACGCTAAACAAATGATCCTTGAATTACATCAGTTGGGCTTCAAGGTTATGATCTGGGTAAGCCCGTTCATATCACCGGATACACAGATCTTCCGTGAGCTAAATGATGGCCGCTACCTGATCATGGATAGCAAAGGCAATAAAGACTTGAAATGGAAAGATGCCACCCAACCGGCGATCATCAGCTGGTGGAACGGCTATAGCGCATGCCTTGATCTCACCAATCCCGGCGCGCAGGCCTGGTATAAAAAGCAGCTGGATAATATGAGCTCCCAATACGGGGTTGACGGTTTTAAATTTGATGCCGGCGATATTGAATTCTATACCGGCAATATACTCACCTATGAAAAAAAGAACGCCAATGAGCAGTGCGAGCTATGGGGTGTATTTGGCACTTACTATAAACTGAATGAATACCGCGCCATGTGGAAAAGAGGCGGCCAGCCCCTGGCCGAACGGCTCCGCGATAAAAAACACAATTGGAACGATCTGAGAAAACTGATCCCGAACATGATTGCGGCGGGCCTATTGGGCTACCAGTTCACCTGCCCTGATATGATCGGTGGCGGAGAATACGGTTCGTTCATTGGCCTTGCCAATTTTGACCAGGACCTGGTGGTGCGTTCTGCTGAATGCAGCGCATTAATGCCCATGATGCAGTTCTCTGTTGCACCCTGGCGTATCCTGGATAAGGAACACCTGGCCGCGGTAAAAAATGCGGTGTTGCTCCGGAAAAAATATACGCCCTACATCCTTCAAACAGTAAGCGCATCAGCTAAAAGCGGGGAACCGGTTGTCCGGTGCATGGAATATGTTTTTCCTAACCAGGGTTTTTCAGCTGTCAAAGATCAGTTCATGCTGGGAGATCGCCTGATGGTGGCCCCGGTGCTTGATAAAACATCCACCAGGACCGTATTATTTCCCAAAGGCAAATGAGCAGGGCAAGATGGAAAGGTATTTACCGGCCCGTTAAAAGCAGCCATCCAGGCCCCTATCGGCGAGCTGCCCGCCTTTGATAGAATAGATTAACAGCATCACGGCTCATTTGCCTTTGCCAAAGAAATTAAGCCACCGGTAGCGCCCAGGTTCATTGAATCCAGCGCGGAGCTAGGCACAATTACCATAGATCCCTTTTCCTTCAAACCTTCAAACAACATATTCATAGCTCTCAGGTGCAGGGCAACAGGATTATTAACATACTGCTCACTTGCTTTGGCAAATTTTTCAGCGATCTCTGTTTCAGCGGTGCCCAGGATCACCCTTGCCCGGCGCTCTCTTTCGGCCTGCGCTTCCTTACTCATGGCATCCGCTAATGTTTGTGGAATAATAATGTCTTTTATACCTACATTCTGGCAGGTGATGCCCCATGAATTGGTATGCTCATCCAGGATCTTTTGCAGCACTTCCGCTACCTTATCCCTTTCCTGCAGCAGCTCTCCTAATTCGTGCTTCCCGATCGTATCCCTTAACCCGGTTTGGGCAATGTATGAAATAGCTACTTCATAATCCTGCACTTCCAGCGCTGCCTTTTCCACATCCCACACGGTCCAGTATACTACGGCATCCACATTTACCGGCACCGTATCTTTGGTAAGCGTTTGTTCTGCTTTAAAGTCAGTAACCCTCACCCGCTGGTCAATATAATTATCTATTCTATCAACAATGGGAATAATAAAAAAGATGCCGGGGCCTTTCAAACCCATGTACTTACCCATTCTCAGGATCACAGCTTTCTCCCACTGATCCGCTATGTGTATGGAACTGGCGATGAATAAGGAAATAAGCAGGGATACAACCAGGAACGGAACATTCAGGAACCCTAAATAATAAAGCCCAACAGCAGCTCCTGTCAGCACAAAAAAGACTACCCTCGAAATGGGGTTCAACCCTAATTTTATATTCTTTTTTGTTCTCATTATAGTATTATTTTTTTAGTTGTTTAATGATGTCGTCTATTGAAAAGCCATAGCTGAATGCAATAGCTGTAAACTCATTACAGATCTCCTTTAGCTTGCTTTTTTTCTCCTTATCTGATATTTGAATTTTTATTTCGCTGATGAAGGTCCCGGTTCCCTGCTGGGTTTCTAATACACGCTGAATTTCCAGCTCCTTATAGGCTTTGGCAATGGTATTCAGGTTTATTTTCAGCTCCACGGCCAATGCACGCACCGTTGGCAGCTGCTCTCCTGCTTTCAGGTTCCCGGCCGCAATACCGAATTTGATCTGGTCAATAATTTGCCGGTAAAACGGGGTACCTGTCTTTGGGTCTAGTTTAAAGTCGATCATACCAGTGTCTTATTGTACTATACATATAGTACAAATGTACAAGTATTTCCGGATCTACAAAATTTAGTTTGGAAAGAGTATCATTTAAAGATTGTAGATTTAATCACCTTAAATCACTACGATCTTGAAAGCCACTATAACATTGCTGAAGTCCTTGTTGTTAAATGATTACCCCTCCGGTTCCGCTATTAACTATTATGATGGCCACCTGTATATTATTGGCGATGATGCCAATACGCTGCTGATACTGGATAGTAATTACAATGAAGTAAATACGGTGCCATTTTTTCACTACGAAGAAAAACGGATCCCCAAGGCAAAGAAAACCGACCTGGAAACAGCCGTAATAGTGGATGTTGATGGGCAAAAGAGCTTATTGGCATTAGGCTCTGCTGCCACAAAAGAAAGGGAAATGGGCGTACTACTACCTCTCCCCTTCGCGGAAAACAAACCCTCTTATATTTCATATGCTCCCTTTATAAAACGCCTGCAACAGATCCCCGGTATAAACATCGAAGGCGCTACCCTGGCAGGCTGCCATTTCATACTCAGTAACCGTGGTAATGAAAGCAATCCTGTTAACCATCTTATTATCACCACACCCGATTTTTTGCAGCGGCAGGATGAGGCTGCGATCCATATTTCAAAGCTTGTTATTCCTTTCTCCTTAGCCGGATTTGCCGGTGTTTCCGAGCTATGCTATATTGAGCAGAAAGATGTATTGCTCATCATCCTGTCAAGCGAAGCTACCGGCAATACTTATGACGATGGCGCTATAGGAGATAGTTACTTCGGCTGGGTTAAACATATCAGTCAAAAGCTGAATGGCGAAGATGTGTTGCTGGATGGCATTGTTAACCTGTCCGGCGTTGATCCTGCATTCAAAGGTGAAAAGGTGGAAGGCGCTTGCTTGTCGGCTGTTACGGATCAAGCATGGTACCTTCACCTGGTAGCTGATAATGACCTGGGAGCAAGCACATTATTCCATATAAAAGTGGTAATGGAAGATTGATCTCTTTACCCTGATAAAAAAACAACGGACAGGTATACACCTGCCCGTTGCTGCTAAAGGAAAAAGGGGACTGCTTTATATTAGTTATTAAGGTTTGGATTATTCTGCTCTTCAGCCTGTGGTATAGCAAAAATATAGTAAGGGCTGTTGGGCACAAAGGCAGTACCATCTAAAAAAGTAAGTGCGGTGTGGTACTTGGCAACCACCTCCTTGGTAGTGCCACCCGGCGTTACTACCGTTACCTTTATATCATCGCCGTTAGCATCCACATAAGGCTTACGCACAACGGCCAGCTGGTTGCGGATAATATCGGACAGGCCAAACCCTTCTCCCCACAATTCTTTTCTTCTTTCAACCAATATTTCTTTTACCAGGTTGGCCTGTGTTGCTCCTGCGGGATCAAAGGTACGGGCGCCCCTTGCAGTACGCAGCTGGTTCAGCGCATTAATGCCTTCCGTAAGATTGCCTGCGCGTGCATACCCTTCTGCTTTGATCAGGATGGCTTCTGCGCTTCTCATCAGCACCAGGTCTGCGGTCTGGTCTGCCCTGAACTTGAATTTTTTATACTGCAGGTACCCTTCCCTTGCAGCAGCAGAACCATCCCACGAAAAAAGTGTTTTACGTATATCACCTGCTTCAAACAGCTCTCCAAAGAAAGGATCGGCCATAAAGCTATAGTAGTAGGATGTGGAAGAAGATACGTCCAGGAAATGGAAGCTGTAGCTGCCGTCGCTCTGGCTGGGAATTTCAGGATGTCCCCAGATCCATTCTGTATTGTTCACATCATTGAATCCCTTGCTGTACTCAGCAGGCGCCATTAAAGGGTAATCGCGTTGCGCTTCATCTGCCGCAGCTGCTGCCTGCGCCCATCTGCCTGTATTCAGGTAAGCACGCGCCAGCAGGCCGTTCACCACGTCTGCATTGATCTTGTATTTAGCCGGGCGGTCATAACCGGTTAACAGTGTTTTTGCCTGCTGCAGATCGGAAAAGATCAGCTCATAGATCTCTTTCAGGGAAGCCTTAGGGTTACCCACTGTAGCGGCGGTGGTAGGCTCCGTATAAATAGGCGCCGTTTTAGTCAGGGAATCTTTCAGGTAAGAGAACTGGTAAAACGAGGCAATGGTCAGGTAGGTATGCGCCCTTAATGCCAGCGCCTGTCCTTTGGCCACGCTCTTTGCAGTTGCATCGCCATCCACCTTATCTGCATTGGCAATAATAATATTGCTGTTGTTGATGATCTTGTACAGCTGGCCCCAGATAGCGCTTACGCGTGCCTGCGTTTTATCGTTCAGCTGCGTAAAACGGTAAGCAGTAGGAAAACCGTATTTGGTGGTGATCAGCGCCACATCATCTCCCATGGCGTCGCTGGTAAGCGCAATGGTCTTGAATCCGGGATTACTGTAGGTGCCCCCGTAAAAGTCATCCATCATGGCCGCCCAGGTGCCTTCTGAAATAGTATTAAGGTTATCGATATTCTTCAGTACAATATCTTCTGATACCGCATTGGAAGGAGCGGTATCCAGCTGCTTGTTGCAGGCCGACAAACCAATGATCAGCGCTGCGGCATATGTATAAAATCTGCTTGCTTTCATTTTCATTCAGTATTAAACGTTACACATTAGAGCCCTACCTGTATGCCCAGTGAAAATGTTTTCATGGCAGGATACTGGTAGTAGGTAGTGCCATCAATAGACTGTTCCGGATCCATGCCCTGGTGGCCATAGAAAGTAAGCAGGTTCTCACCCAGCGCATATACTTTCGCGCTGCTGATGCCTATTCTTGACAACAGCTGTTTAGGCAGTGAATATCCCAGCGACACTGTTTTCAGGCGCGCATAGGTGGCGCTGTACAGGAAGCGGGTAGAGCTGGAGGTCCAGTTCAGGTTATCAGTAGTGAGCTTAGGCACATCTGTGCTGGTGTGCTCAGGCGTCCAGCGCTCCAGCAGCTCTGTAGACCAGTTGCGGCCAGGGCTGGAACCGCCTGTGAGCAGGGATACATAATCCAGGTCCAGCACCTTACCACCTATGCTGTAAGCTAACAGGAATGACAGCTCGATATTCTTGTAATTAAGCGTATTGGTGAAGCCACCGGTAACATCCGGCAAAGCAGAACCTGCATAATACTGGGTGGCGGAGGCGTAGTTGCTGGTGGTTACTTTTTTACCATCTGCACCGCTCTGGTACCAGAGCGGGTTACCGTTCTGCGGATCCACGCCGGCCCACTCACGCAGGTAAAATTCATAGATGGAGGAACCTACCGTCAGCTTTTTGGTACCGCTGATAATTTCCTTTTGCGGCAGCTCCGTGATCTTGTTCTTGTTATGTGCAACGTTCAGGCCTATACTCCATTTGAGATCGCGGGTGCTTACGGGTATCACATTCAGCTCCAGCTCCACACCGGTATTGCGCAGGGCGCCGATGTTGGCGCTGATAGAGCCGAAGCCGGTGGATGGCGCCATAGGCTTTGCATACAACAGGTCCTTGCTGGTTCTGTTATAATAGTTGATGGTGCCATACAGGCGGTTGTCAAACAAACCAAAATCCAGGCCTATGTTCAGGTTAAGATTGCTTTCCCATTTCAGGCCCGGTGTAGCCAGCCTGGAAGTGATCACGCCACCGTTGCCCAGGTTGTTCTGGATATCAAAAAGCGCCAGGTAAGCATAATAGGTGCTCAGGTTATCATTACCCGAAGCGCCATAGCTGCTCTTTAATGTAAGTGCATTCAGCCAGCTCACAGAGCGGAGGAACGCCTCTTCTGCAATACGCCAGGATGCACCGGCAGACCAGAAAGTACCCCAGCGGGAATCCGGCGAGAAACGGGAAGAGCCATCCCTTCTTACAGATGCGGTGAAATAATATTTATTCAGATAATTATACTGGCCCTGGCCAAAGAAGCTCAGCTTTGCATAGTTATCTGAAATACCTGTAAAGTCATTTAACTGCGAAGCAGCCGCAGGCTCGTACAGGCCCGGTAATGCAAACTTTTGCCGGTTGCCGCTCTGGGTGCTGTAATTGTAATAATAGTATTCATGACCGGCCAGCAGGTTCAGGTGATGCCCGCCTAACAGGTCGGCATCATAGGTAAGTATGTTGTTCCAGGTATAACTCAGCTCCCTGTTATTGGATTTGGTGATAGCGCCGCCTATCTCCGCATCGCCACCCACAGTAGGGTTGGTATAAAAGAGTGAGTTGCCATTTACATAATCAATGTTATAGCTGGTTTTAAAGTGCAGGGCTTTGGTGAGCGATGCTTCCAGGAATGTTCTGGCAGATACGTTCTCATTGCTGTTCCGGTTCTTATCCAGCGGTAAGGAGCCTATCAGGTTCTCACGGGCCAGGGCTGCAGAGGGGCGGTAAGCGCCGTAATCAAACTGCTTTTGTCCATTGGCATCCAGCTTATAGGAACCGTCGGGGTTACGCTGGTAAATGGGATAAAAGCCGGGCACCGTTCTTCCAAACAACACTACGTTGTCTGTACGCGAATCGGAAGATGCAGGATAATCCTGTGCAGCGCTGGAACCACTCAGGTTCACACCTGCTTTTAACCAGGGTTTAGCCTGTAACGTTAGGTTGCTTCTGAAATTATAACGTTTAAAACCGGAGCCTATGTAAGCGCCTTCATTATTCACATAACCGCCGCTAACATAATAGGTGGATTTATCACTGCCGCCGCTGAAGCTCAACTGTGCCTGTGTATATTTTCCGGATTGCTGTATGCCTTTTTCCCAGTCATCGTTCCACAAAGGCCGTGCACCGGCTACTATCTTTCCGTCTGTACCTACCGGCTGCAGGTAATTAGGGCCATATGGATTGATGCCCAGGTCAGCTACCACGCGCGCACTGGCCGTTGCTGCTGCCTGTGCAGGCGACTGCCCGTTAGTGAGCTGTTTGTTACGCAGCGCCTCCCAATAAAGCTCAAAATACTGGTTGGTGTTGAGCTTATCATAGTCTTTTACTGCGCGGCTGCTCCATCCCTGGTTAAAGGTAATGTTCACTGCGGGCTCCCCTTTTTTGCCTTGCTTGGTGGTAATGATGATCACCCCATTGGCGGCCCGTGAGCCATAAAGATTGGCCGCAGTAGCATCTTTCAATACGCTGATAGATGCAATGTCTGCCGCATTCAGCGCATTGATGTCGCCCTCATACGGAGCGCCATCCACAACAAACAGCGGTGCGCTGGAAGCGTTGATAGAGCCTACGCCGCGTATACGTATGGTGGAGCTGTTGCCCGGCTGCCCGTTAGACGAAGTAGTTTGCAGGCCGGTTACCAGGCCCTGTAAAGCATTGGTAACATTAGGTGTAAGCCGGTTATTGATCTTGTCTGAGCTTACGGTGGACACGGCGCCCGGATACCCTGAGCGTTTTACATTGGTATAGGCCACTGCCACTACTTCATCCAGCGTGGTATTGGCTGGCTTCAGGAGAATAGTGATGTTTGCATCCTCCTCGCGTACTTCTGTTTCCACTGCTTCCCTTCCGATGAACGAAACCGAAAGCACTGTTTTGCTGCCAGGAATGTTCAGCTGAAAACGGCCATCCTGGTCGGTAGTAGTACCCAGTGTGGTGCGGTTGATCTTTACGGTCACTCCGGGCAGTGGCTGCTTGTTCTCCGCAGCGAGCACCTGCCCCCGTATTTGTTTTTGCTGCGCAAAAATCACTGTGCTGAACAGCAGCGCAAGCACGAGTGTTACATTTTTCTTGAACATGCGTGTTTAGATTATAAGAATGGAAGGAATACATTGCCTTCAGGGCAATAGCATATCTACCAGCTGCCGGGAAAAGCAACTGGCTATGGTTGACGTATTATCTGCGCGAATTAAGCGTTGCTACAATAACAGCTTATGCTTACAAATAAGGGTTGTGAACAGAATAAAGCTGGTAATAGTAAAGTTGATCTTCTCATGGTTTCCTGATTCTTGTTGTCATTATTCCAGTCTATCAGATAATACTGAAATATGTATCTGGCAGCGCAAAAATAGAATAAAAATTTAGTCTACCAAAATGATAGGATAATCTTTTCAGACAATTTCTGTTATCTTATCTTGATGCTTCTAATGCTGACAGGTTTGGCACATGGGAAGGGGCAACAGATCTCCTGAATTGCTAATCATTATAGCTTAATTATTTGCTCTCTGAGATAATCAAGCCTGCTGGGCCGTTCAGCATCGCTATTAATAATAATTCCCTCCCTATTGATGATCATATAACGGGGAATGGTAAACAGCATATCTTTTCCGAATTCCTTCATAATATTTTTTCTAAGGCTATCCGTCGCCCGCAAATGGAGGCCAGGTAATTTATAATATTTGACCATATTTTTCCAGTCTTCATCTTCACCATCCTTATCAATGGAAAGATAAAGAGGTTTTACCTTAAACTCACGCAACAACGCTGATAATGATGCGTTAAACTTAAATTCTTCCTTGCATGGAGCACACCATGTCGCCCAGATATCAATGTAATAAGGCCCATTTTTTAACACATTGCCAAGCTCCGACATGGAATTGATATCCTGATATCCTGTCAGGAATACCTGCTCCGGAGTAAAATCTCCGTCCTTCGCGTGTTGAAATGCAAGGATTTTGTCTGCTTCTATCTGCAGAAAAGATGTATAGAGGCTACCGGGATATTGTTCATGAAACTTTGTATAAAGTGTTAGCAGCGATTGTTCATATCCTCCACGGCGCATAGCGTAATAGAGATATTCTGCTTTTAAATATTCTGATATACTGTCTTTGAAATTCCTGTCTATTACGGCGTAGTTCAATATATGCACTCCTTCCTGTTTTCGCAGGCCCTGCATACCAGCGGTGTCGGATGCCAGGAGCCCGCTCTTTTCCGGTGCATATTGACCTAAATACCATTCATAGTAAAGATGGACATAATACCTGAAATATTCTGATGAAAGCGCCTTATCTGAATGAAGTGGCATTGTAGTGAAAGCCTGTTCCCATGCTTTGCCATACTTTTTGCTAAAGAGGGCAACAGCATTCTTGTTCTTATGGTCAATCCTGGCAGCATAATACTTGCTACACATGGCGTCCGCCAGGCTGGCTGCATAATAATACCGGATGTCCAGTTCGGCCAGCATTTCATATGCCCTGCTTATTTTCCCCTTACCAAGCAGTTTTTTCAAATCCGACAGTTCCTGCTCCATTTTCAATTGTATCTTATGCCTGATGACTGCAATATTAGTATCCAGGCGGTAAGGGTTATTAACATCCTGAATGAATGCCCTTTCCAATGAATTGAAGAACTGATGGCCTGTTGCATTACTACCTTTATACTCTATCCGGGGGCGGCCTTGTGCATCGGTGATAATATTGATCATTACCCGGTCTCCGGGAGCTACTATCATTCTTGAAACAAAACCATCATCGAATTTCAGTAGCAGTAAACCGCATTCTTCTTTGTTAATATTAACAACACTGTTTCCTTCATTGTTGAATGTATAGGTTTGCTTGTTGGCCCAGAAATTTTTCCCATTAATGGTCAAAGAAACAATAAATTCCTTTCGAGCCATGCTTTTGGCCGATACTTCAATACGTGCCGAAGACGATTCCGGATTACCAGGGCTACATGAATGGATGCAGTAAAGAAGCAGTAGCATTACAAAGGCCGGTAGTAAGGATATAAAGCGTTTTATTGTAAAGGATAATTTTCGCAGAGGATGAGTAATTGCGTTTTTCATTTGGAAGAAAGAAATTTGCATTGCTGAAATTCTTTACATAATAAGCTTAATAGGCTATAGATCAAATATAGGAAATATAAATAACCAATAACTGATTGTTCAACCGGGGTTTCATCGCCTTACCATGGACTAAACCGATAAAGCAGCTGGCTATGGTTTGCGTAACGAAAGGTTAGTCTTTTTATACAATTCCTATTATCGTATCTTGATATGATATAGCTATAGCTGCAAGCTTTTTCCATTGGTTTAGAACCGGAAAGATACCTGATCAGGAACGTGCTGTGAGCTGTCCTGCTCCAACAGAAGAATTAACCTTTCATATTTTCTATAAATTTAAAATACAACCATTTTCTCCGTAACTTGCCACCCGTTAACCATACTTTAGTTGTAAAGCCCATCAGTCAAAATTAATTACGATCCCTAGCTGCCTATTCGAATGACAAAGCCCTGTACACTATTGTTATTACTCTTATTTGTTAGCCTGCCAGCCTTCGCCCAGTATGCTGATTCCGGCAACGGTGTTTTAAAGAACTCCGTATGGTGGTTTAACTGGAATGGTTTTACCCTGAGCAATGGCGCCAGCAAAACATTCACTACTACCGATGGCTTGAACGTCACAATCACTTTTTCCAATGTATCAGGCCCAACGCCAGCTCCTGCTACAATGAATACCTGGTCGGGTGCAGTGCTGCACTTTTTATATGATTTCACTGACCCCAATATCAGGCCGGCCCTATTAAGCACCTCTACAACACAGAGCGTTGCTTTTACCATGGCAATAACAGCCACCCGTAACGGCATACCTGCCCCCTTTACTTTTTGCGCGGCAGATGCGGAAGCCAGCCTTAAACCGGTAGAAAATACAACGCTGGTCACCTCCGGCAGCAACTGGAATATCCTGGAGTTCTTTCGCAATTCACCCCAGACCAGCAACCCGTTAACAGGCTGCGGCACCCAAACAATAATTATTACTGATACACATGAGCCTACCGCGTTGCCCGGTGGCCTGGCGATCGGGCAAAATCCGCTCATGGCCACCAACGCTCCTGTTTCCGGCACTTTGCAGGTAGAAGTGCATATGGACAGAACAGCCCGGGGCGGTATGGCGGTAGCCTTTGGCATATTTGCTCCCGTGGACCGTGGCGACCTTCCCTCCAGCTATGGCCTGGCACAACACCGATGGGTATACGCATCTAACGATCAATGCAATTATAATCCTCCTTTTCCGTCCATCAGCCAATCCGCTGCCCTTAAGCTGGGTAACGTTCCAGGGGACGCAGACCCTGCCAGCAGCCTGGATGATAATGCTATCGGCGTTGATGAAGATGCGCTTACTACTTTTCCTGATTATACCGGCAGCGGCAATTACAGTTTAGACCTGCCCGTTACTAACACTACCGGCGTTAATGCATACGTTTCCGGCTGGTTCGACTATGACCGTAGCGGCACCTTTGAACCGGGTGAGCGGGTAATAGTAACCGTACCACCCCTGGCTACAACGGCCCATCTTGATTGGACAGGGCTTCCCGCTAAATTCACTCATGGTGCAGTACGGGATTTTGGTTTCCGTTTCCGCATCTCCTCCGACCAGGCAGCCGTATCATCTGCCTCCAGCGTAGCCACAGATGGGGAGGTAGAGGATTACCTGGCCCATCTCAACGTACCCTGCGATATCGTTTCCTTTCCTGCTGCTACCGTGAATGTATGTGAAGGCGCTTCCGTACAGCTGAATGCCACACCGGGATTATTAAGTTATAACTGGATGCCCGCTAACGGGCTTTCTGTGACAGATGTGGCAGATCCCGTTGCTACGCCCGCAGCCAACACTACCTATACGGTGATGGCCACAACGGACGACGGCTGCCAGGGCAGCACTACCATTACGTTGAATGTAGTCCCCCTTCCTTTCATCACCAAAAGCGCAGATGCCAGCATTTGCGCCGGCGGCAATGCGCAGCTGTCAGCAGCGTCCAGTGCAGCCAATACCACATTCAGCTGGGCGCCAGCTACTGGCCTGAACAACCCGGCAATCGCCAATCCAATAGCCGCTCCACAGGTGACCACCACTTATACTCTTACGGCTACCAGCAACGGGTGCACCGTTCAGGAGAATGTGATGGTATCTGTAAGGCCTAAACGTATATCTGAAGTGAAGCCTGTCATTAAGGATATCTGTAAAGGAACATCCCTTCTGCTGGAAGCCTCCGGTGGCGATACCTACCAATGGCTGGACCCTGATAATGCTCCTTTAGGCGCCAATGCGCAGCTCCAGGTATCCCCCGGGCAAACAACTGTCTATACTGTCAATATCACAGATAATGATTGCGGTGGCACCACTACCCTGCAAGTGCCCGTTACCGTTAGTGAGCTGAATGCCGCTGTAACAAAGTCAAACGATATTAACTGCTCCACCGGCTCCGCCATGCTCACAGCAAGCGGCGGCGCCCAATACCAATGGGAACCAGCCCCTGGCCTTACCAATCTTACGGAGCGCCGGCAGGTGGTAGCACCGCAGCAAACCACTACTTACCACCTTACCATGATCGATGGCGCCTGTTCCCGGAAAGATTCTGTTACCGTAGCAGTGGACCTCACTACCGCCATCAGCACATACCCAATACCAACAGCGTTCACTCCTAATCGTGACGGGCAGAATGATTGCTTTGGATTGAAGTATTGGGGACCGGTCATTTCCCTGGAGTTTAATGTTTACAGCCGCTGGGGCGTACAGGTCTTTTCAACCCATAATCCGCAGGATTGCTGGGATGGCAGCTATAAAGGCCAGCCTTTGCCAATAGGGGCTTATGTATACTGGATAAAGGCAAAAACCCTCTGCGGGGAGGTGGAAAGAAAAGGTGCCGTAACGTTGTTGAAGTAAAAAGGCTTATTGCAGTAGCTCGTAGTTGATATAAACAAGTGTTGTTACAAATACAAAAATTGCTGTCACCGCAACTTCCATCTTCTTATTCCTTCTTTTCATTTTGTGATAAAGTAGTATTGTTAAAGGAGATAAGATCAGGCCTGTCATTATACCATAGATCCCCAGCCAGTCATCACTACCAGTAATAACCAAATAGGTCAGGGAAAAATAGGTCATATACAATAATGTTGCGAGAAGCATGTATAACAAGATGGTCGAAATGGTCTTATACTTCGTAAAAAATGAGATCAGGGTAAGCACGCCCAATAATAGCATAAAGACCTGAGGCTTATTCTTTAACTGCATTTGCATATGGGCTGATCCAATTAATAGTCCGGCGAAAGCAAGCCCTGTTAGTAGATTAGAAAGGTTATTTTTCATAGAAGCCGGGAAATAATATGACCCAAAATTACGTGGACAATCAACAAATATATTATTTTTTCTCACATATTATCAAGAATGGCTATAGACGGTTCAACCATGCAAATCGAACATTTCATGTTATAATTGCATACTTAAATACCATTTTACCCTGCAAATCGAACATTTTATGTTATATTTGCAGAGATGATACCGCGTAGACTCGAAAATAAGATATGGGAATCCCTTCAGCGCAGTCCTTCGGTTGCACTCATGGGGCCACGTCAGATTGGCAAAACAACCATTGCCCTGAACATCTCCGAAAATATTCCTTCGGTCTATCTTGACCTGGAAAATACGCTTGATTTGGAAAGGGTGCGGGATATTACCGCTTTCCATGCAGAAAACAGGGAAAAGCTGATTATCCTGGATGAAGTGCAACGTAAGCCGGAAATGTTTGCTTCACTACGGGGCATTATCGATAGAGAGCGCCGCAAAGGTAATAAAGCCGGGCAGTTCCTTTTTTTGGGATCAGCCTCAATTGATCTTTTACAGCAATCCAGTGAATCACTGGCTGGGCGCATCGCCTACATCGAGATGCATGGCATCGATGTCTTAGAATATACCGCGCAAAATTCCGGATTGATCACTCAACTTTGGCTGCGGGGTGGATTTCCCGAAAGCCTGCTGGCAGCATCCGATCAAAACAGCCTGGAATGGCGCCGTGATTTTATCAAAACCTATCTTGAACGCGATATTCCCCAATTAGGCCCACGCATTCCTGCCCAGGCTCTTGATCGTTTTTGGACGATGCTTGCGCATAACCAGGGTGGCGTAATGAATGCCGCGCAATTGGCTCGAAACCTGGAAGTGTCTGCCGTCACAGTCGGGCGTTACCTTGATCTTATGGTCGATCTATTACTTGTCAGACGTTTGCAACCCTGGACATTCAATGTCGGTAAGCGGCTTGTACGCGCTCCGAAGATCTATGTACGCGATAGCGGCATAACGCATGCTTTGCTGAATATTTCCGCTTATAATGATCTGCTGGGCCATCCCGTTGTGGGAGGAAGCTGGGAAGGTTTTGTCATTGAAAATCTACTCTCCGTTGCACCGTCCAACGCTTTGCCTTTTTACTATGGTACCCCAGGCGGGGCGGAAATCGATCTTATCCTGGAATTTTCAGGTAATGAAAAATGGGCCATCGAAGTAAAACGTAGCTCCGCCCCTTCTTTGTCGAAAGGCTTTCATATCGCTTGCGAGGACATAAAAGCCGACAGACGCTATGTTGTTTATTCCGGCAATGAAAGATTTTCCATACGTGAAGGTGTGATTGCTATTCCCTTGCATGATCTTATGCAAGAACTTTTGAACGCCACAAAGTAACATAGCCACCACTCAAACCTCCTCCTTCCCCCTTGCAACCCACCCCGGCGCACTTCCCATCTGCCTGCGCAAAAGCATATTCAATTGCGCTGCATGATGCTGCACATGCCGCATATTATACAATAATATTTCCAGCACGGCATAATTCATATCGCCTCCATCCTCTATCCATCGTTCTTCCAGGCTTTCTTCCGTTAAGCCTGTAATCACCTGGCGGCACTTTTCACGGTTTAATTGCAGATAGTCCAGCAGTTCATTTTTACTGTAAATGCGGTTGGGCATTATATCATCCAGCGCATCGGGGTCTATTTCATCTTCAGATGCTGCAAGCGTAAAGGGTAATGAGGCAGGATTGTTCTTATGCGGAATGGTGAGGTAGTAATCCAGGAATACCAGGGTATGATAAGTAATGTAAAAAAACTTCCTGTTGTTTTCCCAATGATCTTCCGGGTATGCGGTGATCGCATTTTTGAGCATATCGATACTTGCTCCGAATTGCGTCCACAAACTTTCTTTTATGGTGTTGAGCATGTTGCTGGGTTGTAGTAAACAAGTTAAGGAATATTTTATTCTTCCCTCCTACTCCTTCCTGATCCTGTCCCTTTCATCCTTTGCGCCCTCCTCCTTCCTGGCAGCACTCTTTAACCCGCTTCCGCCAAAAGACCGGGCATACGTTAACCTGAAAACCGGCCGCACCGTAGATTCTGTATGAATAAACACATTATTTACAATATCAAATGCCTCCCTGGTAAGCGTACCATAC
>NZ_DATCRF010000410.1:0-4531 GCF_036569125.1 Chitinophaga sp. | reverse complement strand
CACAAATGAGCAGCAAAATGTACCGCACAAAAGCCAGCCGTGATTCTGTGGATGCAGAGCTCAACAGCCGCTGGACCAAAACCGGTATTGTAATTCGCGGCAACAACCTGAAAGTGCGTAACTGCGATTTTAATGCCAGCGGTATGTACACTGTTGCCGGTACCGGCTTTATACAGCATTGCCGGTTCACCAGGAATAATACCGGCATTAACCAGCCCTACATGACCATCCAGTCCAAAGGATTAATATTTGAAGATTGTTATAAACAGGCAGATGGTTACGCATACGGCGCTACGATCGTTGAAAGCCGTGACCTGTATGAGGCCAGGAACATTATACCATTTGATTACACCAATGACCGTGAGGTAATGACCCTGGATGGCGGTGGTGGCGCCTATGCCGGCCCAATAGCCAGCGCAAACGGCAATACCATTAACCTGCCCGGCGGCAGCATTCAGGCGCCCGCCAATAAATGGAACGGCGGCGGTGTATTTATCATTGAAGGCAGAGGCGCCGGGCAGTTCAGGCGCATTACCGGCCATACGGCCGATGCTGTTCAGCTGGATCAGCCCTTCCTGGTAGCGCCTGATGCCAGCTCTGTTATCAGCATTACCACTGTACGGCAAAATTTATACTTTGTAAATAACGAGGTTTCCGACGGAGGGGCGTACCAGTTATACGGCTCTGCCCAGAACTGTGTAATAGCCGGTTTAAAAATGCGCCGGAGCGATGGTATTGTATGCCGGGGCTCTTTGCTGTATCATGGCAAGCAGCCCAGCTGGTATAATGATGTGGTGGAGTGTGAGCTGCGCGAGGGCAATTACAGCCACTGGTATGGCGCCGGCGATCAGCATTCCGGTTACCAGTCCATTAACCTCATTGGCTCCGGTGGCGCTGGTTTAAACATAGGGGCGCTGGTACGGCGCAACCGGCTGTATGATTACAGCTGCATCATCACCTCTACCGGTAAAGATCCTAATTCCGTTACGGATGTTATTATAGAAGATAACAGCATTAATACCGCCAAAGAAGCCATTACACTGGGCGGTGTAGGCACCAATACTTCCAATGTACTGATCCGCAACAACCATTACGGGGATGTTGAAAAACGGGTAAACGCCAACCAGGGGCTTAAACAGGCCAGCTATATGATCATGGAAGATGGCGCTTCGCCGGTAAAGAAACCTGCTGCCCCGCAGAATAACAATAACCAGTAATGGCTTCAGAAGCCCTGTTTAAGCACCAGGGAATCTGTACCATCGGCCGTGTTCACCATTCTTAATATCACCGGCTTGCGCAGGGTATCCAGCAAGCCCTTATAAGCCGTGCCGGCCAGCGGGCCATTGGTATCTATGCCATCAATAGCTTTACGCTCAGCATCTGTGAGGTAATGGATGCTCACCTTTAGGTTATCAAAGGTGCCTCTCAGCAGGTAGGTTTCTGCCGGGGTGTTCTCATTTATTGCCAGGTTGCCGGTGCCTTTGGAGCTATCCACATCAGAGACATTAAAGAAAAAAAGGCCGGTGGGTTTGCCTTTTACCACTTCCCATTGATTAGAGAAGTTGTGTACATAATT
Source organism: Chitinophaga sp. (assembly GCF_036569125.1). Taxonomy (GTDB): domain Bacteria; phylum Bacteroidota; class Bacteroidia; order Chitinophagales; family Chitinophagaceae; genus Chitinophaga. The sequence continues at coordinate 2,955 of NZ_DATCRF010000410.1, read as the reverse complement.
ACCTACCAGGCCTCCCAGGTCGCCTAAAGAATCGCCGCAGGAAGCGGCCAGTAACAGCAGCGCTGCTAAAAGTACAGAGGGGTTGCTTTTCATAAAAAAGATTTTGCGGTTAAACAAAAAAGGTCATTCTCCCTGAAAATCTCTCTTTGCTTTGAGGTTAGTAATAAAGCCTTTAATTTTTACATCCAGGATCCCGATGTTATTATCAAAAACAGGCAGAATGCTGTTTAATTCCAGGATCAGCTCCTGTTTTAAGGTGTTCCGCTTTTTTTTAGATGGCTCATTCAGGTAAGTGTTTATTTTCCTGATCAGGGAAGCATTCAGCGGTATAATGCTGGCCCGGTGTATATTGTTAATGGAAAAATCAACCAGGTTATGATAGCTCATAGCCAGCTCATAGCTTTTCCAGTAGTCCTGTACGGCCTTTTCACATTCGGCGTTCGTATTATTAAGCTGATTGTAGTATTGATTATATACTTCTATAGTTGAATCCAGCAGCTTGAATGATTTGGGATTTTCCAGTGAGTACAGTACCAGGTTCTGAAAAGCATCTCTTACATCTTTGGCTTCGTTCAGGTAGCCTTCCAGGTTCCCGGAAATAATGCCAAAGTATTTGTCACGGCCTTCCATGAGCTCACGTGCGGAGCGCAGATCGCTTTCCGTTACCTTAAAATTTTTCATCACTGTTTTCAGGATGGAATCCTGCCGGTTAAGCATTTGCGTATACATGACCTGGTTCGTTCGCCTGATACTATCCATCTCTTTCCGGTCTATATTCTGCTGCCGGTATAATTTGCTTATTTCTTCCGCGGCTGCCGCTTCTTTCTGGGATGAGCGCACAATGGTAACCGTGGTTATGATGTTGGCATTGGGCGGCAGGTAAATGACCTCATTGCCAACAATGGTGTATTCCCTTTCATCTACCGGGCGAATGTTGATGGGCGGCCTGTTGCGGTTGTCCAGCGTAATGTAGGCCATTCCCTGCGTGTTGGTAGATTGCCTGCTGCCGTTAAATAAAAAAGTAATGTTGGCGGCAGCTTTTGTTTTGCTGCCGCTCAGCAGCACTTCAAACTGAAAACCATATTCCTTTGCCTGGGAAAAAGCAGGCCTGCTGCAAAACAGCAGCGCTGTCATTATTATCCAGGTCAGCCGCTTAATCATCAATAACAATTTTAATGTTCTTCCCTAGATAGATCTTGTCTGAATAGCGCATTACCTGGTCCTTAAAAACCATTACATCGGCCCGCTCACCGGGTTTTGCGCGCAGGTAAACATGGAACATGCCCTCTTCATCTGTCTGCACATTTTTCAGGTAGTCAGAAAACTTCACCGTTGCATGGGCCACCGGTATATTGTTACGCTTAAAAATATATCCCACATACAATATCGAATCTACTGCCGGCAGCAGCTTAAGCTGTATACCTCTTGCGCCCGGCACAGGCAGCACCGTATCATTATTTTTTGAGATCTTATATCCTTCGATCCTGGAGGTAAGGTGCAGGGAATCGCCCAGGTGATCCCGGTTCAGGTTGGGGAACATGGCTTTCCCGTTCACATCAATGGCAGCGTTTATAACATCGTTATCAGCAAGAATGCTGATAGTGCCTTCCGGCCTCGCAGGATCACCGGCCGGCGCCGCTACATAAATAGCCATATTAAAAAGCGGGCTTTTTTCAACCGGCCTGAACCTGTAGCCAATAAGCAGGATGAGAAAAAATATTACCGCAGGCCCGGTTAATTTGAGGTTGCCCTTCATTACCGTACCGGAATAGGAAGCTGCGCTCCTGAGCGCTTTGGTAAGCAAATAAGTAGCTGCCAGGTCGCAGATAACAAGCAGGAAAAAGAAAGTGGTCACCGGTACCTCAAACCTGGACCTGTAATTTGCCAGCACTAAAATAAACAGGAACACAATGGATAACCCAAGCAGGGTTACAAAGATCCATGGGGTTGCTTTCTTATTCATATTGGGGCCTAATAACTAAGCAAATCTAACAAAAAAAGAGCGTTACACCGGGTGCAACGCTCTTTTTTGTTATTCAAAGGATAGTCATTATTTCAGCTTAGTTGATTCCGGCGTTTCAATTTCAGTGAGCAGGGATGTTTTGGTGAGCAAAACATTATGCTGGCTCCTGGCAGTTGTCCATCTTCCCAAAGCCGTGCTGTATTCCCCGCCCAGCAGGTTAAAAATACCCAGATCTGAAGTGTTATAGGTAAGCGCCAGGGTATTGGTGCCGCTTCTATAGAACGGCTGATCCTTCCGTGTGCGCGGGTTCTTCACATCATACCAGTCTGTATTGGTGATACGGTAACCCTGCGCAGGCGGACCGGCTGTGTACAAGCTGCCGCCGGTGGATATAAAGATCACATCTACCGGTTCGGTATCAACCGTTACCGTTGTACCTTCAAACACCGCCATTCCAAAAGCATTCCCGCTATTAGCCAGTAAATTGGTGGTTTTAGTGCCAAAATCCGCTCCGCCATTAGTGGTGTAATTATAGGGGCTTATCCAGTTGGCAGCGCTTATATCCGTTGATACTTCGCCATTGATCATTTTTGCAGTGCCGCCCACATAAAAGAAGGTGCCTTTAGCGGCCTTGCCTGAGGTAAGATTAAACTTATAGGTGCGTAAGCCGCCGGTGGCCCATCCCTGGGCAGGATATCCTGTTGGGGTGGAGGCATTGGCATTGTTAGTGGTTACTACGGAAAAAGGCGTTACTGAAAAATCAATGTCCCGTGTGGCCATGAGCTGTATATATTCATAATTACCATCGGCCTTGCTGGCTTTCACCACATCACTCATAAAACCGGTGATCAGCACCGGCGTAATTTTTATGGTGGAGCTCAGCACTTCCAGGTCGCTGGCTTTACGCATACGAAGCTGAGGTACGAGCGTACCATCTTTCCCGGTTGTATTTAAAATAATACCGTAAAAGTTGGCGAGCACCGGCGCAACAG
>NZ_DATCRF010000409.1:0-7919 GCF_036569125.1 Chitinophaga sp. | reverse complement strand
CCAGCTTAGATCAGAAAATGAAAATGCCGCCTGCAGCTGCGCTGGAGGAAGCAGAATGGGTGCACCGTACGGAGTTTCCCATTGGGCTGGATGTTAAAAATGAATTTTTTCCGCTGCAGCCAACAACCCCGCTGCTCCCGCAGGCAGCGCCACTGGCAAACGCGATCAGGAAAATGACGAATGATACGGCATTGAACAAAGCAGCGATCGTGGAGCCGCCGGCCGTTAAAGATACCGGCCGTTTCTGGAAGAAGATGTTTTGATAAGCAAAAGCCCCGCACACAAAGTACGGGGCTGGCGTATTTACAATAGATGGAAAAATTATAACGTCTTTGGCGAGTATACTTTGATCACGCCATCATTTTCGCTGCTAACAATTAACAGGCTCTTTTTGGTAGGGCTGTCCTTAGCCGCCACAAACAGCACGCCTTCCGGCGCATCGCCGGATTTCAGCAGCTGCAGGTACACCGGGGCCATAGGGTTGCTTACATCATACACGGCCACCGCATCGGCTCTTTCCATGCCAATGAACGCAATGTTCTTGTTACCTACCAGGCCCAGGGCAATACCTTCCGGCTCCACACCCTTATCATCGCTGCGGCCATCATCATAATAACCCGCAGCATTGGTTTTTGCTTCCAGCTCATTTTTACTGTCAAACACCATAGCGCCGGTATTGCCGTTCCATACGCTGAAAGAGCGGGCGCCAAAGGAATACAGCGTTTCATATAAGCCATCTCCATTGGCATCGCCCAGGGTAGTGGTGATGTTCAGGCGGCCCAGCTGCTCGTCTTTCTGCAGATCGGCTGCATTGGGAAAAGCAGCAGGGTCCAGGGTAATGCTTTTAATGCGTTTAGCTTCTTCAAAACCATCATACTCGCGCACGTCGCCTTCGTTAGCGGTAAACAGGTAGGGTACAGCGCCATTCTGTAATACGGCAATGGCATCCGGCTGATACATACCTTTTACAGGCCATTTTTTAAAGCTAACACCGCCGTCTTTGTCAGACAGGTCTACGGCATTGGCCTCCACGTTATAGTCTTTAAAGCCCAGCGGAAAAATATCAGTAGCTGTTTTAGTGGTTATATCAATTTTAGCAATGGCATTATTTTCCTGCAGGGTTACCCAGGCCGTTTTGGAATCCGGTGAAATGGTAATGTACTCCGGCTCTATATCCTGTGCAAAAGAAGCATGCGGACCAAACACACGCAGGCCTTTCAGCGCCAGGGCTGCCTGCTGGGAGGCAAAACCGCTGAAGTCAATATTTACCACACTGTAATTGTCGTTAACGCTGATCAGGGATACAGAACCTACAGGATCATTCGTATAATCTGCACTGGGCTCGCCTTCATTGGCCGTAAGAATATATTTCCCGTCCGGGCTAAAAGTGATCATATCCGGTAAAGCGCCGGTAGGGATCGTTTTAATTTCCGTATAGTCGCTGGTGTTGTATACCGTTACTTTGCCGGGTTGCTGTTTGTCCGGGGCTTCTATAGCGGCAGCCAGCTTACCGTTGCTTACAGACAGGCTATTCACTGCGCCGCTGTTAGGAGTAATGGATTTGATCACCGTCATTTTGGAAGGATCGGCAAAATCTATTACATCTATTTTGTTTATTTTATTCACCTCGTCATTGTTCACCACAAACAGGCGTTTCGTGGCCGGGTCATAGGCGCTGATCTCCGCAGCGCCGGTTTCTCCGATATCCAGGGAGCCAATTTCTGTAAAGGTAGACGGGTCTTCGTTCAGCACAGGGTCATGCGGTTCATCTTTGGAGCATGCAGCCAGTATAACCAGCATGGCAAGCGGCAATAATTGTTTAGTTCTCATACGTTTAGCTGCTATAGGTTTTTTGCAGCCGCAAGAGTAATAAAGCCATATGAACATAAGGTAAAGAAGGTATTATCTAATTGTTAACAGTAACCGCTCATCCACTTTTTTTAAAAAAATATAACCTTATACTTGTTTCGTACGAATTGATTCGTACCTTTAACATCATGAAAGAAGATGCTAAGAATAATGCGCCTGCAGAGCCTACCCGCTCCGAGCTGGAGATCCTGCAGGTATTATGGCAGCACGGGCCTTCTACCGTACGTTTTGTGAATGACCACCTGAACGGTGAGAAACGTTCCGTGCAATATACCTCCACCTTAAAGATCATGCAGATCATGACCGACAAGGGAATGCTGGCCCGGGATGAGAGCAGTATGAAGCATGTGTATAGCCCGGTGCTGGAGGAGAAATCTACCAAAGGCCTGCTGCTGGACCGTTTCCTGGAAACCACCTTTAACGGTTCCGCCACTACGTTGTTATTGCAATTGCTGGGTAATAAAAAAACATCCAAAAATGAGCTGGATGAAATAAAAGCCCTCTTAAATAAAATAGATCCTGATAAGCTATAATCTGTAAACCGCTTTATTATGCACACCTTATCAAATGATATGGTCCGCGCCATTGGCTGGACCCTGATACACTCTTTGTGGCAAGGCCTTATATTGGCTGTGGTGGCAGGCATTCTGATCTTATTTACCCGTAAGGCCAAACCGGCGTTGCGTTATAATATATTTACCGGTTTGTTCTTTGTGCTGGTGGGCAGCGCAATAGGCACCTTCTTTTATGAGCTGCAGCAGCTAAAGACCAGCCCTGCGGCAACCCTGCAATCAGCGGCGGTAACTGCCCCGCAAACCCCTGTAACACCGGTGACAATGCCGGAAATGAACGCACCGGCAGAACCGGCTTTTACAGAACTTTTTATCAGCTATTTCAATGAGCATGCGCCTTTGCTGGTTATGTTCTGGTTCATCATTTTTGCAGGTAAGCTCTTATGGCTGTTCAGCGGCCTGGTATCTATACAGCGCATCCGTTATTATAAAACCACTGCGCCGGATGCCGCATTAACAGGCTGGCTGCAAATGCTGGCTGCTAAATTGCAGCTGAAACGGCGTGTGCAGCTGCTGGAATCCGCTATGGTAAAGGTGCCTACAGCCATAGGTATGTTAAAGCCGGTGATCCTGATGCCCATTGGTTTAATGGCGCAGCTGCCGCCGGACCAGGTAGAGGCTGTGCTGCTGCATGAGCTGGCGCACATCCGCCGCCGCGATTTCCTGGTGAACCTTATACAGCATTTTGCTGAAACCATTTTCTTCTTTAACCCTGCGTTGTTGTGGCTTTCCGCCCGCATCCGTGAAGAAAGGGAGCATTGCTGTGATGACATAGCCATTGCCGCTACCCAAAGCAAAAAAGGATATATACAGGCGCTGGTAGGTTTCCAGGAATTATACCTTACCACCGGCACCCGGTATGGCATGGCATTTCCCGGTAAAAAACAGCAGCTGCTGCACCGGGTAAAACGGATCCTGGGCCAGCATAATAACACGCTGAATGTAGCGGAAAAATCTTTCCTGCTTGTTTGTTTCAGCCTCATAGGTATGCTGGGTATGGTGTTCTCCCATCCCGGGAGGCAGGAAGCGCCGGTGCCTGGAATAGTGCAGGTAATGGACAAAATAACTACGGCTGCTGCCGGCAAACCACAACCGGAAACCCGGCACCAGCCGGTAGCTACGCCTGCAGCTGAAGATAAACATAAAGATAAATTCAAAGACCTGGACGCCGCCGGTGTAACCAATGGCACTACCTTACAATTTGAAGAACAACGTAACGGGCAGCCCTATACGGTTCACCTGTTTAAACGCAATAACACTTTGTTCCAGGCAGAGACCGATGCACATCATAAGCTGTTGTTATTTAAAGTGAATGGAAAAGAAGTGTACCTTGACGGCGATGACAAACAACTGTTATCACCTTATACCGCCGCCTTACAAACATTATATACGGATTACAAGGTTCCTTATCAAGGTAGCTATCAGCCTTACCAGCCCAGCTATCAACCCTATCAGTCCGGCTACCAGCCCTACCACCCGCAGCAGGATACCGTACCGGTGCTGCACAAGGCCAATGCTACCTATACCGGCATTATTACCAATACCACCAATGGTAAGGTGTACAAAATATCAGTAGACAATAACCGCATGACCGGCTTAATGGTAGATGGCGTGCAGGTACCCCAGGATCAGCTGCCATCCAGGTATGCAGAGGTAAACACCATTTTCCGGCAAATGGAAGGAGATGCTGCCCAGGCAGATCTGCTACGGAAGAAAATGGAAATGGACCGGAAAATGGAGGAGGCGGACATGATCCGCAGGAAAATAGAAACGGACCGGAAGATCCAGGAGGAAAAGCTGAAACGGGAAGAAGAGGAGCTGGAAAGAAGGAAAATGGAGCTTGACCGGGAAGCACAGCGTAATGATGCCGGTCAGCGGCGGGTACAGGTACGTGAGCCAATAAACGCCCGCGAATCCCTGAGTGTACAAAGCAGCAGGTTGTCGCCTACAGCGCCATTGGCCGCCCCTGTAGCGCCTGTAAAGATTGACAATAGTCTTACTGATAATATTGTGGAAGATATGATGAAGGATGGCCTGATCACCCAAAAGGACAATCTCTCCTTCCGCCTGAACCAGGGCGAATTTGTAGTGAATGATAAGCCGCAGCCGGCAAATGTATTAAAGCGTTATAAGGAGAAATACGTTAAAAACCCATCAGATACTTACACTTATGCCAAATCCGGTGGGCATACCAGCTCGCATGTTCATGTAGGTGAGAATAAAACCGTTTCCCTTAGTTCTTATTAACCATTCCAGTCATTAGCGGGCAAACAGGGATTGTTTGCCCGCATCTAAATCCGTCCTTTTTATGAATATTATCCGCTGCCTGCTGGCCATCAGCATGGTGCTGTTATCCTATTGCCTGTACGCGCAGCAAAACATGGTATTAAGCGGCCGCCTCAAAGATCAAACCGGGCAGGCAATTGCCGGCGCCACAGTTACCCTGATGAAAGATTCAACATTGGTAAAAGCCGCCATCGCTAACGGACAGGGACAGTTCCTGTTCACCCGGCTAAAACCTGCCGTTTATCGTATAAGCGTTACCTATATTGGGTATGCCAGCTATAACAGCGATACCCTGCAGCTGAATGCAAACCATGTATTGCCGGACATTATTTTGCAGCCGGCTACTGCCACGCAGTTAAAAGATGTGAATGTAACGGCCCGTAAACCATTTGTGGAAACCCGCATTGACCGTACCATTGTAAATGTAGATGCGCTGATCTCCAATGCAGGCACCAGCGCGCTGGATGTGCTGGAAAAATCGCCCGGCGTACTGGTTGACCAGGATGGCAATATCAGCCTGCTGGGTAAATCCGGCGTAACTATTTACATTGACGATAAGCCCACCTATCTCTCCGGCAGCGACCTGGCCGCGTACCTGCGCTCCCTGCCTTCCGGTTCGCTGGAAGCTATAGAGCTCATGCCCGTGCCGCCTGCCCGATACGATGCTGCCGGTAATGCAGGCATCATTAACATCCGCACCAAAAAGCTGAAACAGAAGGGGTTTAACGGCAACGTATCAACGTCATATGTACAAGGGGTATACCCCAGAAGTTTCAATAACCTGAACCTGAATATCCGCAATAATGCCTTTAACTATTTTGTAAGCGCAGGGTACAGCTATAACCGTAATTTCAGCGACCTGCTTATTGCCCGCAGCTATTTTAATGAAGATGGCAGCCTGCTGTCGGATTTTTCCCAGTTCTCCGCCATCAGCCGCAATTACCGCTCGCCTTCCCTGAAAATGGGCGTGGATTATTATAAAGATAAGAACACCACCATCGGCATTGTGCTGAATGGCAACACCCAAAAGGCAACCGGCCTGGTAGGCAATAACAGCTTGCTGTATAATCCTGCGCATAAGCTGGATTCATTTGTAACGGCCGATAACCGTGATGTGCGCACCTTTAAACGCGGCGGGGTAAACCTGAATTACCGCCATCAGTATGACAGCAGCGGCCGCACGCTGGGCATTGACCTGGATTATATCCGCAATGAATCCGAAACAAACCAGCTGTTTAAAAATGCCAGCTATTATGCAGACAGTACGCTGAAAGGCCGGGACGAGCTGCAGGGACTTATACCCTCCGGCATCAATATTTACAGCGCCAAAGCAGACTATACGCATCCGCTGTCAAAGAAAGCCAAAATAGAAGGCGGGCTGAAAACAAGCTATATCTCTACCGATAACAAGGCCGATTATGCGGTTACCATTGCAGGTATCACCACGCCGGATTACGACAAAACCAACCACTTCCTGTATAAAGAACATATCAACGCCGCTTATGGCAACTTTTCAAAAGAGTGGGCAAAGCTTTCGCTGCAGGCCGGCCTGCGCCTGGAAAATACCATTATGCAGGGCCGGCAGCTGGGTAATGCGGTAAAAACAGATTCCGCTTTTAAACGGAACTACACCAACCTGTTCCCCACCTTTTACCTGGCCTACAAGACAGATTCCGCCTCCACGCAACAGTTCATACTCTCGTACAGCAAACGTATTGAGCGCCCGGGTTTCAATGATCTGAACCCGTTCATATCTCCTCTGGATAAGTTCATGTATTACGTGGGCAACCCTTTCCTGCAGCCGGTTATAAGCCACTCGCTGGATCTTTCCTGGGTGTACCGGAACAGGATCACCACAAAAATTAACTATTCACACTATGCAGGCGAAATAGGAGAGACCATCGAAGCCCGTGGCGACCGTTTTTTTAGCCGCCCGGCCAATGTCGGTACCAGTAACTATGTGTCCCTCTCTGTAAATGCCGACCTGCAGCCTTTTAAATGGTTTACGCTGCATTGGTTTGGAATAGGAGAGTACAGCCACTTTAAAGGTAACCTGTATAATAATGTGCTGAATGTAGATGGCATGAACTACGTTACCAATGCCACCGCGCAGTTTAAGATAGCGCCCACCTGGAATGCAGAGCTGACAGGATTATACCGCGGCAAGATCACCAACCTGCAATTTGTATTAGGCGATTTCTGGACCATGGGCGCCGCTTTGGAAAAGAAGATCCTGCAAAAGAAAGGATCGCTGAAGCTCTCTTTCAGCGATCTGTTCTACACCCGTCTTAATTATGGCGACATCAATAATTTAACCAATGCCAGCGGCCATTACCGTAACAAAGGTGATACCCGGGCAGCACAAATAACGTTCTCTTACAACTTTGGTAAGACATACGAAAAGCGTGACCGCTCAGTAGGCGGTGCGGATGCGGAGCAGCAACGCATCAGGTAGAATAGATGAACCACGTACGGGAGCCTGTACGTGGTTTTTTGTTACTGCTTAAACAGGCATAATTGGACAATTCGCAGTAATTTTACCATTATGCCTAAACGCAGATCTATCCCCCTCCACTCCTTAGAGAAGGTTAACCAGCTGGGTATTTTAGTCCGCCGGTTCACCGGCATGGATCCTGATGCCGATGCAAACCTGGCGCACCGCGACGAAAACTACCTGTTTATGGTTATGGAGCAGGGCCGTGCCCGGATGGTGGTAGATTTTAAAACCATTACCGCCAGCGGTAAAACAATCTTCTGCATTCTGCCGGGGCAGGTGCACTACGGTATAAGCGCGCATAAGGTAAAGGCCTGGGTAGTAGCAGTAAATGCCGACCTGGTACACAAACAATATCAGCTGGTGTTTGAGCAGCAGCTGCCGCAATTGTTACCCCTGCCGGTAGATGATATGTTTACCGGCAGAATGGAGCAATGTGTAAAATTATTACAGGAAGTACACCTATCAGAAAACAACAGTGCATTCCGGCAGCAGGCAACACGCTCTTTACTGGATGCGTTTATTGCCATGTTTGCAGAGGTGTATGCAGGTACAGATCCCGCTGCAGATAACAGCCACCCGCGTACCGTTATTATTACCCGCCAGTTCAAAGGACTATTATCCAGGAATTATAAAACTATGAAAAGCCCGGCCGCTTATGCCGCTGCTTTAAACATTTCCACCTCTTACCTCAATGA
>NZ_DATCRF010000408.1:0-10699 GCF_036569125.1 Chitinophaga sp. | reverse complement strand
GGTAAGCAGTGTGCAAGCCTTGTTTTTGCAGGTCGCATAAAAAGTGATAGATGGGTAATGCATGCAGCGCATAGTTATGCATGTTGCTTAACCGCGGTATAATTTGCTTATCCAGTTTTTTTGAAAAGAGCTGCAGCTGCTGGTCGGCCACGCGCAGGTAAAGGTCCTGTATGGGTATTTGCTGCTCCGCAGGCAGGGACGATTGCGCCAGGTAGGGAATTTCATATTCCCTGAAAGCCGGGTGCAGGATCACGTTACCCGTGCGGTTATCCGGCAGGTGAATGATCTCCGCAAAGATCACCCCTTCATTCAGTCTTTGTTCTTCCTGCGTAATATGTAGTGTCAGCTCATGCAGCCGGCTATCGCCATAGGCAAAGCGGCCTAACATACCTGCTGCGCTGGGACCAAAAAAACCTTCCAGCTGCAGGCGCCCGGTATCCGCATCCAGCAGCCGGAACACGGCAGAAAGGGAAGGAGGGAAGGCCTCCGTATGAGCTGCGCTGCGCGGAATAACAGCATCATCCAGCACCAGCTCCCGCTGCCCGGTGTGCAGGCAGCGCGTTAGCTGTGCCAGCAGCCATTCATCCGTAGCCGTTAATGTACGTGCAGGCGTATCCGTTTGTGCAGGCATAGGCAGCCCGTCTACCAGCGGTGCAAATGAAGGCGCCGTTCCGGCCGGGTAACCTATGCCGGATTCCGCATCCAGCGCCTGCACCAGCGGAATGGCTTCATCCGCATAGCGCGCATAGAATTTTTCTATAAAGGTTTGCAGGGCAGGGATCTTACCCCCTTTATATTGCTGCAGGTTATGTAGAATGTCCAGCGCGCCCAGTAGATCTGCCTGTAAGGCGGCAGGCACACCGCTGCCGGCAGCTGCCGGGCGGAATGCATCTACCTGCAGCAGCTTTCCCGCTTCAAAAGGCGCCTGCAGTTGTGTGATCAGCTGTATAATATGTTCGTAAGCAGCAATGGGATTGGTATCCCGCGCATCCAGCGCCAGCAGGGCAGCCTGCACCTGCTCCAGTACGGGTGCGGCAGGCGCCTGTAAGCGCTGCAGCACGCTTAGCAGCTGTGTTAAAAAAGCAGGGCCGGTAATAGCCGGTTCCAGCTCGCTTACCAGTACCTGCGCAGCTACCAGGGAGTTAATATAGTCCAGTGCATCGGGCCCGGGAACCGTTAATAAAGCACACAGCTCAAACAGCGTAGCGCCCTTTTCAGCAGCAGCCAGCACTGTTTGTAAAGCAGGCTGATATTCTACGGCGCTGATGCGGTAGAACCGTTTGTTCTGCACATACTCGTACTCCATGTACCGCAGCTCATTACCCATTACATACCGGCTGTTATTCGGAAAAAACAATAGCCGTTCCCGTATGAAGGGCAGCTGTAGCAGCTGTTGGGCTAATGCGCCCAGGTAATACATATCCAGCCGTGTATGCCTTTGCAGGGGCATGGCTGTAAATTCAGCAGGGGAGGGTGTTTGCACCCAGGGTAAAGTAGTGCAGGAAGAAAATAATCCAAAAGGCGTGCAGCGGCTGTAAGAGCGGGTATAATACTTGATCAGCGCATCCGTAACCTTAGCCTGTTCCTTTGCCGTATGCAGCAGCCCTTCACGTAAGCGTAGCGCCTCATCATGCAACACCGGCGAAGCAATGTACACCGATTCCAGGAAGGCGGCATCTGTAAGCAATTGCTGTACTGTAGCTGCTTCAAAGTATGATTGAAAAGGCAAACGCGGAACCCTTATGACCAGGTTGTCACAAAAAGCGAACGGAGTTTCCATACAGCAAATAACAGGGCTTTAAAAATGGGTCACTACATTGACATAAGCATATCTCTAAATATACATTGATTACCGTTAACAAGGAACGGTGTTATGTCATAAGAATATCATAAAGCCCTGTTACCCGCTATGGTGCTAGATAAGATGTTTATTTGGCGAACTCGTAATTATATTTCACAATGCCCAGCAGCGCTTTCTCTTTACCATAACACTCTTCCCGCAGCGGCAATCCTTTTTCATCATACTTATATTTCCAAACAGTGTAATCAGCTGTTTCCGCATTCACGGTGGTCATCTGTGAAAGGCGTTGCTGCGCATCATACTCAAACATATAATCCGGCAGCATGCGTTTTTTGGCGGTGTGGTACCGCAGCACATCCGTTAAGCGGCCCTGTGCATCATAGTTATAATAAATGCGCGGGCTGCGCAGGTTCTTGCCATATTCCTGCTCCTCTGTCACATGGCCCTGCTCATCCGTTTTAAACAGCACTGTGGTAGAATCATTGCCGCCCAGGCTCTTTTTATGGATCATGCTGGCCAGGTGGCCCTTTTCATCATACAGGTAGGTACGGGTTTCTGTGATGCGGAACTTGTTGCTGCCCGCCTCTGAAAGCGAGCTGGTATGAATGTCCGTAAGCCGGCCTGCCGTATCGTACCGGTACTGGATGGTAGTAATGCTGCTCTCCGTACTGTCTGTGGTTTTCATCAGCGTGCCTTTGGCCGAGAAGGTAGAGGTCATAATACTCAGCCCCGTACCCCGCGACTGTGTAATGGCCCGCATTTGCCGGAAGTTGGGCGAAAGAATGCGCTGGCACCGGAAGTCGTTATCGGTTTCCATGCTGGCATCCAGGCTTTGTACCCCCTGTACCCTTACATTGTTTTCCTTCAGCTGCGCCATATTATTGCTGGTCTGGCGCGTATTGTAAATATCCTGGTAATAATACTGGGCCATGCTGCGGGCAGTGAACAGCAGCAGGCAACCCGCTAATAAACAGTACTTTTTAATGTGCATCATAGTTTGAACGCGTAAATGCTAATCGGTGACAAAAATACTAACGTTCAAATCATTTGAAAATTTTTTAGATATATAAGATTTTCTGCCCTTTGGAAATTTGCGGCAAAGATTTGCTATTTTGAGGCGCCTAACCTAGCAATACTTGAAAACACAACCGTTACGGGAGGATAAACACTGCCTGAATTGCGGAACGGAAGTTCCGGAAAGATACTGTACGCACTGCGGCCAGGAAAATGCCGTTCCCCACGAATCTTTTGGTCACCTGGTAAAACATTTTGTAGGCGATGTGCTGCACTATGATTCCCAGTTCCTGACAACGCTCAGCCACCTGTTATTCAGGCCCGGGCGTTTAACCAAAGAGTATATGGCCGGCCGCCGGGTAGCCTTCGTAAACCCCATTAAGCTCTACATCTTTGTGTCCTTTGTGTTTTTCCTCACCTGGGCCATGCTTTCCCATGATTCCCATGAAAAAAGGGAAAAACATTCTGCCCAAAAGGAAGCAGCTGCCAGTGAGGAGCATGATGAGGAAGAGCTGGAAAAGCTGCCGTCCGTTACCAGCATCCTGGGCGCCGTAAAGGATTCGCTCAAAAATAATAAGGAGCTTGCCCGGGCAGTGGATTCCCTGGCGTACCGCTACCGCTATGATTCCAGCCACCGGTATGATTCCGCCCTGCATAAGGCCCTTAACCACGATTCAGCCATCGCAGGGGAAAAGGATTCCATCCTGCAAAACAACGTGGAGCTGGCCAATGAGCTGGACCCCCGCAAAAAGTATGCGGATGAGGAAGCCTACGATTCCGCGCAGGCCGCCCTGCCCAAAGCCCAAAGGGACGGCTGGTTTAAACGGTACGTCACCCATAAGTGGATGCGGGTGAATCTGGGAGATGACCGCTTCCAGGAAACCCTTGGAGAAGCCCTCAAACACCATTTTCCTAAAATGATGTTTGTGCTGCTGCCCTTATTTGCCCTGTGGCTGAAGCTTATTTACAACTGGAAGCGCTGGTATTATACGGATCATGCCATTTTTGCCCTGCATGTGCACTGTTTTGCGTACACGGTATTGCTGCTGGCCTACATCCTGGAAAAGCTCACGGGCGTGAACAGCTTCATAGGCTGGAGCGTATGGCTCATATTCGGGTACCTGGTGCTGGCATTACGGAATACCTATCATCAAAGCTTTATGCGGTCGTTCGGGAAATCGTTGCTGTTGTTATTAGGGTATGGCTTTAGCTTTGCTTTTGTAGGCTTATTCTTTATCCTGATCATATTTGCGGTAATTCTGTAATTTTATAGATGCAACCGGAATTTATAATCGTACACCAACAGGTAGCAGCCTACGTTGCGCACATACAGCTGAACCGCCCCAATGCACTCAATGCGCTGAACCTGCAACTGATGACAGAGCTGAAAGCAGCCCTGCAAACACTGGACGCCGACGACCAGGTTCGCGCGATCATCATCAGTGGCAATGAAAAAGCATTCGCAGCCGGGGCCGATATTACACAAATGGCAGGTAAAAGCGCCATAGACATGTATAACACCGATCAGTTCAGCACCTGGGACGCCATCAAAAAAACAAAGAAACCCATTATAGCTGCCGTAAGCGGTTTTGCACTGGGTGGGGGGTGCGAGCTGGCCATGCTGTGTGATATGATAGTAGCCAGCGAAACCGCCCGTTTCGGACAGCCGGAAATTAAGATAGGCGTAATGCCCGGCGCAGGAGGCACCCAGCGCCTTACCAGGGCCGTAGGTAAAGCCCTGGCCATGGAAATGGTGCTCACAGGACGTTTTATTACCGCCGCAGAAGCCCTGCAGGCTGGCTTGGTTAACCGTATAACGCCTGTAGAGCTGTACCTGGAAGAAGCTATAAAACTGGCAAAAGAAGTTGCCGGCATGAGCCCCCTGGCCGTTAAAATGGCCAAGGAAGCCGTGCTCAAAGCATTTGACAGCAGCCTGGAGGAAGGGTTGCACTTTGAACGTAAGAATTTTTACCTGCTGTTCGCATCAGACGATCAGAAAGAAGGAATGCAGGCGTTTATAGAAAAACGGGCGCCGCACTTTACAGGTAAATAATAACTATTGATAGAAGCAACACACACCTGAACCCCGGCAGCACCCAAAATTGTAAATGAATTAATGAGAATCGCTACCATAACTATGAGAATGCTGTTGCCTTCACTGTTTTGCATACAGCTGTGTGCATGCAAGCCTGTTATACCCAAGAAACCGGAACAACGCCGGCCGGATACCACCATCATACCCTCCGCCGACACCATGATACCCGTACCGGATACCATTATGGCCGATGAGATCACCTCCTGGAGCCGTTTTGAAGATTATATCGGCCGCTACGCCGGCGAAGTGGACCTGCTGGATAAAGAGCCGCTGAAAGAACGTTTTCACCGCCTCCTGAACCGGGATAGCCTGCTGTTCTTCCAGCGCTTCCAGGTAGCCCCGCCCATAGAAATAGAAGGCAACATTTTCTATAACGAAGGCTGCCAGCCGCATAACTGCGGTATGGACGAAGCCGCCCTGGTAATAGATATGAGCCGCGACATTATTTATGCCGGCATAGCCGTAAAAGGAAGGGTAAAGATCTATGCGGAGAAAAAGGATACCGCCTACCCCCAGCGCCTGCGGGAATGGAAACAAAAATTCCAGGCAAAATAGCCGGAAGCAGTAAATTGTTTTTATATTTAATATTCGTTTATACATCTGTTCGATTGTAAGATCCGCCGTACACCACAACACGGGGAGGGACACACGTCCGGAATACCGCATTACGCGGAGGGGACCGTTATGGCAAAAACACTGATACTCCTCAGATTGAGTTAATTTTGCGCGAACAAGAGATCGATTATATGAAGAATCCAACTACATTTTTGCTGGTTGATGATGATTTAGACGACACGTCATTATTTGAAGAAGTATTGCAGCAGGTAGATCCCGCAGTGGTATTTGCTTCCGCCTCTAACGGGCAGGAAGCCCTGGCTGCATTACGGGAAGGTACAACCCGGCCGGATGTTATTTTCCTGGACCTGAACATGCCCCGCATGGATGGCCGCCAGTGCCTGGCAGCCCTTAAAGAGGACGATACCCTTAAACAGATCCCCGTGATCATGTACACAACCTCCTCACAGCCAAAGGATGTGGAACAGGCAATGCAAAAAGGCGCCGTAAGCTTTATTACCAAGCCTACCAGCATCAGAGAGCTGCAGGAGATCCTGGAAGCCATTGCAGGTAATGTGCACTATGACCTGCACACGGCCCTCAAAACCCTGCGCCAGACCGTACCCGCCTGCGTAATTTGCTAGGCTGGTTTTATTAATGCATTTCAGTATCCGGTATGATCTTGATCGTTGACGACAAACAGGAAAATCTTTACTCGTTAAAAGCTTTGCTCCGCCTCAATCTGTATGAGGTAGACACCGCGGCTTCCGGAGAAGAAGCCCTGAAAAGGATCCTTAAGAATGAATATGAGCTCATTATCCTGGATGTGCAAATGCCCGGTATGGATGGCTATGAAGTAGCAGAAACCATTACCGGCTACAGCCGCTCCCGGGATATTCCCATCATTTTCCTGTCCGCAGTAAATATCGACAAACGTTTTGTAACCAAAGGATACGCCTCCGGCGGAGTGGATTATATCACCAAACCCTTTGATGCCGACATCCTGCTGCTAAAGGTGAAAACCTTTACACGCCTGTACCGGCAAACAAAAGAGCTGAATGATATTAAAGAAACGCTGGAGCAAAAGGTGGAAGAGCGCACCAAAGCCCTGGTGCAGGCCAATAAAGAGCTGGAGCTTAGCAACGCAGAGCTGCAGCAGTATGCCTTCATAGCCTCGCACGACCTGCAGGAGCCCCTGCGAAAGATCATTACCTTCAGCCGCCTGGTAATAGAACGGTTCCTGGGCAGCGATCCCGAAGCGCTGCAGTATATGAACAAGGTCATATCATCCTCAGAGCGCATGCGCAGCCTTATTAACGACCTGCTCAGCTATTCCCGCCTGGCAGAACCGCCCCGGTTCAATACCTGTAACCTGAACCAGCTGTTGCAGGAAACCATGGCCGACCTGGAAGTAGCCATTAAGGAAAAAGAAGCGGTGCTGCAGATCAGCCATCTGCCCGTTATTGAAGCCATCCCGGACCAAATGCGGCAGCTGTTCCAGAACCTGGTTAGCAATGCGCTTAAATTCTCTAAAAAAGATACCCCGCCTGTTATTAAGATCTGGAGTGAGCTTATAGACCAGCGCTCCCTTACCGCCGGCATTTCCGGCAAAGGCGCCTGGTGCCGCATCTATATCTCCGACAACGGTATAGGGTTTAATGAAATGTACCTCGATAAAATATTCCACATGTTCCAGCGCCTGCATGGCAAAGATGAATATCATGGTACCGGCATCGGCTTAACCATCGTAAAAAAGATCATCCAGAAACATAACGGCCTTATCTCCGCAGAAAGCAGCGAAGGCCAGGGCGCCACCTTTATGCTGGTGCTGCCGCTGAAACAAGCCGCCATATTAGAAACAGAAACGCAGGGATTATAAACGTATATACATGAAAGAATCATTCAAAAGGAATTTAATAATCACTTACGGCCTGTCCCTTTTCCTGGTGATCATAAGCGCTGTCGCATCTTACCTGAGCATCCATAATTTGCTGGAGGGGCAGGGCCTGGTAGACCATACCAATAATGTGATCATGAAGCTGGAACAGATCTCCTCTGCTTTAAAAGACGGGGAAACCGGGCAGCGGGGATACCTGCTCACCGGCAGAACGGAGTTCTTAGATCCTTATAATGGCGCCCGCGACCGCGCCCTTATCACCCTGAATGAAGTAGAGAAGCTTACGCTCGATAATCCCTTGCAGCAACAATCCCTGCAGCAGCTGCGCGACCTGGTGGTAAAACGTTTTGCCCTGTTACGGGATGTTATTGACGCTAAAAAAAGAGGCGTTGCAAATGGTGATCAGGACCTGACACAAGGCAGAGTGCAAATGGATGAAATACGCCGCCTGGTAATAACCATGCAGGACCGCGAACAGGCCCTGCTTACACTGCGCACACAAAAAACCAACCGTTTTGCAGCATACACGCCGGTGCTTATCATCATAGCCTCCCTGCTATCCCTGCTGGTAGCCATTGTATCCTTCCTGCGGGTGAATGCTGATTATAACAGAAGGGTTGTGCTGCAGCGCGCCCTGGAGCAAAAAGATATTGATACCTCTAACCGCCTGGCTATTATCCAGGGCATTGCAGACAAGATCTCCGGCGGCGACTACCAGGTACGGGTAAGTGATGAAGGCAGGGATGTATTGGGCTCCCTGGGTGTGGCCCTGAACAAGATGGCGCAATCGCTGGACTATTCCTTCGCCACCCTTTCGCACAAGGAGTGGACACAAACCGGTATTGCCGGCCTCATTGAAAAAATGATCGGTGAAAAACAGCTGGATGTACTGGCCTATAACATTATTGAATTTATTACAGACTATACCAGCTCCCAGGTAGGCGCTGTTTATTTGATGAAGGATGAGGAAACCCTGGAGCTAAGCGCCAGCTACGGGTTAAATAAGGATAACATTAAAAAAACATTGTTCCTGGGCGAGGATCTGGCCGGGCAGGCTGCCCTGTCCCGTAAAGACCTGTTGCTGGAAAATATAACGGATGCAGCGCTGGTAGTGAACCATACTGCCGGCAGTATTAAGCCGCAAAGCATTATTGCAGTACCCATCGTTTATGAACGCCGTTTAAAAGGAGTAATAGAGCTGGCCACCCTGGGCGCTTACAGCCCCGTGGTGCGCGAGTTCCTGAAAGTGGCCTCCCATAACATAGGCCAGGCCATTCATAGCGCAAGGGATCATCAGCGCCTGCAGGACCTGCTGGCCGAAACACAGGCCCAGTCAGAAGAATTGCAGTCGCAGCACAGTGAGCTGGAAAATATTAATACAGAGCTGGAAGCCCAGTCGCAAAAATTGCAGGCCTCTGAAGAAGAGCTGCGCGTACAGCAGGAAGAGCTGCAGCAGGCCAACCAGGAGCTGGAAGAACGCAGCCGCCTGCTGGAAGAAAAGAATGAGCTCATCCTGGAACGTAATTTTGAGATCCAGGCCAAGGCAGAAGAGCTGGCCCAAACCACCAAGTACAAATCAGAGTTCCTGGCTAATATGTCGCACGAGCTGCGTACGCCGCTTAACTCCATTCTGCTGCTTTCCCGCCTGCTGTCAGAGAACCATGCCGGTAACCTGCACAGCGACCAGATAGAATATGCCACGGTGATCCGCAGCTCCGGCAATGGCCTGCTAACGCTGATAGATGAAATACTGGACCTGTCCAAGATAGAATCCGGCAAAATGGAGCTGGAATATGAGTTTGTGGACATTGAAAGTGTAACAGGGGAAATGAACTCCCTCTTTGGCCCCATTGCAAAAGATAAGAACATCACCTTCCGCATAGCCGCAGCCGGCGATCTGCCTGCGATGCTGGAAACAGACCGCCTGCGCCTGCAGCAGATCCTGCGCAACCTTATTTCCAATGCGCTGAAGTTCACCGCCCGCGGCGAAGTTACCCTGCACATTACCAAAGATGCAAATACCATTTCCTTTGCCGTACAGGATACCGGCATCGGCATACCGGCAGATAAGCAGCAAACCGTATTTGAAGCTTTTCAGCAGGCCGATGGCTCTACCCGCAGAAAGTACGGCGGCTCCGGCCTGGGATTGTCCATTAGCCGTGAGCTGGCCAAGCTGCTGGGAGGCGAGATCAGTTTGGAGAGTGAGGAAGGCAAAGGCAGCACCTTCACGCTTACGCTGCCCCTGCAAAAAGGCGCCTCCATTCATCCCGCCAAACCTATTATTCCCGCGCCGGTGCAGGAAGAGATCATAGCCTCACAGCAGGAAAAACCGGTTGGGGACGAGCTGACGAAGGATCCGCAATTCCTGTCGGAACATATTCCGCCCGCAGTACCGGACGACCGTGATACAATAACCGCAGGTGAAAAGGTGATCCTGATCATAGAAGATGATACCGTCTTTGCCCGCTCCCTGCTGGACTATACCCGTCAGAAAGGATATAAGGGAATAGTAGCCGTAAGGGGTGATGAAGGTGTGGAGCTGGCCCGCCGCTTCCGCCCGCTGGGCATTTTACTGGATATACAGCTGCCCGTAAAAACCGGTTGGGAAGTAATGGAGGAGTTGAAAGCCGATGCCGCCACCCGGCCCATTCCCGTGCACATGATGTCGTCATACCAGGCTAAAACCCGCAGCCTGTCGCGCGGTGCAGTAGACTTTATCAATAAGCCGGTAGATATAGATAAGCTGAGCGATGTGTTCCTGCGTATAGAACAGGCGCTGAGCCGGCACCCGAAAAAAGTGCTGATCGTAGAAGAGAACCAAAAACATGCACAGGCCTTATCGTACTACCTGGATGGGTTTAACGTGCATACACAGATCCGGACCACGGTAGGCGAAGGCATCACGGCCCTTAACCGCAGCGAGGTGGATTGTGTGATCCTGGACATGGGTGTGCCCGCCCAGCAATCATACGATGTACTGGAGGAAGTAAAGAAATCGCCGGGCTACGAGAACCTGCCCATTATTGTGTTCACAGGCCGCAACCTTTCACATGTGGAGGAAATGCGCATTAAGCAGTATGCAGATTCCATCGTAGTAAAAACAGCGCACTCTTACCAGCGCATCCTGGATGAGGTATCCCTTTTCCTGCACCTGGTAGAGGAGAATACAAAAGACCGCGGCGTAACCCGCTATAAACGTATGGGCGCTTTAAGCGAAGTGCTGAAAGGTAAGGTAGTGCTGATAGCGGATGATGATGTACGCAACATCTTCTCCCTCACCAAATCGCTGGAAGCCTATGGCATGAAGGTGATCTCCGCCATAGATGGCCGGGAAGCC
>NZ_DATCRF010000407.1:0-8362 GCF_036569125.1 Chitinophaga sp. | reverse complement strand
TAGCCACGGTTCAGGGCCTCAAACCACGGTTCTGTTTTACGATATAGCCAGCCATGCGAGGCACCGGCTTTCAGCAGGTAAGCGCTCATCATGGGCGATAAGGTTAACGCCACAAATGCCGACACCAACACGGAGCCCGCTACCACTATTGCAAACTCTTTGAACAAACGGCCGGTGATACCGCCTAAGAATAAGATGGGCAGGAACACCGCTGCCAGCGTGATGGTGGTGGAGATCACCGCAAAGTATATTTCATTGGAGCCCGTGCGTGCGGCCTGCATCGGGTGCATGCCCTGTTCCACCTTACTGTAAATATTCTCCAGCACCACAATGGCATCATCCACCACAAGTCCAATGGCCAGCACCAATCCTAACAGGGTTAGTACATTGATGGAGAAGTTACCCACGTACATAATAAAGAACGCGGAGATGATGGATACCGGAATGGCTACAATGGGAATAATGGTGCTGCGCCAGTCGCGCAGGAAAATGAAGATGATCAGCGTTACCAGCCCAAAAGCTATCATCAGCGTTTCCTCTACTTCTGATAAGGAGTTGCGCACCGGCACGGTAAAATCTTTACCTAACGAGATCTGGTATTCTTTGGGCGCTGATTTTACGATCTCCTCAAAACGTTTTTTAAACTCATCCACAATAGCCAGGGAGTTGGCGCCACGCTGCGGCTGTACACCGGTACCTACCCCGTACAACGCAGTTTTGCCTTCCACTTCTATCATCGCCGTGCGTTCATTCTGTGATGACATTACTGCTGTACCTACATCCTGGAACCTTACGATGGCGCCATCCTTCTGGCTAATGATCATGTTATTGAAATCCGCTTCCGTCACTAATCTTCCCTGGGTGCGTAGCGTTACTTCCGTGTTTTGTCCCTCAATACGGCCGCTGGGTAAGTCCACGTTCTCACGCTGCAGCGCCGTTTGTATATCCGTAGGCGTTAGTCCGTATGCGGCCAGCTTCACAGGGTCCATACGTAAGCGCATGGAGCGTTTGCGGCCTGCATAAGAATCTACCAGGCGTACCCCGGGAATGGATTGTAAACGTTCTTTAATGTTAATGTTTACAAAGTCTGTAATGTCCTCCAGGCTTTTGGTAGCGCTTTTTACGGTCAGGAACACCAGGAACTCCGGCGGTCCGGATTTTTCCACTACAGTGGGCTCTATATCCGTAGGCAGCTGCTGCCTTGATTTGGAAACCTTATCCCGCACATCATTGGCGGCTGCTTCCAGGTCGGCGCTCAGGTTAAATTCTACGGTAATGATACTTACCTGTTCGCGTGATACGGACGACATAGCGCGGATGCCGTTGGCTTCCGCAATCGCCTCTTCCAGCGGCTTGGTCACCTGCGAGGCAATAATATCCGCGCTGGCGCCGGGGTACACGGTGGTAACTGTTACGATGGGAGAATCTGTTACCGGGTATTCCCGTGTGCCCAGGAAACTATAACCTACTATACCAAAAAGTATAAGCAGTACCGACATCACCCCGGCCAATACGGGCCTGGAGATGCTCATTTGTGAAATAGCACTCATAAAAAAGAAGTTGTTAGAAATAAATTGAGAGAGGGGTGAAGGATGAAAGGCGAAGTAAGTTTGATGCTACTGTAATATCGTTTCGCCTTTCAACACATCACTTTATTTAACCGTAACCAGGTCCACGGCTGCACCGGGCGTAAGGCGCAGCAGGTTGCTGGTGATCACGGTATCACCGGCGGCTAATCCTTTTAAGATCTGTACATCGTAAGCGCCGCGTTGTCCTATCTGTACTTCTGTGAATTGAACGGTTTTGTTTTTAGATACGTACACTGCGTATCCCTGTGAAGATGGCATCAGCGCCTGGCTGGGGATCTTCAGTGCATTGTCTGCAGTGTGCAGGGAAAGCGTTAAACGTGCGCTTTGGCCCGGAACCAGCGTGTGCTGCGCATTGGGAGCAATAGCTCTTATCAGCAGCGTGCGGGTTTGCGCATCCAGGCTGGATTCTTTTGCGATCACCGTTGCATGGTGCTGTGCGGTATCAGATGCTACGCTGAAAGCCTGCTGCTCATTAATGCTGATCAGGTTCGCATATTTTTCCGGTACCTGGAACTCAACTTTAATACGGCTGTCGTCCACAATGTTCGTAAGCACGGTGTTGGCAGATACCAGCGCGCCCTGGTAAGCGCGGATAATACCGATACGGCCGTCGAACGGTGCGCGGATGCGTGTTTTGGCGATGGTGACCTGCAGCGCGCGGATCTCTGCCTGCAGCACTTTCAGGTTAGTGATAGCCTGGTCGTAATCCTGCTGCACAGCCGCATCATGCTCTATCAGGTCTTTCAGGCGCGCCTCGTTCAGGATGGCCAGCTTCTCCTGCTGGCGGATCCTTTCCAGGTTGGCCTGCAGGTCTGCATCATCCAGCTGGAACAGCAGGGTGCCTGCGGAAACTACGTTACCTTCTTTTACATGTACCTGTACAACTTTGCGCTGCAGCTCGCTCACAATGCTTACTTCCTGGTTGGCTACCAGGGAGCCGGTGATCTCCAGCTCATCGCTGAAGTTGCTGGTGCGTACAATATGGCCGTCAGCCGGAATGGCTGTAGATGCTGCGGTGGCGGCGGGTGCGGGCTCTTTTTCACTGGCCCTGGTGGCACAGGCCTGCAGCAACACCGAGATCAGGGAAGAGAGCAAAAGCAGGCCGGCAACGGTGCCGAATCGGAATGACAATAACTGATGCTTCATAAAAAGGGTACTTTGTTATAGACTTATTTAAATGTTTCGATTGGTTAGAACCTGGGAAACCCAAAAAGTTCATCCGGGCTACAAAGATATTGACGTATTGAAATGTTTCGATAGATTGAGTGTAAAAAAAGTGTCAGCTTTTTAAGGTCTGCAAAAATTCTACGTACTGGTCTATCATTGCAGCGTTCAAATGATACTTTACATAACGGCCTTCTTTTACGGGAATTACCAGCTCCGCATCGGACAGCTGTTTCAGGTGGTGGGAGATAGAGGGTTGGGTAAGATCTATAAATTCATACATATCGGAACAGTATAAACAGTCCTGGTTCTTTCTTAACTCCTTTAAGATCAACAGGCGGTTAGGGTCTGCTAGCGCTTTGGCAATCTTCTCCACTTTCTTGGTATCCATACAATAATCATTTAGCTTATAGCAATTGAAAAGCGAAATTACAGCTTTAAATGAAGTTATCCAGCAATTCAGAGGGTATTCCAGTCGTGGAGCAATTCTTTTAACAATTTCTGTCCTTCCGGCCAGTCCCCTAATCCCGAGCTGGCATTAATATGTCCCCTGGGGCCGGCATTCACAAAACGGCTGCCCCATGCATCTGCAAACAGGTGTGAACGTTCGGGGGTGGTGTATTCATCATTCGTGCTGGATACTACAATGCTTTTAAAGGGCAGCGGCTGTAAGGGAATGGGAGAGAAGCCTTTGGCCTCCTTTGGGAAAGAGGGGCGTTCCGCATCGGCCGGCGCTACCAGCAGGGCGCCCTTTATGTGCAGCTTTGTTTGTGCGGCCCAGTGTACCAGCGCTATGCAGGCCAGGCTATGCGCTACAATAACCACCTGCGGGCCTGCGGCAGCTACTGCCTGCTCTATTTGTTTAACCCAGTCGGCACATACCGGCGCATCCCAGTTCTTTTGTTCGATCCGTTGAATGCCAGGCTGTTGTTCCCATAATGTTTGCCAATGTAAAGGACCAGAGCTGCCCAGCCCCGGGGCAGTCAAAACGCTTATATCCATAATGCCAGACGGTTTTGAAAGATGGATATACAATGTACGCTAAATGAGGAAAAAAAGAAAGGCCGAAGGAATTCGGCCTTTTTTAATGCTAAAATTCCACGTTATGGCACTCAGGTCCATAAGATCTTTAACGAATAATTTATGTTGCGCATAATAGTTTATGAAGGAAATGGAACAGCGGATCACGCTGGAGAAATGTATTGTCTATTTTATTGCTGCTGCTGCTTTGTACAAATGTAGTATTTAACTTATAAATTTCAAATTACGTTGTATGCCTTTATGCTTAGCTCTTTTTAATGGAGAGTAACGGAAGATCTCCCTGAAAGCCTCTTCTGACAAGGCTTCCCAGTCGCGTGTGCTGAAGTTAAGTATCTCAGGAATGGGGACAAATTCCACAGTTTTATTTGGTTTTGAAAAGCGGTTCCAGGGGCAAACATCCTGGCAAATATCACAACCGAACATCCAGTCCTGGAAGCGCCCCTTCATTTCAGCGGGGATCAGCATATCCTTTAGCTCAATGGTATAATAAGAGATGCAACGGCTGCCATCCACCACGCCCGGTTTTACCAAAGCCTGTGTGGGACAGGCATCCAGGCAGCGGGTGCAGCTGCCGCAATAGTCGCCAACAGGCGAATCATATTCCAGCGGAAGGTTGGTGATCAGCGTAGCAATGAAAAAGAAAGAGCCGGCCTGCTTATGTATCAGGTTACCGTTCTTACCTATCCATCCCAGGCCGCTGCGCTGCGCCCAGCTGCGTTCCAGCACAGGTGCGGAATCTACGAAACCGCGGCCGCTTACCTCACCTATCTGCTCCTGCATTTGCAACAGCAGGGTGTTGAGCTTTGCTTTAATTACTTCGTGATAATCCTTACCGTATGCATACTTTGCTACTTTGGGGGCTTGCGCGTGCTGCTGCTCCGCAGGGTAATAATTTAATAACAGGGTTATTACAGATTGTGCATCATCCACCAGCTTGCGGGGATCAATACGCTTATCAAAATAGTTCTCCATATAATGCATGGAGCCGTGCATACCCTTGTGCAGCCACTGTTCCAGGCGGCGGGCATCGGCATCCAGCTGCACGGCGCGGGCAATACCGCAATGGTCAAAGCCCAGCGCTGCGGCCTGTTGTTTAATAAAACGCGTATTCTTTTCTATAGCGGTTAGCATTGCTCCTGCAAGGTACAAAACATACTGCTATAACCCGGCAGGCGGGGCGCTGCCCTGTTCGTGTTATAGGGCGAAAGGGGAAAAGCGTTATTTTTGGCCCTGTTTTATTTATCCCTATATGCATTTCAAGCGGACAATTATTGCTTTAACCGGTTGTTTGTTTACCTTATCAGCAGTAGCACAAGAGAAGAACAAGACCCGGTTCGGAAAGATCTCCCCGGAAGATTTTCAGCAAACACGTTACGAGCTGGATACCGGCGCGCATGCCGTAGTGCTGGCGGATATAGGCTCCTCGGATTTTGGAACAGAGGGCGATCATTTTACATTATTGTACAAACGTTTCCGGCGGGTGAAGATCCTGGATAAAACCGGGTATGATGCCGCTAATGAAGCCATTTACCTGTACAGGGATGGCGGTGATGAAGAGAAGGTGATCAGCCTGAAAGCGGTCTGTTATAACCTGGTGAACGGGCAGGTGGTGGAAACAAAAATGGATAGCAAAGATATATTTACAGAGGAAGCAGATAAGCAACACCTGGTAAAGAAGTTTACGCTGCCGGCTGTAAAGGAAGGGTCTATTATCGAGTACTCCTACACCGTTACATCTCCCTTTATATTTAACCTGCAACCCTGGGCTTTCCAGGGAGAATACCCGGTGCTATGGAGTGAATATGCTGTAGGCATTCCGGAAATGTTCGAATACGTTTTTACTGCGCAGGGTTATCAAAAGTTTGAAACTAAAACACGGGAGGATGCGATAAAAAGCTTCCCCATTCACTATGATCCCAAAGGTGTATATGGTACAAGCTCCGGGCAAACGGAACATATTACTGTAAGCGCAAACGTAAGCACCTTCCGCTGGGTAGCTAAAGATGTACCGGTGTTAAAAGAGGAAGGTTTTACCACCAGCCTCTCTAACCACATTACTAAAATTGAGTTTCAGCTTGCGGCCAAAAAGTTTCCCGACAACCCGGTTGAAAAAATAATGGGCACCTGGCAGCAGCTTGCGAAGGATATGATGAAAAGTGAGGATTATGGCCTTCCCCTGGAGAACTATAATAACTTCCTGGGCGATATAGTTTCACAGCTTACAGCAGGTGCTGCTACAGATGAAGAAAAAGCACGTAACATTTATGCTTATGTAAGGAATAATTATACCTGCACCGATTATGATGCGCTGCTTATGCATAAAACGTTAAAGAGCGTGTTCACCGGGAGGAACGGCAATATAGCGGAAATTAACCTGCTGCTGGTAGCTATGCTGCGCAAAGCCGGGCTTACAGCCTACCCGGTAATATTGAGCACCCGCAGGAACGGATACACGAATCCTCAATATCCTTTGATCAACAAATTCAATTACACTATAGCAGATGTGGAGCTGTCAGATGGCCCGCATTACCTGGATGCGGCCCATGCGCTGGGTTTTGGTAAGCTGCATGCCTCCTGTTATAACGGGCATGCCCGTATACTGGATACCGCTGCCCGCGCCGTGCGTTTTGATGCAGATTCCTTACCGGATCAGAAAACCACTTCTATCTTTATGGTGGCAGATAAAGATGGTCTGAAAGGCACTTTACAGCAATGGCTTAGCTATAATAATTCCTATAACCTGCGCGGGCTAATCCATGATAAAGGCAAAGAAGCATACTTTAACTCACTGGCTAAAGCATATCCAAAGCTAAGCGCGGCTGAGATCACGGACCTGGATAGCCTGGATGTACCGGTTACAATAAAATATGATTTTTCTCTCAACCCCGGGGATGAGGATATGCTATACATTAATCCCATGATGGGAGAGGCGATGCAAAGCAATCCCTTTAAATCACAGCAGCGTTTTTACCCCGTGGAAATGCCCGCTAAAGTAGCATATGACTATGTGCTGAATATGGAGACACCGGCCGGTTATGAAGTAGAGGAGCTGCCTAAATCCACCGTAGTAAACTTTAATGAAACTGAAGGAGTGTTCCAGTATGTGATAGAAAAAACGGATAAAGGTATCCAGTTCCGTTCCCGCATAAGGTTGAATAAAACTTATTTTCTGCCGGATGAATATGAATCCCTGCGCAGCTTTTATGATATGATCGTGAAGAAACAGGGCGAGCAGATCGTACTGAAAAAGAAAAAATAAGGCAGCCGTTGCGGACTGAAATTGGGATCAGCGGGCGTTTTGCGACTGCCCCGTTCGTGTGATAGCCTGGAATAGTAAAATAGTTACTTTCGCCACAGTTTTATTTATCCCTATATGCAATTTAAACGAGCAGTAATTGTTCTTACCAGTTGTTTGTTGACCTTAACAGCGGTAGCACAAGAGAAGAACAAGGTCCGGTATGGAAAGATCTCCCCGGACGATTTCCAGAAATCCCGTTACGAGCTGGATACCGGCGCACATGCCGTAGTGCTGGCAGATGTTGGCTCAACAGAATTTGAAGCTTATCAGAGCGATCTGCGCCTGGTATACACCCGCTACCGGCGGGTTAAGATCCTGGATAAAACCGGGTATGAAGCCGCCAATGAAGAAATTTACCTGTACGTAAGCGGTAATGATGAGGAGAAGGTAAGCAACCTGAAAGCCGTTACCTATAACCTGGAGGATGGGAAGGTAGTGGATACCCGGATGGACAGCAAAAGCGTGTTCACCGAGGAGCTGGATAAGAACCACCGCGCAAAGAAGTTCACATTGCCGGCCGTAAAGGAAGGTTCTATTATCGAATACACCTACACTGTCACTTCTCCTTTTATCTTTAACCTGCAGCCCTGGGCCTTCCAGGGAGAGTATCCCATTCTGTGGAGTGAATACACGGCGTCCATCCCTGAGTTTTATGAATACGTCTTTATTTCACAGGGCTATCATCCGTTAACCGGTAAAAAAGAGGAATCACAGCGTACCTTTCCTTTCCGGGTTAGCGCCGGCGGCGGGTATGGCGAGCCGGCTACTTCAAGAACAGAGCAGGCGGATGTAAAAGCCAACATCACTATTTACCATTGGGTAGCTAAAGAAGTGCCTGCGCTGAAAGAAGAGGCTTTTACCACCAGTATAAATAATCACATCACCAAGATCGACTTTCAGCTGGCTGCTATTAAACCGCCGGGCGGTATTGTGAAACCGGTATTGGGCACCTGGCCCAAGCTGGCGGAGGACCTGATGAAAGAAGATTCTTACGGCGCTGCGCTGGACAAGAACAACGGCTACATGAGTGATGTGTTGGACGGCCTTACACAAGGCGCTGCATCTGATGAGGAAAAAGCGCGCAGGATCTTTGCTTATGTGAGGAATAACTTTACCTGTACCGGCCACTCAGCGCTGTACATGGATAAATCCATGAAAACGGTGTTCACCACTAAGAATGGGAATGTAACGGATATTAACCTGCTGCTGGTGGCCATGCTGCGCAAAGCCGGGCTAAAAGCATACCCCGTGCTGCTAAGCACCCGCAGCC
>NZ_DATCRF010000406.1:0-2336 GCF_036569125.1 Chitinophaga sp. | reverse complement strand
GTTAAATTCTTTTTCCCGTCCGCCGGAAAAGAAGAAGGTCACATGCGGATATTTCTCTGTTTCTGCGATACGGATCTGGCTGCGGTTGTTTTGTTCCAGCACCTCGCCCAGGGTCATATTCAGGTTATCGTTCTCAAATATTACATACACCCCTCTGTAGGTTTTATCGTATTCCGTCATGGTGGTGTAGTGCAGGTGCAGCGGGTGCATATCCTGCTCGGGAATGGCCTGCTGGCTCAGCACCTGGGTTATTTCGCGGCAACGGTCTGTACGGAAGTTAAAGCACAGCACTGCATCCCCTTCCTGTATAGTGGCCAGGGGCGCTAATTGCGCATTGGTAACAATAATGGGTTTAATAAACTCATCGGTCACCCCTTCGGCATAAGATGCTTTTACGGCTGTCAGCGGGTCCTGCGTAGGTGTGCCGGTACCATGCACCATAGCATCATAGGCCAGCTTTACGCGCTCCCAGCGCTTATCGCGGTCCATGGCGTAATAGCGGCCGGTAATGGAGGCCAGCTGCCCGGTGGTATTGGCCAGGTGCACCATCAGGTCTTCCAGGAAACCTAAGCCGCTCTTAGGATCCGTATCCCGCCCATCGGTAAAGGCATGCACGAATACATTGGTAAGGCCCTGCTGTTTGGCTATTTGTGTTAATGCTTTTATATGGTTAATGTGGGAGTGCACGCCGCCATCGCTCACCAGGCCTATCAGGTGTAATGCCTTGTTGTTGGATTTGGCATAGTTTATAGTATCCAGCAGCACTTTGTTCTGCGCCAGCTCGCCATTGCGGGCGGCTACGTTAATGCGCTGCAGCTCCTGGTATACAATACGGCCTGCGCCTAAGTTCAGGTGGCCTACTTCCGAGTTGCCCATTTGACCTTCCGGCAGGCCTACATCTTCCCCGCAGGTTATAAGCCTGCTATGCGGGTATTTATTATATAAGCTGCTTACAAAAGGCGTTTTTGCGTGAGATATGGCATCTGCTGCGGGTACCTGCCCCAGGCCCCATCCATCCATAATAACCAGAATGGCTTTTTTATTTTCCATGATTCTTTGAATTAGGTTTTATCCAACAAGGGGGTGAAAGTACTCATAATGACTTGAATCCCCGCATATTTTCTGCAAAATTAACGTTCACTAAAATGCGGCCGTTCTCTCCCGGAAAGAGAACATATTAAAAATGCAGTTAAATCTTACTAAAACGTTATATATTAATATATTTGCAATGGTTAGTTACTGTATGCTACAACGATAATTGTATTTTAACAACCCATTAGCAATCTGGCATAGTTTTGGCACAGCTGGGGTTGTCGATAATTCTTATTGAAATAACCATGAATCCGGCATGGCAAATAAACAGAAACATTTTCTTATGAAACCGAGCATGATAAAGACAGAGGGAGGGGTACAGCGAGGTTCCATTTTACTGTCACCAGATACATATACGATCGGGCAGGCGCCCGTTGAAAAGGCCAGACTACACTGGACCAGGTTCATGTACGTATTGGCCATACTTTTACTGGGAGGCATTGTAACCATGTTCTCCTTATCCGCACGTCCGTTAAAAGGCCAGGCAGCTGGTCCTTTTGAAGATGTGATAACCGCTATTAAGCAGGGCGATGCAGGAAACCTTTCCCGCTACCTGGATAATACCGTAGAGATCAATATTGCCGGCCGCTCTACTTCTTACAGTAAAGCGCAGGCAGAGATCATTTTAAAGGACTTTTTTTCCAAGAACCAGGTAAAATCTTTTGAACTGCTGCACCAGGGCGAGGCCGGGGGCGGCTCCCGCTATGGTATTGGCAATATGGTTACCGGAGGCGGTAGCTTCAGAACTTCCTTTTTTCTGCAGAAAAAGGGCAGTTCATTAGTGTTGAATGAGCTGCGGTTCGAGAGTAAATAGCCCCATTCATCTTAATATAATTTGAAAAACCTTGGTGCCTCCGTACAAATTACGGAGGCACTCTTTATTTTTGGGGCCGCAAAACACCAGGAAATACTGACGGTATGATACAAGAGACAGCGTTGAATAACCTGATAAGAAATGCTTTAGCTGAAGATATTGGCAACGGGGACCATAGCACTATGGCCTGTATACCCCCTACCGCCAAGGGTAAGGCAAGGCTCAAAATAAAGGAACAGGGCGTGCTGGCCGGTATGGAGGTGGCGGAAGCTATTTTCCGCCAGCTGGATATGTTCACTGTTTTTACTCCCTATAAAAAGGATGGCGACCCTATGCAGCCCGGCGAAACCGCTTTTGAAGTGGAAGCAGCCGTACATACCCTGCTGATGGGCGAACGCCTGGTATTGAACTGCATGCAGCGCATGAGCGG
>NZ_DATCRF010000405.1:0-5390 GCF_036569125.1 Chitinophaga sp. | reverse complement strand
GCACCACGGCCTGCAAAGTATCCAGGCGGGAGTTAACGCCTACCACATCATGATAATAACGGGCGGATTGGCCGTGATTGGCCACCATCCTGATCTTGGCGGCTAATGCATCATCATTGGTGAACAGTGCGCCGCCATCTCCGTAGCAACCCAGGTTCTTGGA
The DNA here is from genome assembly GCF_036569125.1 of Chitinophaga sp. Lineage (GTDB taxonomy): Bacteria > Bacteroidota > Bacteroidia > Chitinophagales > Chitinophagaceae > Chitinophaga. Next base: position 5,227 of record NZ_DATCRF010000405.1, on the reverse strand, counting down.
AGGGAAAAAGGAGGTGCAGCCAATATGCCCGATGGCGCCCAGCTTTTTAACGCTGCCATTTTTAAAGGTGTAATGGCCGCCAATGGCCTGGGCATTATCTTCAATTACAGGAATATTATGTTTTTCGGCGATGGCCATCAGTGGTTCCATATCCGCACTTTGGCCGTACAGGTGTACCGGCACAATGGCCTTGGTTTTGGAGGTAATGGCCTTTTCTACTGCTACAGGATCCAGGCAAAAGGTTTTAGGATCCACATCCACAAACACCGGTTTCAGGTGCAGCAGGGCAATTACCTCTGCGGTGGCTATAAAGGTAAAAGAGGGAGTGATCACCTCATCGCCGGGTTGCAGCCCCAGGGCCATCATGGCTATTTGCAACGCATCAGTACCATTGGCGCAGGGAATTACGTGTTTAATATCCAGGTATTGTTGTAATTCCTGGCTAAACTGCTGTACCGGCGCCCCGTTTATGAAAGCGGCGTTTTCCAGCACTTCCTGGATGGCAGCATCCACCTGCGGTTTAATTTTTAAATACTGGCGTTTCAAATCTACCATCTGAATAGGAACCATGCGGAATAGGTATTTTAATTTGTTTTAAAGTGGGCAAATTTACAAAAATTGCCATTGGAAGGCGATTATCTTTGTGCTACCCTTAAAATTTGTCAGGATGTTTGCAGGTAGCGCTATTATTGCCGGAACACCAGCTAAATGGCTGACAATAAATTCATTCAACCATTATTACGAGCATGTTTTCAACCATTTTCTATAACCTGGGCATTGCCCTGTACAGCGCAGGTCTAAAAATAGCAGCTGCCACCGGAAATACCAAGGCAGCACTTTGGCTGAACGGCCGCAAAGATTGGGCTGCCCAAATGCAGAAAACCCTTGCAGCCGGTACCGGCGGCCCCCTGGTATGGGTGCATGCAGCCTCCCTGGGTGAGTTTGAGCAGGGCCGCCCCGTGCTGGAGGCCTTCAGAAAACAGCACCCCGGATGCCGCCTGCTGCTTACCTTTTTTTCCCCCTCCGGTTACGAAGTGCGGAAGAACTATGAAGGGGTGGATTACGTGTACTATTTACCGTTAGATACGCGCAAAAATGCGCGCCTTTTCCTGGACATTGTACAGCCTAAGCTCGCCATTTTTATTAAATATGAGTTCTGGTACCATTTCATGAATACGCTGTACCAGCGCCAGATCCCGGCCATCCTGATCTCCGGTATTTTCCGGGATGACCAGCCCTTTTTTAAATGGTACGGAGGCCTGTTCCGCAGGCTGTTACAGCAGCTTACACATATTTTTGTACAGAATGAAGCCTCCCGTAATATGCTGCAACAAATTGATATAAAGCATGTTACTGTAGCCGGGGATACCCGGTTCGACCGGGTATGGGCCCTGCAGCAGGAGGCGGTAGAGCGGCCGCTGGTAAAACAGTTTGCCCGGAACCGGAAAACCGTGGTGGCCGGCAGTACCTGGGAAAGCGATGAAGCAGCATTGTTTGCCTGGTGGGCCGGGCATTATGAGCCGGACCGCCGCCTGGTAATAGCCCCGCACGAAATAAACGAAAGCCATATTATACGCCTGCTGGAGCTGTTCCCCGGCGCCTTACGTTACTCCGACCTGGCAGGCACGCACATAAGCCATCCCGAAGATGTGCCCCATGTAGATATTGAGCATCCTGGCAAGGTGCTGATCATCGATAATATCGGCATGCTTTCCTCCCTGTACCGTTACGCTTGTGTAGCCTATGTGGGCGGCGGGTTTGATAAAGATGGTATTCACAATGTATTGGAGCCTGCCACTTATGGCAAGCCGGTTGTATTTGGCCCTGTGTACCAGGAGTATGCAGAGGCGGTGGAGCTGGTGGCCCTGGGCGGTGCTTTTACCGTACCGCATGAGCCTGCGCTGTCCCGGCAGATGGAGGAATTACTGATGAACGATGAATTATGCACACAGGCCGGTTACATTGCCGGCAAATATGTGTCGGAAAGCAGGGGCGCTACCGGTAAGATCCTGGCTTATATTCAGGAAAAACGTTTCTTGACCAGCGTGTAAAAGTGCCGTACCGCACGGGTATCATCCAGCCATCCCTGGCGGATCTTCAGCTCCCTTTCAATCCAGTATTCTGCTTCCTGCAGGGTATGGAATTCGTTGATGGTTTTAATGGAACGCTCGTACATGTCCACATCCCCGCGGAATAATTCCTGTATGAACTGGAACTTGTCGTTGATACCAATGGCCTGCCGCAGGTCCTTTACGGGCATTTCGCCCAGCTTTTCGCCTATTTCCGATTTGGACTGTTTCAGCTTCTCGTTCAGGGAAGGCATGGTTTGCGCTGCCAGCTCATTGATCTCTTTACGCAGGTTGCTGTTATCCTTTGTCTTTTTAGCGGGCGCGGTTGTTTCCATTTCAAACAGCGTGGCGCTCACCGGCTGCTTTTCAGGCAGGGGAGCGGGCTTAGGCTCATAGCTCCTGGTTTCAGCGGCGGGCAGGGGTACCTGAACCAAAGCGGGTTTGGGCTCAGCCGGCCTGGTTTCAGGAACAGCAGCCGGTTGTACGGCCACTACCGGTTTGGGCTCAAAGGTTTGAGCATCCACAATAACGGCAGCCGGTTTTATCACTTCTGTTTCAACAGGTTGTGGCTTTGCTGCCGGCGGTTCCGGTGTTTTTTCCGGTACAGCGGTAGTGGTATGGTAGGTGGTATTATTTGAATTCGTATATCCGTTAGCGTAAGCAGCCGGCGCCGGTTCCGTTATAGTGATCGTTTGTGCGGGCGCAGGCATTATTACAGCAATATGGCTTCTTACCTGTTGCTGTTGTTCCTGTGCTTTTTGTTGTGTACGGACATGTAACACCTCAGCCTGAAGCATTTGCACATAATATGAAATGGACTGCAGGTCTGCGTTGGAATTTTTTAATTCCTGTAATTTGTCAATTAATGCATTGATCTTTTCCATGCCTTAATTGTTTTAAACGCGTTGTGAGAGAATTTATTTTATTTGCATAAAGTTAGCGTTTTTCAGACATTTTGCTAATCTAAACAGGTATAATATGTTTATTGAACCTTCCCTTGCAGGGGAAAGAAGAGGATGGATTGAAGTGATATGCGGTTCCATGTTCTCCGGTAAAACGGAAGAGCTGATAAGACGGCTGAAACGGGCCAGGATAGCTAATTTGCGGATAGAAATATTTAAGCCCGGTATAGATGTGCGTTATGATGAGCAGAACATTGTATCGCACGATGAGAATAAAGTATTGTCAACACCTATAGATAACTCGCAGCAAATATTGCTGTTAGCGCAGGAAGTAGATGTGGTGGGAATTGATGAAGCACAGTTCTTTGATGCAGAACTGCCTTACGTTTGCGACCAGCTGGCCCTGCGCGGTGTACGCGTAATTGTGGCCGGTTTGGATATGGATTACCTGGGCCGCCCTTTTGGTACCATGCCGGCGCTGCTGGCCAAGGCCGACTACATTACCAAGCTGCACGCGATTTGTGTAAGGTGCGGTAACATAGCCAGCTACTCCTACCGTAAAACAGCCAGCAAAGCCACTGTAGTATTGGGTGAGCAGGATGTATATGAACCCCGCTGCCGCCATTGTTATTACGAAGGCGAGAACAAAAATACCTGAAAACAAAAACGCCCTGACGAGTATAAACCTGTCAGGGCGCTGCTATATCGTTTAAATTTTAAAATAACTTTAACTTTTCAGGCTTCACCTTGAAGGTGAATTTCTTCTGTGTAAGGTAGCTGAAGCATACTACAAAGAAGGTGGTGAATATCTTGGAAATAGTAGGGTAAATATGCAAATGCTCCACAAATAACTTCATAAATACATAGTTCAGCAATATACAGGCGCCTACCAGCATAAAATAACGGAACAATTGCGTACGCCCGCGCAGGTTAGATTCTGAGAACACAACATATTTACTCAGTAAAAAACCGGTAGGAAAAGTAATAGCCAGTGACATGAACAGCGCTGCAATATGCGGTGTAAGGGTTACAAACGGCAAATGCACCATTTGCTGGTGTAACACAAAGTTGTACATAATAAAGTAAAGAACAATATCCAGTGCGGTATTACCGCCGCCACAGGCCAGGTAGCGGAAGGTTTGCAAAGGTATCAGCTTTGCAAAAGGACGATGGAAAAAATCTATGACCTGTAGTATAAGGTTCCTCATTTCAAATTATAACTTATTACAAAGTTAGCCCAATTTATCTATCAGCCAACGCCTGGTTATTATCTTAAGGTTTTTCTTTTCTTCCAGCTGCCATTTGCCGCAGTAACGGGCAAAGGTACTTGTCCGATCCGGCTTTCTTCCCAGATCTGCGCCGCCAGGATGGCTGCTGCACGTGTGGCTGCATCGTCCGTTTTGCGCAGCGCCTCTGGTGCAAAATACTTGCCAATAAAGCCCGTATCAAACTGCCCGTCAATAAAAGCAGGCTGCTGCAGGGCCCAGTGGCCAAAGGGCAGTGTAGTGCGGATGCCTTTTACATGATACTCCTCAATAGCGCGGATCAGCCGCAGCCGCGCCTCTTCCCGGTCGCTGCCCCAGGCTATCAGCTTTGCGATCATGGGATCATAATAAATAGGAATATCCATGCCCTGCTCATACCCATCATCTACCCGAACCCCGTAGCCCTGCGGGCGAATGTAGGTAGTGAGGGTGCCGGTATCCGGTAAAAAATTATTGGCCGGGTCTTCTGCACAAATACGCAGCTCAATAGCATGCCCGTTTATCTGCAGGCTTTCCTGTGTAAAGGAAAGGGTTTCGCCCCTGGCTATACGAATTTGTTCTTTTACCAGGTCCAGGCCGGTGATCATTTCAGTTACCGGGTGCTCCACCTGCAGGCGGGTATTCATTTCCAGAAAATAAAATTCGAGGTTTTCATCCACCAGGAATTCCACTGTGCCGGCGCCGTAATACTGGCAGGCGCGGGCCACGTCCAGGGCGCATTTGCCCATAGCCGCACGTATTGCAGGTGTAAGGCAGGAGGAGGGCGCCTCTTCTATCAGCTTCTGGTGCCGGCGCTGTATGCTGCACTCCCGCTCAAACAGGTATACATAATTACCGTGCTGGTCGCCCAGGATCTGGATTTCAATATGCCGGGGCGCGCCTACATATTTTTCAATGAACACGGCATCATCCCCAAAAGCATTCAGCGCTTCACTTTTTGCCAGCCGGATCTGCTCGGCCAGCTCACCTTCATTATTAACCACCCGCATTC
>NZ_DATCRF010000404.1:0-3137 GCF_036569125.1 Chitinophaga sp. | reverse complement strand
TCAGCACCAGCTCGGAATCGCCTACCTATATTATTTCTTTCCCGGCAGTATGTATCTGGTATGTATTGCAAAAGCCTACCCGCTGGAACAATGCCCTGTTCATATTTGTGCTCATTTTCACCAGTTTTGCCCACTCAGACCTGCTTACGCCCTGGGTACGGCATAACGTGATGCTACCCTACGCAGGTAAGGCATTCCCCAGTATTGTTATGTGGCTGGTGATCGTGTACCAGATCTGGGACAAGCAGTTCCTGCGCTTACCGCAGCCGGCAGGCAATGCTGCTGTGGTATAACCCGGGGTTTATTGCTGCGCCATTGTAGTCCAACTCGTATAAATCGCCCTTTTTAGGAGGGAGCCATTGCTGCTCCATTGCTGCGCAACTCTACCCCCCTACATAAAACCCTACATGGGGATACGTGTGCCACACCTCAAAGGTGTGGCACACATTTATCCGCCTCAAATATTATCTTGTACACCCATGAAACGTACCCTTGCCATTATATTCTTTTTAACCTTGTTCCAAAACACCCAGGCCCAAACCAGGGCCCGCATTTTATCCCGGCACAGCACCGACAGCCTGTTTACACCCGCCCTGCAGCAGCAGCTGGAAATAAGCTATCCCATTTTCCGCGCCTATCAATATACCGATAAGGGTGGCGCCGGCTACCTGCTGCTCATGGAAAAAAGCGAGATCAATGGCCGGGATACCACCGTCACCAACCTGGCTGCCATCTGCATACAGCAGGGGCAGAGCGGGTTTAAAACCCTCTGGAAAATGAAAGACCTGCTGGAGCCGGAAGAGGCCTCCATCTGGTTCTGGTCGAAATATATACAGCTGCAGGACCTTAACGGCGATGGCTATATTGATCCCTATGTAGTATATGGCAGCCGCAGCCGGGAAGAGGAAGGGGAGTACCGCCGCCTGAAAATACTGCTCTATAACAATGGCAGCAAAACCGCCATCCGCGCCGTTACCGGCACCCTGGATGAGGAAAGGAGCCTGCAATACGATAAAAGCTTCAGCACATTACCGGCACCTATGCAGGCCTATTTCAAACAGCTGCTGCAACGCATCAGTAAAGAAACAGATTATATTCTGGCGAATTAGTATCTTTCTCACTAAACAATTTTTCAACGATGATCCTGGATACACTAGCCAATGCGCACCTGTACTACAACCTGGGCCCCGCATTTGTAAAGGCATTTGAATACCTGGCCGGCACAGACCTTAGCGCGCTGGCAAAAGGTAAATATGAGATAGATGGCAACAATATTTTTGTGATCATCAATGAGTACGATACCGTACCTGCTGCCGGCGAACAAATGGAAGCGCACCGCCAGCATATTGATGTGCAGTACATCATCAGCGGATCAGAGCTCATAGGGCACGATAACCTGCAGCAGCAACAGCCCTCCAAAGCATACGACGAAACAGCAGATTACCTGCTGGTGCCGGACCGCCCGGCCTTTTTCTCAAAGCTGCAGCAGGGTCATTTCGCCATCTTTTTTCCCACAGATCTGCACATGCCCAACATCCAGGTAAGCGGTCCGGCGCCCGTAAAAAAGGCCGTGATCAAGATCCGCGTGCAGTAAGGTTTAAATACCTACATTTGTGAACACCCACGCTAAGAAGAAAAACCATGAAGGAAATAGCTTTGTTGATCTACGAAGACACCGTCTTATCCTCCATTGCAGGTGTGCTGGACCTGTTTGCCGGCACTAACCGCATCCTGCAGGAAGCCGGCGCCCCGCCCGCCTTTAGGGTAACGCTGGTAAGTGATAAGGGAAATAATCCCTCCATGCACATCCCCGGGCAGTTCATCAGCAATAAGAATTTATCGGAGGTAAGCAATACCGACCTGGTAATAGCACCCGCTTTTTATGGCGATGCCCAGCAGGCGCTGGATAAAAATCATGCGCTGGTGAACTGGATCATAACCATGCACCGCCGTGGCGCAGAAGTAGCCAGCCTGTGTTTGGGCAGCTACTTCCTGGCAGAAGCTGGCCTGCTGGCCGGCCGTTGCTGCACCACCCACTGGACGGCGGTAGATGATATGCGGCGCCGCTATCCCAACATAGATATACTCCCCGACCTGGTAGTAACGGATGAAGAAGGTATATACACCAGCGGCGGCGCCTTTTCCTCGCTTAACCTGGTATTGTACCTGGTAGAAAAGTTCTGCGGGCGGGAGGTAGGCATAGTAGCCAGCAAAATGTTCTCTATTGATATGGACCGTGTGAACCAGGCGCACTTCTCCATGTTCATGGGGCAGCACCAGCATGAGGATGAGGAGATCCGCAAGGCGCAGTCTTATATTGAAGAGCATTTTCACCTGCAGATCTCCATTGAGGAAATTGCAGAGCGCAGCAACATGAGCAAACGCAATTTCATACGCCGCTTTAAGCACGCCACCCAAAGCACCCCGCTGGAATACCTGCAGCGGGTAAAAATAGAATCAGCGAAAAAAGCGCTGGAAAAGAGCGGGGATAACATCAGCGCGTTGATGAACAATGTAGGGTATAACGATCTTAAAACCTTCCGCAAAGTATTCAAACGCATCACCGGCCTTACCCCGCAGGATTACCGGAAGAAGTATTGCAGGTCGTTGAATTAAGTAAAAAGTAAAAAAGTAAAAATTAAAAAGGTGAGAGCGTGGGGAAAGCATAAGCATAAGGCACAAAGCGTAAAGCTCACTGCGTAAAGCATAAGGCACAAAGCCAGCCCCAAGCACAAAGCATAAGTAAAAAGCACAAAGCAAAAAGCCTTCAGCATAAACAGGAAGCTTTTTGCTTTGTGCTTTCCGCTTTCCGCTCCAAGGCAAGCGTTTTAATTTTACTTTTTTGCGAACGCAAAAAAAAGCCACCGGTTTACCGGTGGCTCTCCGACACCCGTCCGGGCGTCTGACAGTTTTCTTATATGGAAGAACCCGGTTAGGCGATACTAACCGCAGGTTTCCATGAATATCCTGTAGATTGCATGAATACCTCCTTTTCTTTGATGAATAACTAAATTACAATAATATTCCTGAATAATCTGTTAAAAAATAGTTGTAGCTATTAGTAATTGATCACCCCGTTATTGGGAGCGGAAAGGGGAAAGCATAAAGCAGAAAGCGTAAAGCAGAAAGCGGAAAGC
>NZ_DATCRF010000403.1:0-5924 GCF_036569125.1 Chitinophaga sp. | reverse complement strand
CAGTTATACCCTACGTTTAAAACATTGCCGGGCAACAGCGGCACCCGCCAGTCGCGGCGGTACTTGCCTGTATTTAATTCGCCCAGGCGGCGCTGTGATTTTATATTGGATGATGAAGGTACCTGGTACGATGTTATGGTTACATCGCGGCGGGTATCTACCGAATCAAAAGCATAAAAATAATTGGGCAGCATTACAATGCCGCCGCCACCGGCCCCGTAGCGCGATGCCGCATTTACATTAGGCCCATCGTAGTTACCCATGCGGCTGTCGCTGTTGCCATTGCCGCCGCCCGCCCCTACTTCAAACAACACTTCGCCCTGCGGGTCGTATTTAAAGGAGGTTACATTTTTCCAGATGTCTTTGAAATCAGGGTTCAGCGTATGTTCGCCGCGGTGCTGCATCAGCTCCGCACATTCATCCCGGGCAATGGTGTAATATTTCAGGTAATCGCTCCTTCTTTCCATTTGGCCATTACGGCGAAGCGCATAACCGCCACGGTACAACGCTATTCTTGCCCGCAAGGCCATGGCAGCGCCTTTGGTTATCCGCTCATTACGCGGTACTTCCGTACGCCAGGGCAGCAGGTCTTTGGCCGTGGCAAGGTCGGCCAGCAGCTTATCGTAGGTGGAGTCCCTGTCTGCGCGGCCAATAAACAGGTTGGCCTGCTCGTAAGAAGGGATCATGGGCGCAGGCACATCGCCCCAGTTACGGATCAGCTCCTGGTAAAACTGTGCCCTCAGGGTCAGGGCTTCTCCATACAAACGCCGTAATTCCTTTTTCTGATCATCGGTGCCGCTGGTATACAACTGCATTAATGGGATCTGCTCAATGCAAAGGTTGGCTTTTTCCACGCCCCGGTATAGCTGCCTGAAAGGGTTCGATATTTCTGCGTTGGTAAGCAGCAGCTGGTAGCGGCCCACGCCCCTGCGGCCGTTATCAATATTGCCGCTCACAATACCTTCATCTGAATCATATGGGTAATACATGCTAATGCGTATGCCATAGCCCGCATCGCCCTGCAGCTCATCGTACACGCCAATTACAGCGGAGGTAGCATTGGACACATCTGAAAATACTTCTGATATATTGTATTGGGAGCGGGGCTCTACCTCCGTCCATTTTTTACAGGCCTGCATGGTAAATAAAGCTGCAAGCATAATAGTGATATTGCTTAAGCGCCTGTAGGATATATGTTTCATGGGAGCTGTCAAAGTTTTAGGTTTAAAAAGTAACGTTTACGCCAAACACCCAGGTCCTGGAACGGGGGTAAGCCGCAAAGTCCACACCGGGGGTTAAGGGATCGGTGCGGCGGGCTGTAACATCCGGATCATAACCTGAATAACCGGTTATTACCGCCAGGTTATTCACGGTACTGAATACACGAAGGCTTGAGATCCTGGCCCGCGCCGTAATACGTTTGGGAAGGGTATATCCTATGGTTACATTATTCAGGCGCAGGTAAGAGCCGTCTTCCACGGCCCAGGAATGCAGCCACCAGCGCTGCACCCGCACCGGCGACCAGATGCCGGCATTTGCATTCAGCGCGGCCAGCTCATTCGGGTCTGTTACTACCTGGCCCTGGCTGTTGATGTTGGTCCAGCGGTTCTTCATGGTGCTTATCATATTCAGGTTGGGAAAAGCACCATCTGTCCACTCTAATTTATTGGCATTATAAATATCATTGCCCACTACAAAGTTCACGAAGATGCTGGCGTCAAAATTCCTGTAGACGAACTGGTTATTCCAGCCACCGGTAAATGTAGGGTTGGCGTTACCGATCACCTGGCGGTCGCCGTCTGCAGTGATGGCGCCATCGCCGTTCAGGTCTTTCCACTTTAACATGCCGGGCTGCGGGGTGCCGTACACGCCGTTCACTGCCACACCTTTCTTAATGGTGTAGGTAGCAGTTGCGGCATTGTAGTCAAAATCGTTGAGGGTATAAAAACCATCTGTTACAAAACCATACATCAAACCCACCGGCTCTCCTACTTTCACTAAATAATCATCTACCCCGTCTGAGCCCTGCCAGCCTGAGTTACGGGTGATCTGCGCGGGGCCGCCAAGATTCTCTACCCGGTTCCGGTTTAAAGCAATATTGAAATCCGTGTTCCAGGTAAAATTCTTTTGCCGCACCGGCGTAGCGCTTATCTGCAGCTCTATACCCCGGTTAGAGGTAGCGCCAATGTTCTGCACCTGCGTGGTGTAACCGGTTGTTGGCGGTATTTGCACAGCCAGTAAAAGATCGTTGGCAGTATTTTTATAGGCATCAATGGTAAGCTGTAAGCGGTTATCAAAAAAAGCCAGGTCCAGCCCAAGGTTACGCGTAATATTCTTTTCCCAGCGCAGCGCAGGATTTGCCAGCGCAGAGGGCGCAAAGCCCGGCAGTATGGAATGGTTAAATGCATACTGGCCGGTTACCCCGTACAGCTGCCGGTATAACAGGTCGCCTATACGATTATTGCCTACAGCACCGTAACCAAAGCGCAGCTTACCATCTGTGAGCCAGCTAATATTATTCATAAACCGCTCAGCAGAAAAACGCCAGGCTATGGAAGCGGAAGGGAATACCAGCGTACCGTTCTCCGGGGCAAACTTCGAGGAGCGGTCTGCACGCAGGTTAACAGTGGCCAGGTATTTATCGTCATACGCATAACTAACGCGACCAAATAAAGAAAAAATACGGCTGGGCGGGTTTTCAGTGGAGGAAGGCAATGGCTGTGCCGATCCTGTGGGCGCTGCTCCCAGGCCCATATTAGTTAGCGCCTTGTTTGCGCTTATATCTGCCGGAAAATACCGGGTCTCTACATAATTGGTGCCGGACAAATATTCTACCATCTCCTGCCCTGCCAGCACAGTAATATCATGATGGGTTTTGTATTTACTTAGCGTGTATTGCAGGGTGTTGGAATTATTGAAGGTGCTGTTCTGCTGATCCCCAATGGAGGCCATCGGCAGGGAGGCATACTGCCGCGCCGTGCTGGTAATTTTTCCATAAAAAAGGGATTGCCGGATGCTGGTATTATCATAACCGAAGGTAGAGCGGAAGCTGAGGTTCTTCACCAGGTTAATGCTCACATAGCCGGTGAGGTAGGTGGCTTTTGTTTTTTGCTCCCGGTACTCCGCCTGTGTAAGCAATACAGGATTGGTGGCTCCTGCGGAAGCCAGGAAATAGGCTTCATCAAAATCATCTATTCCCCCGCTGGCTCCCGGTATTTCAAAGGGGCGGTAGTTAATGGCATGGCGTAAGCGGTTGGTAGTGCGGGTGCCGCTATTGGTAGTGCCTGCGCCGTGAATTTCCTGATCCAGGTAACGCATATTAATACCTGCTTTAACCCTGTCAGAAATTTTATGATCCAGCTTGAAGTTAGCGATCTTACGGTCCAGGCCTGATTCCAGCAGCACACCATCTTCCTTATTAGCAGTAAGGCTTAAATTAAAATTAGTAGCGGCAGTACCGCCGTTCATGGATACATTATGATTTTGAAATTGCGCCTTACGCCCAAACACTTCCTTTTGCCAGTTAATGGGCTGTATGTGCTTATAGTTTTGCAGGGTATCCCAGGTGGTGCCGTAGGTATTGGCAAAGTCGGTGCTGTCTGCAATATTGCCCCGGCTTCTTTCGTATTGCCATAAAACAAAATCGTAGGGGCTTAGTACATCCATGGTCTGGGGCAGCTCGCGCCAGCCGGCAGATCCGCTGTAGGTTACCTGCGTTTTACCGGCGCGCCCGCTTTTGGTAGTGATGATCACTACACCGTTGGCGCCCCTTGCCCCGTAAATAGAGGTGGTAGAGGCATCCTTTAACACATCTACTGAGGCAATGTCCTGCGGCGCAATAACCGATAAGGCGTTCTCAACCTGCACTCCATCTACAATGTACAGGGGCGAGTTATCCTGTGTAATGGATCCGCCGCCACGCACCCGCACCACCAGCTCTGCGCCGGGCGCGCCTTCCGAGGCTACTACCTGCACACCTGCCAGGCGGCCCTGCAATACTTCTGCGGCTGACGATAAGGGCACATCTTTAATTTGCCGGGCGCCTACAGAGGAAACAGCGCCGGTTACATCTTTCTTTTGCACCGCGGTATAACCTACCACCACCACTTCCCCAATGCTGGCCTGCTCTTTACGCAGCTTTACCAGCAAAGGTTTGCTGCCACTGGCAGTAATGGTTTGGGCACTGTAACCAATAAACGAAAACAGCAGGTCTGCCGACGTTCTGCCGTTTACAGTAATTGAAAAACGGCCGTTGGCATCGGTAATAGAACCCTGTTTTGTTTTAGTAACCATAATGGAAACGCCGGGTAGCGGATCGTTGCCACCATCCTCTACCACCTGGCCGGTAATAGTAAGTTTTTGCGCATGGGCAGCTAAAAATCCCAATGCCAAAAACAGCATGATCAGTGAAATTGTTTTCATAACGTTCATAACAGTGGATATCGATGTGGATGTGGAAATACTAGATCAAAAGGGCAAACTAACTACATACAGGGCCAGGATTATTCATGGATATCCCCATCAGTTCAATAGCTTTTCAGTAAAAAATAATCAGGCGATCGTTCCTCCAATACGTTGACAATTCTAGACCTATTTTTTTTACAAACCATTCTTTCCGGACATTTTTTTTACGCAATCGTTGCCGGAGAAAATGAAAAGCGGTCATATAATAAGAACGGGACCACCAAAAAGAATGTAAAATCATAAATGTAAAATTTCAAACCGACAAAGGAGGTTCATAGAGACCATTGAAAAGACTTTATGAACGAGATAAATGTAAAAGTGAAATGCCGCGAACATAACCTACTCGGTTTCGCGGCATTTCACTTTTACATTTATGATTTAAAATTTTACATTTTACATTCTTTTGGTCAGTCCCGTTTTCAGCCAGTTGTTGTTATCTTTTAAAATAATTTACACAGCAACACTTTCAATTCCTTTCTGCAAAGCCAGCTCCTGCACACCAGGAACACTAAAACCTTCTGCACGGAAAACAGTGATATCCGTTAATCCAATAAAGCCAAGAACATGCTGCAGGTAAGGCACTGCAAAATCATATGGCTTATAAGGCCCATCGGAAAAAACACCGCCGGATGCAATAGCCAGGTACACTTTCTTGTTCTTCACCAATCCTTCCGGACGGCCATCTTTAACCGTAAAGGTTTTGCGTGAGCGCACAATATGATCAATCCAGGCTTTCAGCGCAGAGGGAATATTGAAATTATAGATGGGCACCCCGATCACCAGGATATCGGCTTCTTCAATTTCGCGGATGGCTTGTTCTGAATGCATTCTTGCCAGCCGGTATTCCGGGGAATCATTTTCTTCCGGTGCATAAAAAGCGGTCAGGTGCGATTCTTCCAGGTGAGGATATTTCTGTGCAACCAGGTCTCTTACCGTTACCGTGCTCTCCGGGTAGCGCGCCTGCAGCTTTTCTACGATCTCCTGCTGCAGCCGTATGCTGTTGGAAGCTTTGCCCCGGGCGCTTGAGATGACGTTTAATATTTTCTTCATGATGTAAACAGTTTTGCTAATTGTGTTTACAAAATTAGGTTAGCAACATACTTATAGGCGCAAAGTATACCAAAGGTTAGCGCTAACCTTTGGGTTAGCAATGCCTGATCCCGGGTCTTTTCCAACACCGGGCATGGTATGAAACTGAACGTTGCGTGTATCGTAAACGGACATTTACCTAATTCCATATAACTATAAATAACTGGTTATTAATAATTATAGAATATGGCATTTTTTTTATGGAATAATCCATCAAACCTCCCTGTATGATAAAAAGTTACCTTAAAGTTGCATGGCGTAATCTTATAAAGGACAAGCAATTTACCTTGCTTAACCTGGTAGGTTTGTCAACAGGGCTGGCCTGCGTGCTGCTGATCTACCTATGGGTGAATGACGAGCTGCATGTTGAC
>NZ_DATCRF010000402.1:0-12669 GCF_036569125.1 Chitinophaga sp. | reverse complement strand
TCACTACACAGGTCATTTAAAAAATAAGCTTATACCCTACCCCGCGGATATTTACGATCTGTACCCGCGGATCTTCTTTCAGATAGCGGCGTATCTTGGTGATGAACACATCCATGCTGCGGGCATTAAAAAAGCTATCATCGCCCCAAAGGTCCAGCAGCACAGCTTTACGCTCCATTACCTGGTTCTTGTTATCGTACAGGCGGCGCAGTATCTCGGCCTCACGGTGCGAAAGAAAAGCCGAATTGCCATTACGGGTAAGCGTTTGCTTTATGTAGTTAAAAGCATACTGCCCTATCATTACCACCTCCCCGCTTTCCACACCCGGCGGGGGCGCTGGCTGCTCGCTGGCACGTTTTAGCAGGGCTTTGATGCGCACTATCAGCTCATCCATGCTAAAGGGTTTCTTCAGGTAGTCGTTACCCCCCAGCTCAAAACCTTTCACCACATCCGCCGTTTGCGATTTGGCGGTAAGGAATATAATGGGCGTCAGCTTATCCTGCTTGCGGATCTCCGTAGTTACGCTAAACCCATCCATGTTGGGCATCATAATATCCAGCACCACCACATCGGGATGGTGCTGCTGGTACAGGCGCAGGCCGTCTTTACCATCTGCTGCGTACAGCATATCAAAGCCGCGCATTTCCAGGCTGTCTTTCACGATCTGGCCCAGCTGATATTCATCCTCTATCAATAATACTTTTGCCATAAAACGGATTTACGATTTTAGATTTTAGATTTACGATTTTATGGGTGCGATAAGGTTTTGCATTAAATCTAAGATCGTAAATCTAAAATCTTAAATTTTAAACGGGGACCTCCATGGTAAATTCACTGCCTTTCTCCGGCTCACTGCGTACTGTAATGCTGCCATGGTGCAGCTCCGCTATCTTTTTCACATAGCTTAAACCCAGGCCAAAGCCCTTTACATTATGCAGGTTGCCGGTAGGCACCCGGAAGAATTTGTCAAAAATACTCTCCTGGTAAATACGGGGTATGCCAATGCCGTTATCCTTCACCTTTATAGTTAGCAGGCCATTGCTTTTGCTGCACTGGATATGTACCATGGGCTGATCGCCGGAGTATTTAATAGCATTATCCACCAGGTTGTTCACCGCGTTGGATAAATGGGTTTTGTCCACATACACCAGCGGGTGATCCAAATGGTTATCATAGCGGAACTGCACCGGCTGGCCCGTTTTTACCTGGTGGTTGGTAATAATGTTATCTATCAGGTCGTTCAGGTCTGTTTCCTCTTTAAACAGCTCTATTTCTTCTTTCTCTTCTGCTGCAATTTGTAATACTTTCTCCACCAGGTCAGAGAGGCGCTGCAGCTCCTGCTTGGAAATATCCAGGTAATTTTTTGTCTTACGCTGATCGCTTAACGCGTTGAAGTTCTGCATAGCCTCCACCGCTGCATATACAGTAGCAATGGGCGTTTTCAGCTCATGCGTCATGTTATTGATGAAATCATTCTTTACGTCAGATAAGCGCTTTTGCTTTAAGATGGTGCGCAGCATGTAAATAAAGCAAAGGGTGGTTAGTATCAGCAGCACCAGCGATGTGAACAGCGTCCACACCATTTTCATCAGAATGTATTGCAGGGGCGATGCAAAGGTGGCCTGTACAAACAGGTTACTTGCCGGGTTAAAGGGCATCTTGCTTGTTTTTAACGGCTCTCTTATACGCATGCTGTCCCGGAAGCTTTCCCGGGAAAAGTTGCTGAAGTTTACATGAAAAGTATCAAACTTATAACCCGTTACAATTTGCCGGTTATGCAGCTCCGCGGTAAAGTTGGAATCCAGCCCTTTCAGGTTCACACTATCCCCGTAAAGGTTATTTAACAATATCAGGTCCGACATTTGCCGGGCCAGCGTATCTGCAAAAGTACGGGAAGGGGTGCCGGGTTTAAACACCGGCAGGGGGCGCTCACCGCCCATAATAGCATCTAACATCGCCTGGGCCGAATCTCTTTTTGCCCGGGGTGCGCTTACCTGCTCCGGCGGCAAAACCAGGTTGGATCCCCGCTTCACGGCAGTATCCTTACCGTAATAATGCACCAGCCGCCGGGCCTCAATAAACTGGTTATTGAATAACGCCGTACGCAGCGCCCCGTTTATATCCCGGTTAAACTGGTCAAACTGTACTTCGTAGGAATTATAGAGCCAGTAACCCTGGAAAAGAT
Organism: Chitinophaga sp.; assembly: GCF_036569125.1. Taxonomy (GTDB): domain Bacteria; phylum Bacteroidota; class Bacteroidia; order Chitinophagales; family Chitinophagaceae; genus Chitinophaga. The sequence continues at coordinate 10,484 of NZ_DATCRF010000402.1, read as the reverse complement.
AGATCCCCAGGATGCAGACGCTCATTAGTATAAGTATGTTACGGATGCGCTTACGCATGAACACGATTTTAGATCTACGATGTTAGATTTACGATTTGATCTGAGCGGGCCAAGGGTTTACTTTAAATCTGAAATCGTAAATCTAAGATCGTAAATAGGCAAAACTATTGTTTTCCCGGCGGGTCTGCTTCCTTTTCTTAACAATAATTAACAGTAAATAAGAATGCTTAACTGAGAATCTGTACTTTGCACAAGCCTGGCGGCAATCGGATAGCAGCCGCATCCTTTCAGATCGTTCATGATCGGCTGAGGATCAAGTGTTTCCGCAGGGCAGATAAATGGCGGTAAAACTCCGTAGGCGGCAATGCTCGCCCGGCGTTTACTTATTAACTTACAGCGCCGGTATACAACGCTAAGAGGCATCAAAAGCAGGAACCTGTAGCGTTAATAATCAGATAGAGAGATGAAGTCACTTGTATGCACGCTGGTCTTTATTATCCTGTGTGGTACCCTGGTCCGGGGGCAGATGAGGCAGAAAGGACAGATCAAAGGCCATCTTACTGATAAAAGCTCCGAACAGCCGTTGGCAGATGCCAGCGTGGCCTTATTATACGCCAAAGATTCCACCATGGCCGCATCGGCCTTTACTGATAAAAAAGGCGCCTTTACCCTGGACGATCTTCCCGAAGGCGCCTATAAGCTCTACATCACTTTCCTGGGTTACCGGCCATTATTACAAACCGTATCTATTACCCCGGAACAGCCCATTGCTGCACTGGGCGCTATTCCCCTGCAAAAGACCGGCGTTACCCTGGATGCTGTTGAGATCACGGAAATAAAACCACCCATCCGCGTGAAAAAAGATACGCTGGAGTTTAATGCAGGCTCCTTCAAAACCCGGCAGAACGCGGTAGTGGAGGAGCTGCTGAAAAAGCTGCCCGGCGTGGAAGTAGATAAGGATGGTAACATTAAAGCCCAGGGCGAAACCGTGAAAAAGATCCTGGTAGATGGCAAACCTTTTTTTGGTAATGATCCCAAGCTGGCCACCAAAAACCTGCCGGCCGAGATCGTAGATAAGATCCAGCTGATCGATAAAAAATCTGACCAGGCCCAGTTCTCCGGTATTAACGACGGGCAAACGGAAAAAGCCATTAACATCACCATTAAAAAAGACCGTAAAAAAGGCATGTTCGGCCAGGTGTCTGCCGGCGCAGGCACCAGTGAGCGCTTTGCGGCCAGCACCTCCCTGAACCGTTTCCGGGAAGATCAGCAGCTTTCTTTCATAGGCAGCGGTAACAACATCAACAACCAGGGGTATACAGATGTCAGCGGCCTGAGTATGGGCAGTGGCCGGGGTATGCGCGGAGGTATGGGTAACAACGGTGGTAACGGCATTTCCCGCAACTGGACTGCAGGCCTTAATTACAGCCAGGACCTTACAAAAAGGATCCGCATCAGCGGCAGCTATTTTTATAACAATACCACCACGGAAAATGAGCGTAACAGCGCGCGCCAGAACCTGCTGCCCGATACTACCTACTACTATAACCAGCGCTCAAACTCGGTCAGCACCAACGCCAATCATAACTTTAATATGCGGGTGGAGTATGAGATAGACAGTACACAGTCTCTCATTATTTCACCCAACTTAAATTATACTACCAGCAGCAATTTTCAGGATAACCTGTATGAATCCCTGGGAGGCTCGCATCAGCTGGTGAACAACGGCACCACCCGTAATGCCGGCAACAATACAACGCCCACCTTTGCTGCAGATGTGCTGTACCGCAAAAAGTTCCATAAAACCGGACGTACCTTCAGCGCTAACCTGAATATAGGCACCAACAACAGCGATATGGAGAACTATAACCACTCCAATAACCTGTTCATACAGCCTAACGGCGCCATACAAACAGATAGTATAGATCAGCGTAATGATATTACCAACAAAGGCCTGAACACCAATGTACGCCTCATTTACACGGAGCCGCTGGCAAAAGATCACTTCCTTGAATTTACCTATGCCTGGAGCCGTAATTATTCATCATCCGATAAGCTCACGTATGATTTTAACGCCATCAAAGGCATCTACGACCGGCCCAATGATAGCTTAAGTAATTCATTCGAGAATACCTTCTCAACCCAGCAGGCAGGGATAAGCCTGCGCACGCAAAAGAAAACGTACGATTACAGCCTGGGGCTGAATGTGCAGTACAGTGACCTGGATAATAACAACATAAGCCTGCAGAACCGGCTGCAGCAGCATACATTTAACTTTTTCCCATCCGCCAGTTTCAGCTACGCGTTTAACAATAATAAACGCCTGCGTTTCTATTACCGCGGCGGTACCCAGCAGCCCAATGTAAGCCAGCTGCAGCCCGTGCCGGATAACAGTAACCCGCTGTATATCCAGTTAGGTAATCCCGACCTGAAACCCTCTTTCAACAACAACTTCAGCATAGGGTATAACACCTTTAACCCTTCCAGCATGCAAGGGCTATTTGCCAATGTAAGCATGGCGCTTACCAGCAACAAGATCATTAATGCCAATTACTTTGATTCCCTGGGCAGGCAGGTAAGCCAGCCGGTGAATGTGAACGGCGCTTATAATATTAACGGTAACCTGGTAAACACCATCCCCCTTAAAAGGGAGCATACTTCCCTGAATGCCACTACCAACTTTAGCCTGAGCCGGGATGTAAGCTACATTAACAACATTAAAGGCATTACGCGCAACTTTACGGTAAATCAGGGGCTGAGCTTTAATTACGCCTACCGCGAGCTGTTTGATTTTTCAACCAATGGCGGCATCAATTATAACGGCGCGCGCTATACTGTGCAAAAAGATAATAACCGCGATTATTTCAACTACTTTTTTTCGTTTGACCTTAATGTGAACCTCCCCTTAGGCTTTAACATTGGCTTTAACCTGGATTATACGCTGAACACCGGGCTGGCCGCAGGTTACAACCAGGATGTAACCATGCTGAATGCCTATATATCCAAAAGCCTGTTCCGCAATAAGCAGGGCCTAATAAAGCTGCAGGGTTTTGACCTGCTGAACCAGAATGTAAGCATTAGCCGCAATGTGGGCGAGAATTATATTGAGGATGTACAGGCCAGGGTGCTGCAGCGCTTTTGCCTGCTGAGCTTTTCTTATTTCCTGAACCGTTTCGGAGGTGGGGAGAAAGGGGGCAACAAAAACATGCGCATGAGGAATGTTATACCAATGCAAATGATGCCGGGGGGCGGGCGGATGATAAGAACGAGAGGCTAGGCCTTAAAAACTTGAAAGGTTGAAAGAAAATAAAGGTGAATGCATGTTGTATTATGCACATAAATTTCCGTTAGCATCCAACTTTAAATCCTTACAACCTTGGTATCTTAGTAGACGTGTAACTTACCATGAAGTACCACATCTGATCATGCTTTTTGTCCTTCCATTTTCACCTTTGGTACCCGCCAGCTCTGTGCAATGCGCTGCATTACCCAGGAAATAGTAAAGGTGGGTATGAAATCGAGCCCGGGGAACAACTCTTCCATAAAGTTGAACATCCCGCCAAAGGTGCCCAGGGTACCGCCAAACATGCGGTAAAAAATAATGGCGGAGATGGGCGCCCAAATAACGTCACTTACTTCTCCTAACAGGGGTACTGCATAACTTGCACAACCTAAAAGGTCCATTATCACGCAAACCAATAAACTGGGAGTAAATCTTTTTTCCATCTTTCAACCTCCTCTTTTCTTATAAAAGCTTTAAACAGGTAAAATGTTACAGTTTCTGATAAATAAGCACAATTAATGCCAAACTTTGGGGTCGCTGAAACAGGCTGCTGGCCTGGCTTTCTAACTTATTGATATATACGTAAAAGTAAGGCAAAAAGATGTGCACGTTATACGGAAAATAGAAAATGCGTAGAATCCGCAGGGAAGAATTACGAATTTTCAATCAGGATGCCGCTAAGCGATCGATCTTTAAGAACCGCGCCCTGTTTATACTTACGTTGCACAGGTTATTAATAGTGTTATTGAGATGTTAATGGCAACCGGTTCAAAAGCTGTATTGATTTTCAGGAGGATTCGTTTAGCAGCGATGTAGCTAACCCGTAATTATTTACAAGCCTCATTGATTTTCATAGGCATTCATGTCCCGCCTTGGCAGGATTGTAATTGATAATTACGGATTATTCATTCCATCCGTGCCGTATATAATTCGTAAATCGTAATTGAAAATTTGTAATTTCCACCACTAAACTGTTCACATACAATGCCTGATAAAAATTCACGCCGCGATATGATTAAAAAAGCCGCTGCACTGGCCTTTGCCTCCACTACATTATCATCCCTCACCAACCGGGTAATGGCCCATGAAGAGGCCATGGATGAAAAGCTGAAAGGCAACATTAACCACTCCGTTTGCGCCTGGTGCTATAACGATATTCCGCTGGAAGAGCTGTGTAAATCCTCTAAGAACATTGGTTTACAATCCATTGACCTGCTGGATCCGAAAGATTTTGCCACTGCAAAAAAATATGACCTTACCTGCGCCATGGTAGCCTCTATCAACAAAGACTGGGGCATTAACAAAGGCTGGAACCGGGTAGAACATCACGACAAGCTGGTGGAATATTATCAATACCTGATCGATGAAACGTCCAAAGCGGGGTTTCCAAACCTCATATGCTTTTCCGGTAACCGTGAAGGGCTGGATGATGAGCAGGGCCTAAAGAACTGCGCCCAGGGCCTTAAACGCATTATGAGCTATGCCGAAAAAAAGAAGGTGACCATTGTAATGGAGCTGCTGAACAGCAAAGTAAATCACCATGATTACCAGTGCGATCATACGCTGTGGGGCGTGGAATTATGCAAGGCTATTGGCGATGAACGCTTTAAGCTGCTGTACGATATTTACCATATGCAGATCATGGAGGGAGATGTGATCCGCACCATACAGGATTACCATCCCTACATTGCGCACTACCATACCGGCGGTGTACCCGGCCGGCATGAAATAGATGAAACGCAGGAGCTGTACTACCCGGCTATCATGAAAGCCATACACGATACCGGCTTTAAAGGCTTTGTAGCACAGGAGTTTGTGCCCAAACGCGCAGATAAGATCGGCTCCCTGAAACAAGGCGTTGAGATCTGTGATATTTAAGTTAGTCAACGGTCCATGGTCAATAGTCCACGGCATACTGCGTAAAGCAGGTTGCACCGGGATTGGCCATGGACCTTGAATTTTTTTCCTTCTTCTCAATTTCTATCCCCTAACCTACCTTCCGCCATACTTCCATTCCACGTTCCTTTGCCTAACAAAATATCCAATGGACTATCAACTATGGACTATTAACCACCTCCCTTACCACTCAAAACTTGCTTTACGCACCAGGCCATGGACCATCGGCTATGGACCATTGACTATTTATTCTATATTTGCGCACTAGTCTATCAAATAAGTAGGATACTATTCGCGCAAATATAGAATAAATCACATGGCACAGATCTTCAAAAAGCCTTTAAGCTGGTTATTACAGGAGTCCGGCCAGGAAGGCTCCCATACCTTAAAACGGACCCTCAGCGCTTTTCAGCTTGTGACACTGGGCATAGGCGGTATTATCGGCGCCGGCCTGTTTTCCCTGAGCGGACTGGCAGCAGCCAACAATGCAGGGCCGGCCGTTACACTCTCCTTTATAGTAGCCGCTATTGGCTGCGCCTTTTCAGGGCTGTGCTATGCGGAGTTTTCATCCATGATACCCGTTGCAGGTAGCGCCTATACCTATGCCTACGCTACCATGGGCGAAATGCTTGCCTGGATCATTGGCTGGGACCTGGTGCTGGAATTTTCGGTAGGCGCCGCCACAGTGGCCATCAGCTGGTCTAACTACCTCGTAAAATTTTTAAGTACGTATAACATTTACCTGCCGCCGCAGCTGGTACACTCGCCTTTTGAAACCGCCCAGCTGGCAGATGGTACGGTGGTGCACGGCATCCTGAACCTGCCGGCAGCATTGGTGATCCTGGCTATGTCCTGGCTGCTGATACGCGGCACCAAAGGCTCCGCCATCTGGAACACGCTGGTGGTGATCCTGAAAGTAGGTGTGGTGGTTTTATTCATTGCGCTGGGCTGGCGTTATATACAGCCTGCCAACTATACGCCTTACATACCGGCCAATACCGGCACCTTTGGGGAATACGGCTGGTCCGGCATTTTGCGCGGGGCTGGCGTAGTGTTCTTTGTGTATTTAGGGTTTGATATTATCAGCGCAGCTGCGCAGGAAACGCGTAACCCTAAACGAAATATGCCTATCGGTATCCTGGGATCGCTGGTGGTGTGCACCATATTGTTTATCCTGTTTGCGCACGTAATGACCGGCCTGGCCCCTTATACCGCCTTCAAAGGCAATGCTGCGCCGGTAGCGGTGGCTATTGAGCGCACGCCTTATACCTGGCTTTCACAGCTGATCATACTGGCTATCCTCATCGGCTATACGTCGGTAATATTGGTGGATCTTTTAGGGCAAACCCGTGTGTTTTATGCCATGGCTAAAGATGGTTTGCTGCCTAAAGTATTTTCGGATATCCATCCCCGTTTTCAAACGCCCTGGCGCTCCAATATCCTGTTCTGCATTTTTGTAGGCTTGTTTGCAGCGTTTGTACCCATCCGCGTGGTAGGTGAAATGACCAGCATCGGTACCCTGCTGGCATTTGTGATCGTTTGCGCCGGTGTGTGGATCATGCGGTATTCCATGCCGGATGCGCCCCGTGCTTTTAAAACGCCCTTAGTGCCTTTTGTACCTATTATGGGTATTATTACCTGTGTGGGTATGATGCTGTTCCTGCCCTGGGATACCTGGCTGCGGCTGATCGTATGGATGGCAATTGGTATGGTGATCTATTTCGGGTATGGGAAAAAGCATAGTAAGGTGAGGAATTCAGTTGGCAGTCGTTAGTTGGCAGTTGGCAGTCGTGGGCGCAGTTTTACCATGACTGCCAACTGTTACTATTATTCAATAGTAAACTGCAATTATGAAAGACCTCCTCCAAATACCAACAGCTAACTAATTCAAAACTTAACCTTACAATTCACAACCCATCCGCTTCAATAACTGCCAACTGCACACTAAAACTTCCAGTCCTCCCGCAGCACGCCCATCACCACCATATCCACATACTGCCCGTGCAGCTTGGCGCTGTGGCGCAGTATGCCTTCCTTGGCAAAGCCAAGCCGTATGGGTATTTGTGCGCTGCGCTCGTTCTGCAATACAAAACGGATCTCAATTTTATTCAGCCGTAATTTTTTAAAGGCAAAGGTGATCAGCGCCCTGCAGCTGGCTGTGGCTATGCCTTTGCGCTGAAAGGCCTCGCTTACCCAATAGCCTATTTCTGCTTTTTGCAGCAGGTGATCCCAGCCATGCAGGTCCATTACGCCACATAGCTGCTGCTGGTACCATATGCCCAGGGCCATGGCTTCCTGCTCTTCTGCTTTGCGCTGCATAAGCTGTATAAAACGTACGGAGTGCTCTTCATTGGTATTATAATCTACCCACGGCAAAAATTTGCGCAGGCTTTTGCGCGATGCGTCTATTTGTTTATATAAGGGTACGGCATCCGCCGGTTGCAGCTGCCGCAGGGTTATCAGCTCATTTACACGAAGTTCCAGCATATCAGGTGAATGGTGGTCAGTAAGATGTTCCGCGGCCAAATTAAACAAATTTAGCCACAAGCTTGTGTTACAGCCATATATAAAAAAGGCCGGCACTATTGCCAGCCTTGTACAGTTGTAGCGTTTAGCTTGGATTGAATGAAAACACATTCTTAATTCTGCGCTATCAACTGTTGTTTAGTCATGTCCTTTACAATCAGTTTGGCGTACAGGTAGGCCTGTCTTACGGCAGTAGGCGGGTCTACAGACTGCGTTTGGGCAGAGTAGATCAGCTTACGCTGGTTCAGGTCGTACAGGTTACTTTCCCAGTTATACCGGGTATTGGTCTGGTAATAACCCGGCTGGTACATTGCACCATACCAGCGGCTGTAATACGGCCAAAAACCACCATAGTACGGTCCGTACGGACCATAAGGGCTTGATGGTACAAAATCCCTTTCACGCGCTTTGTTCAGCAGCACTACTGTCAGCACCTGGCTGGCATCGCTGTTGCGCAGCTGGCGCAGGGCCGTTTTTTCATCGGTCTTGTCTCCAAAAGCATCCGGCCCGTAAGTACGCAGGGCAGAGGTAGCGTTCAATCCCTCTTTCTGCAGCTCAGCTACCAGGTTATCTTCCATCAGGGCCCGCAGTTGCTTTTCACGTTGCGGTACCAATGCCATTACCATGATCTTTTTATCTTTTTGCAGCTGCGCATCATTCGTTTTCCAGGATGAGGTGAGCTTGGTGCTGGTACAAGCTCCCAGCAGCATCAATCCTGCGCCCGTTATAAATAATCCAATCTTTTTCATAATCGCCTCGTTTTTATACTGTTTAGACGGGCAAAGGAGCGCATAGTTACATAGGGAGGTGTTAAGAGAATGCAAAAAAAAGTCCATGGTCAATGGTCCATAGTCCATTGCATAGTGCAGGGGTTAAATGCTTCAGAGGATGGGAAATAGCCGGCGGTCCACTGCACACTGACTGGGGCAGCAGCACCGGGAGATGTGGGATGTGTTTTGTTAAAAAGTAAAAGCCCATAGTCTATAACCCGTTACAAGGCATCGACTATGGACTTCTAGCTATAACACGAAATAATTTTCCGCTCGCAAAAGGCCATGGACTATGGTCCATCGACCATGGACTAATAATTAATCACCTGCTCTTCAATAGCAGCAGGTATTTCCCGGAACTGGTACAGCTGCGTACGCAATTGCGGCTCAAAACCGGCTTCTTTAATAGCTTCCTGTATAGAGCGGTAAGTGAAGCGGTGCGGTGCACCTGCAGCGCTTACCACATTCTCTTCAATCATAATAGAGCCAAAATCATTGGCGCCGGCATGCAGGCATAGCTGCGCTACCTGTTTACCAACCGTAAGCCAGGAGGCTTGTATATTCTTCACATTCGGCAGCATAATGCGGCTCAGCGCTATCATGCGTATATATTCTTCGGCAGTGGTAGCATTGTGTACTCCGCGTATGCGCGCCAGCAGCGTATCCACATCCTGGAAGGTCCAGGGAATAAAGGCGGTAAAACCATAATGGCCTTCCGGCTTTTCACTTTGTACCTGGCGTATATCTGCCAGGTGCTCAAACCTTTCCAGCACAGTTTCTACGTGGCCAAACATCATGGTAGCAGAGGAGGCAATGTTCAGCTTATGTGCAGCGCGCATTACATCCAGCCATTCCTGCGCACCGCATTTACCTTTGGAAATAAGGCGGCGCACCCGGTCGTTCAGTATTTCCGCACCAGCGCCGGGCAGGCTGTCCATACCGGCTTCCTGCAGGGCTTTCAGCACTTCAATGTGCGTGCTTTTTTCCAGCTTGGTAATATGTGCTACCTCGGGGGGGCCAAGCGTGTGCAGGCGTAAGGTGGGGTATAGCTGTTTCAGCTCTTTGAACAGGTTTACATAAAAGCTGAGGCCCAGCTCAGGGTGATGGCCGCCCTGCAGCAGCAGCTGATCGCCGCCGTACTTCAGGGTCTCATCTATCTTGCGCTTGTACTCTTCAATGTTGGTAATGTAAGCATCCGCATGCCCGGGTATGCGGTAAAAATTGCAGAACTTGCAGTTGGCCGTGCATACGTTGGTAGTATTCACATTCCGGTCTATCTGCCAGGTTACTTTGCCATGCGGTACCTGTATCTTACGCAGCTCGTTGGCAATATGCGCCAGCTCTGCCATGGGCGCTTTCTCAAATAAGAACACTCCTTCTTCCGCAGTCAGCCACTCAAAGGCGAGGGCTTTCTGATATAGATCTTTCAATTGCATTGTTAAGCCTTATGCAGCAAAGTTACTAATTACAGGATATAAGTTGCTGATATTCGTCAGCCCGCTCATTTCTGCATCAAGTCCACCTTAAGTCCGCATCAAGTCCACGTCATGTCCACATGGCACCTGATAATCAATCGTATACAACAGGTGTGCGATCCGTGTTTTTCCCGGGTGCAGGCCCTTACCTATAGGTAACAGGGCCATGATCGGGGTTTTCCCTGCATACAAAATGGCTTTAACAGGCAGATGGGATTCCGGAACGTTGCAAGAACCAGGTTATAGCCTTTCCATCAGGTATTTCATAAAGCGTTGGCTCTTGCCTTTTAATGAGGCCCTTCCATCCGCAAATGCCTACTAGACAAGCACTCATACTCCCATATCTATCCGTCATACATTCGTATGCCATCCCCTCAACCTGTCATCCGTCTTCCCTTCAAAACACTTTATACAGCGTAACATGTTGTTTGTACGCTTTTGCCACCGTTTGAAATATTTTTTTGTTATGTAAAACCATTTTAATGTTAAATTTAGGTAAACGAGAGCTTCACGCGTCCTGTATGCGATATACCT
>NZ_DATCRF010000401.1:0-11052 GCF_036569125.1 Chitinophaga sp. | reverse complement strand
ACCAGATGGAGGTGTAGGGCTATCCGCAGTTCCATCTTCGGCATAGACCAGTTGCCCGTTTGGCTGAACCGCGGCTGCAGGCCGTGTTTCGCGTGCCTCCGGTATAACCGTCCATCCGCCTTGTTTCCGCTGTATTTTCTCGCCCCTTATATTATAGTATTGCAAACGCCTGCCTGTTTTGGACGATGGTGTGCCGATGCAGGTAGTTTGCTGTGTAGGCATCTCCTGTAAAATAGCCGCTGCTGCAGCTGCATCAGGAGCTTGCATTGCTGCATTCACAGCATGGTGCATTTCACCATTCCCCGTTTCTTGATCCGGATCAATTAATTCCGGGTCAAATTTATGCCGGTGCTCCTTTTCCAGCAGCTCTTGTACGATCGTCTTTTCCACACCTGATTTCAGCAGCTGCATGGCCTGGCCGGTAAGGGTCCGGTAATCATCATGCAGCCTTGTTTTACGGGGAAATAACCGGTAAATAGCCGCTGCAATCCGGGATGCCTGTGCCAGCCAGTCCGCATATTCCATGGTGCGCTTAAAGCTGCGGGAACGCTTTACCCGCTTGCGGCTTAATGAGCTTTTGGACCGTGCATAATATTGCCCGTCCATTTTGTAATAGGTAACATTACCTACAGTGCCTGTCAGGAAAACAGGACCAACTTGTTTTGCCATAACGATATATTTTTGGTGTACCTGGCAAAAATAAAAGCCCTCACAGAACTACCCAAATGAAGTGAACGTTTTGATCACTTTTGAGCGAAAATGAACATTTTGAACGAAAATGCACGTTTTGAGCGCGTCGTTTTTTCCGTTTCCACATCAATAATTTATTACCACTTATGCGCTGCTCTCCCATGTGCTTCTCATATTACACCCTCATTCAACCCTGGGTAAAAGCGCACTCCCTTCATGTCCATCTCAGGTCCATCTCATGTTCCACTCGTGTCCCTCCCTGGTCAGGCCTACTCTAATCACCATCTCCTCATCAGCACATTAGCATATCAGCACATTAGCACATTCCCGTTTTTTTGTTGTATTTTCTCCCCCGCTAGTGATCAAACCACGTATGAAAAACAATAACCCATGGAAAAACAGGATAACCATCATTCCACACGCAGGCGTTTTCTGAAGAACGCTGTAAAAGGCGCCGGTGCATTGGCCCTCATTAATTTTCCCACCATTGTACCCGCCCATGTATTAGGCAAATATGCCCCCAGCAACCGTATTAATATTGGCGCTATCGGCAATGGCCGCATCTCCCGCGGGCATGATATGCCCGGCGTATGGAAGTACGATCAGGCAAGGATCATCGCTGTTTGTGACCTGGACCGCAACCGCGTTACGTCCGCACAAAAACTGGTGAACGACTATTACAGCAAAAAAACCGGTAAGCCCTACGATGGTGTAAAAACCTACGAAGACTACCAGGAGCTGTTAAACAATAAAGATGTGGATGCAGTGCTTATCAGCACGCCGGACCACTGGCACGTAATGCCTGCCATACATGCCGTGCGTGCCGGTAAGGATGTGTATATGCAAAAGCCGGCCTCTTTAACCATTGCAGAAGGGCGGCTGCTTAGCAACGAAGTGCACCGCAGCGGCCGCATACTGCAGGTAGGCAGCCAGCAACGCTCTATGCCGCAGTTTAAAAGAGCCTGTGAGTTGGTGCGTAACGGCGCCATTGGCAAGGTGCATACCGTATATGTAGGCCTGCCCATTGACGATCCTAAAGAAAGCACAGTGGAAAAAGAAATGCCGCTGCCCGCTAACCTGTTATACGAGAAATGGCTGGGAGAAACGCCTTATGTGTCCTACACGGAAAAACGGGTGCACCCGCAGGCCGATTTTTCACGTCCCGGCTGGCTGCGCTGCGAGCAGTTTGGCGCAGGTATGATCACCGGCTGGGGCGCTCACCATTTTGATATTGTGAACTGGGGATTGGATACGGAATATACCGGCCCAGTGGAAATAAGCGCCACTGCCGAGTTTCCGCCTGCTGGTAATTTATGGGATGTGCATGGCCCTTTTAAGTCGGAAACTATCTTTGCCAACGGGGTAAAGGTGCTGGCCAGTAATGAATACCCTAACGGGGTAAAATTTGTAGGCTCAGAAGGATGGATCTTTGTTACCCGTGGCAATTACGCCGCTACTTCCAGTGATCCGGTGGCAAAGGATCAGAACAACAAAGCGCTGGATGCAAGCGATCCGCGTATACTCAGCACCGTGATACCGGCAAGCGGGGTGCATTTATACGAAACCAAAGACCATCACGGCAACTGGCTGGAGAGCATAGCTACCCGGCAAACGCCCATCACACCCATAGAAGTAGGCCACCGCGCCTGTACCATCTGCCTGCTGAACCATGCCGCCATGAAGCTGCAGCGCAAGCTGTACTGGGATCCGGTGAATGAACGTTTTAAAAACGATGATGCCGCCAATGCAATGCTCACCCGCCCGCAGCGCTGGCCATATACATTATAACGTGTGCCATACCTCAAAGGTGTGGCACACATAACACCGCGGCAATCTCCGCGCCTGTCATAAAGCAATCAGACGAACCATGAATAAAAAACAGATCGTAACATCACTATTAGTGTTAAGCATGATGAACAATGCCTGCAACACCGGACAAAAAGAACAGGAAAAGGAAACCACCGCTGCTACGGAAGCGGATATTAAGCTCATAACGCTGGATCCCGGCCACTTTCATGCAGCGCTGGTGCAAAAGTCAATGAGCCCCGGCATTGATTCCGTAGTGCATGTGTATGCACCGGATGGCCCGGAGCTGCAGGCGCAACTGCGTTTCATTGACCAGTACAATACCCGTACAGAAGCGCCTACTCACTGGCAGGAGGATGTGTATAAAGGCCCGGACTTCCTGGAAAAAATGGTGCAGGAAAAGAAAGGCAATGTAGTGGTGATGGCAGGCAACAACCACCGCAAAACAGAATACATACAGCAGGCCGTGGCAGCCGGTATGAATGTACTGGCCGATAAGCCCATGGCCATTAGCTCCGAAGGTTTTGCCACACTGCAAAAAACCTTTGAGGATGCCAAAGCGAAAAAGGTATTGCTCTATGATATTATGACGGAGCGCTCCGAGATCACCAACACCCTGCAGGGCGAGCTGTCGCGCATACACGACGTTTTTGGCGAGCTGCAGCCCGGCACAGAAAAAGAGCCCGGCGTAGTAATGGAAAGCGTGCACAATTTCTACAAATATGTATCCGGCAAAGCCCTTACCCGGCCGGCCTGGTTCTTTGATCCTGCCCAGCAGGGCGATGCTATTGTGGATGTAGGCACCCACCTGGTTGACCTGGTGCAATGGGAATGCTTTCCCGGGGTAGTATTGGATTATAAGAAAGATATCCAGCTGCAGGGCGCGCGCCACTGGCCTACGCCCATCACCTTATCACAGTTCCGTACCATCACCGGCCTGGATAGCTTCCCGGATTTTCTGCAGCCATTTGCCAAAGACACGGTGCTGAATGTACATGCTAACGGCGAAGCCCGTTACACGCTCAAAGGTGTGCACGTAAAAGTAACCGCCCTGTGGCAATACGCAGGCCCTGAAGGCAGCGGAGATACGCATTATTCCATGCTGCGCGGCACTAACAGCAACCTGGTGATCCGCCAGGGAAAGGATGAAAAGTTTGAGCCTACGTTGTACGTAGAGGCGGTAGGTAAAACCAAAGCCGCAGACCTGGAAAAGAACCTGCAGGCAGCTTTAAAGCAGCTGGAAAGCAAGTACCCCGGCCTGTCGCTGGAAAAAAGTAAACAGGGTTTTAAGATCGTGATCCCTGCAAAATATAAGGTAGGCCACGAAGCGCATTTTGCGCAGGTGCTGCAGCGTTATATGGAGTATCTGAAAAGCGGCAGCCTGCCGGATTGGGAAGTGCCGGGCATGATCGCTAAATATTATACTACTACGAAGGCGCTGGAAATGTCTAAATAAGCATAAAGCAAAAAGCGTAAAGCAGAAAGCTATTGACGCGGATGTTTAAGGCATAAAGCAAAAAGCTATTGAAACGGATGCTTGCCATAAGAATCCTTCTCCGCTCCAATAGCTTTTTGCTTTATCCTTTATGCTTTCAGCTTTCTGCTTTGCGCCTACTTAATCGCTACTCCTAACCCCACCTGTATCTGCTGGCTATTCCATTTGTAGCGGTCATCAATATTATTAATATTTGCAAGGCCCAGGGTGTAACGGCCATAGAACCGCACCTGCGATACATGCAGCGTTATACCTGCCGCCACGCCATAATCGATGTTCTTAAAAGCAGCTTTATCTTTCAGCAATATATCTTCATTATCATACACCAGCATGCTGAATTGCGGCCCTAAATTCAGGGTGAACAGGTCGTTCACTTTGTAGGCCAGCAGCACTGGTACGCTTACGTAGCTTAGCTTTATAGAAGATTTAGCGCTGCTGTTGCCGGAGTTCACATAATACGTCAGGAAATCATCATCCTTTTTGTTATTGAACTGGGAGAACAATACCTCCGGCTGAATACCCCATTTGGAAGTAATATTATACTCCAGGAAAACACCCGCATCATACCCGGGATTAAAGCTGCCTTGCATGCCCCGCCCATTAAGACTGGTGAATTGCAGATCGGCCTTTAATCCGTAATGAAGCTTTTGTCCATAGGAAACACCTGCCACCAACAACAGGCCGGTAATAGCTGTAAATAGTTTCTTGATCATAGATATGCAAAATA
Source organism: Chitinophaga sp. (assembly GCF_036569125.1). Lineage (GTDB taxonomy): Bacteria > Bacteroidota > Bacteroidia > Chitinophagales > Chitinophagaceae > Chitinophaga. The sequence continues at coordinate 6,334 of NZ_DATCRF010000401.1, read as the reverse complement.
GAGATACAAATATGGGGTACCACGGCACACTATGTAACACTTAATAGATGATCCGGCCCTTTACCCCCACCATAAGGGGAAATTTATGGATGATCTGATGTTTTTTCCTTAAATTATCTGTAGTTAAACCTCCTAAATTCCACTGAATGAGATACTCCATAGTATGGATCACACTTACCTGCCTGTCATTTCATTGCACAACACGGCAATCTTCCACCATAACGCTTTCCCAACAGGCGCTCAAAGATAAGATCATGGGCGGCTGGGCCGGGCAAACCATCGGCGTTACTTTTGGCGGGCCTTACGAGTTCCGTTTCAATGGCACCTTTATACAGGACTATCAGCCCCTGCGCTGGTATGATGGTTACCTGAAAAAGACCATGCTGGAAAATCCCGGCCTGTACGATGATATTTACATGGACCTCACCTTTGTGGAAGTGCTGGACCGCGCCGGGCTGGATGCCCCGGTAGATTCTTTTGCGCAGGCGTTTGCCCGTGCCGGTTATATGCTGTGGCACGCCAACCAGTCGGCCCGTTATAATATCCTGCAGGGTATTAAAGCGCCGGCATCCGGCCACTGGACCAACAACCCCCATGCAGATGATATTGATTACCAGATAGAATCGGATTTTGCCGGTTTAATGAGCCCCGGTATGCCTAACACGGCATCGGCCATCAGCGATAAGGTAGGCCATATCATGAATTATGGGGATGGCTGGTATGGCGGCGTATACATAGGCGCCATGTACTCGCTGGCATTTATTGCCGACGATATACAATACATTGTTACGGAAGCGCTGAAAACCGTACCCGCAAAAAGCACATTCCGCCAGTGTATTGAAGACGTGATCCGCTGGCATCAGCAGTACCCGAACGACTGGCACCACAGCTGGTACGAGATCCAGCAGAAATGGTCCAGCGAGAATGGCTGCCCCGATGGTGTGTTTAACGCTTTTGATATAGATGCCAAGATCAATGCAGCTTATGTTGTGCTGGGATTATTATACGGCAACGGTGATTTCACTAAAACACTGGACATTGCCACCAGGGCGGGGCAGGATGCAGATTGTAACCCCTCATCTGCCGGCGGCATCCTGGGCGCCATGCTGGGATATAAACGGATCCCTGATCACTGGAAAATGGGATTAAAGGAAGCAGAAGGACTGGATTTCAAATACACCAGCACCTCCCTCAATAAAGTATATAACACCAGCTATAAGCATGCGCTGGAAATGATACGCCGTAACGGCGGCAAGGTAGCAAATGAGCAGGTGACCATTGCCGTGCAAACGCCTCAGCCTGTGCGCCTGGAACAATGCTTTGAAGGCCTGATTCCCGCAGACCGTATTCCGCTTTACAGGAACAATGTGCAGGAGCTCTCTTTTGATTTTGAAGGAAGCGGTTTTGTATTAAAGGGAGAAGCCCGTAAGCAGGGAGCTAACGTGCCGGATAGCAGCATTACCATGGAAGTATCTATTGATGGCGGCAAAACCGCTACCATAGTGCTGCCCACCAGCTTTCAAACCCGCAGCAATGACCTGTGCTGGAATTACCGGCTGCCGGTTAAAAAGCACCAGGTAAAAATAAAGGTCCTCAATCCAGGTCCAAATAACAGCCTCAACACCTTTGAATACCTGGTTTATACCAGCAAAAAATAATGTGCAGATGGAAGCGCATTCGCACATTCCACCAGCACATCAGCACATCTGCATATTTGCACATCAGCACATCTACACCTACCCACCAGCACATCAGCACATCAGCACATTCCCTCCATCTGCACATCTGCATATTTGCACATCTGCACATCATCACGGATCCAGCGGGTCCAGCGGATCCTCATGCAGGCTCTCCGCCACCGGGTAATACTCAATGCTCAGGTCATCCACCTGCCGCAACTTGCGGTAGGGCAGGTAGCCCATATCTTTAAGACATACCTTTTCAAAGAACACACTGGCCACATAGATCAGGTGCGCCTTGCTGCTGGTGCACAATACTTTTTTATCTGTCGGGAAACCATTGCGCAGCAGAATGCGGTTGGCATTCCGCAGGTTGGTAGTGGTGTGCCGGGCATGCGGATCCACCAGGATGGCCGTTTCCGGTACATTACAGCTATCTGCCAGGAAACGTTTCATTTCTATGGCTTCACTGTATTTTGTTCCAAACGGGTGCACATACCCGCCGGATACGATCACAAACGGCGCTTTGTTTTTCTGGTAAATATCTGCAGCGGTACGGCAGCGTAGTTTGTTCATTACACTGATCGGCGCATCATCTTCCGGCCCTGCGCCCAGTACCAGGATGGCCGAATAATCAAATTTATCCCACTGCACACTGCTTAGCTGCGCCAGCGTTTTCTGATTGGTAACGGCCATAGGTTCATGCCGGGCTGCATGGTCTTTTTTATTCAGCTGCAGCAGGTCCATAGCCAAATGCAGGGTAGGGGTAAAGAACAGGCCGGATGCATCCGGGTGTTGCTTGTAAGTTACCAGTATATCTCTGACAGCCTGGGTATAGGTATCGCTGTGCACATTATACATGGCGGAATCTATGCGCGGGTAACGCAAACCGGTATTCCGGGTATAGGCATTCAGGATGTAGTTCAGCCCATTGGCTTCTTCGCGCCAGCGTTCTTCCAGTATTTTTTCATCCGGCAGGGATTCATAACGCATAAAAGCGCCGCTGGGTTTCAGGTGCTGCTGCAAGGTGGCGCGGAAAGCAGGCTGTGTTTTATACACCTGCTCCAATGCGTTGCCAATGGCTTTGATCTCGTTATTGTCAAACAGCAGGGGAGAGGCAAAGCAGGCGGCATTCTTACAGCTGTCTGTTATGGTATTCACTTCTTTCAGCTGCTGTTTATAAACCTGCTGTAAGATCTTATTGCGTTCCAGGGCCTTGTGCAGGGTAGGCTCCTGCTCCAGCAGGGTAAGCAGGTAAAAGTTCTTGTCTTGCACCAGGTTGCCGCTTTGTACAAACTGGTAAGCAGGGTCAAAAGACGGTTGGTTCTGGGCCTGAAGCGCTGCCGGTATGGTCCCGGCAAGGGCGCAGTAGAGTAAAAGTTTCCGGAAGAGCATAAAAATGATGTGCTGATGTGCTAATATGCAAATGTGCAAATGAAATGCCATCTCCACACAAAATACTAAAATAATGTGCAGATGTGCAAATATGCAAATGTGCAAATGCCTCCGGCCTGTCCATCTACCAACCAGCACATCAGCACATTAGCATATTTGCACATCTGCACACCTGCACATCTACACCTTCGGTGGTATCAGCTTATACACCACCGGTGTTACAACTCTCGAAAGCAACGTGGAGCTGATCAGTCCACCAATTAACACAATAGCCAGCGGCGCAATCAGCGGGTTACTGGAAATGGCGATGGGTATTAAGCCGCCAATGGCCGTTAAAGAAGTTAATACAATAGGTAAGAAGCGTACCTCGCCGGCCTCGCGGATGGCGGTTTCCAGCGATTTGCCCTGCTCCCGCAGCTGGTTGGTGAAATCTACCAGCAATATGGTGTTCTTCACCTCAATACCTGCCAGGGCTATCATCCCGATAATGGCCACAAAAGAAAGCGAGTTGCCGGTGAGCCACAGCGACACAGCAGCGCCTACCATACCAAGGGGTATCACCGACAGCACAATGAGCGTGCTTTTGAACGTGCGGAATTCCAGGATCAGCACTGCTATGAACAGGAAGATGGTAACGATAATAATGCTCATAAAGCCGCCGAACGAGTTATTCCGCGATTCTACCTCACCGCCCATCTCGTAGCTGTAGCTGGCAGGCAGGGTCATTTTATCCATTTTTCCTATTACGTCCGTAATTACCCGGTCTACCAGGAAACCTTTTTGCACAAAGGCTTTTACAGATACCACACGCCGCTTTTCCTGGTGGTTGATGTTCACCGGCGAGGTTTCCAGCGTAAGCTCCGCTACTTGTCCCAGTGGAAAAGGTTTGCCCTGCATATTGCTCACATACAGGTTGCGGAATACATCCAGCGTGGGGCGGCCTTCATGCGCACGGGTTAGCAGAATGTCGTAGTCGTTATCATTATTATCAGTGTACTTGCCTACGTTCAGGCCGGCTACGGCCAGCCGCACGGTACGGTCAATGTTCACAGAAGGAATGCCCAGCAGCTGCGCTTTTTCAGGTTGTATAGCTACCCGGATGTCGCTTTTTAACAGGCTCACCGGGTTATCAACATACATGGTGCCGGGGGTGCGCTGCAGCATCATTTCCACTTTGCCGGCCAGCGCGCGCAGGGTATCCAGGTTCTCGCCAAACAGGCGTACCTCTACCGGAGCCGCTACCGGCGGGCCCTGCTCAAAGTTCTTCACTTCCACTTTGGCGCCGGGGTAGGGCGTCCATTGGTGACGCAGCTTTTCTATCAGCGCCAGCTTATCTGAAGGGTTGGTATGCTCATCCAGCTGCACAAAGATCTCTGCAAAATCGGTATGCTCATTTTCCTGTATCACGTTATAGTATATACGCGGATTGCCTTTTCCAACGTTGGTGGCAAAGTATTTCACGGCGGGCTCCTTGCGCAGCACCGCTTCAATATCCTTTGCTACATTATTGGTGTACTGCAGGTTGGATTGCGGAGGCGCGGTAATATTGATCAGGAACTGTGGCTTTTCCGATGCGGGGAACAGGCCAAAACCTACTACGCCAAACAGCATAATGGAGCTGCCAAAGATGATAACCGTGATCACAATGGTAAGCACCGGCCGTTGCAGGGCTTTATCCAGGAAACGGGCATAGCTGCCATGGATCAGGCGTTTCAGTCCGCGCATGAAAATGTTACCGTCCGGGTGGCCGGTATGTTTGCGCAGCAGCTTGCTGGCCAGGAAAGGAATGATGGTAAGCGATACCAACATAGACGCCAGTACGCTGAATATCACTGCCAGCGGCAGGCTGCGGATAAAATCACCGGAACCTTCCGGCATAAACACCAGCGGCATAAAGGCAATGATCAGCGCTGCCGTACATCCGGCTACAGCCATGCCTATCTGCTTGGTGGCCATTAAGGTAGCTTCCAGCGCCGTATGCCCTTCCAGCAGCCAGCGTTCAATATTTTCTACCACCACAATACTATCATCTACCAAAAGCCCCAGCGCCACTACCAGGCCTACGATACTTAGCTGGTTCAGGTTATAACCGAACAACTGCAGCAGAATAATACCTATGGCCAGCGATAAGGGAATAGAGATCATTACGATCAGCGAAGGCCGGAAACCCAATGGCAGTAAGGTAATGGCCACCAGGAGGATGGCGATCAGGAAATCGCCTCCCAGGCTGCTCAAACGCCGGTTCACATTACTGGCCTGGTCAAAGTTCTGCACCAGGTCTATATTCTTAGGCAGCGTTTTTTTGAACTTTTCTATAACCGGCTTATAAACTTGTTGCGTTTTGCTGATGTTCTCACCTTCTTTCTGTGCAGCCGTTACAAATATGCAGCGGAAGCCGTTCAGGCGGGTTTGATAGGTGGCATCCTCATAACCGTAATATACATTGGCAATATCTTTCAGGAAAAGGTTACGCCCGTTGGAAGTGTACACAATGGTGTTCTTCACTTCTTCCATGGTATGATAGTTACCGCTGGTTTTTATGTTAAAGATGCGGTTACCGGCATCAATGCTGCCACCGGGAATGTTGATGGTTTCATTCTGCAGGCTGTTGATCACGTTAGCAATGGGCAGGTTCAGCTGCGCCAGCTTTTCCAGGTCCAGCTCCACGCGTACCTGCTGTTCCGGCAGGCCAAAGATCTCTACGTTCTTCAGGGGCTGTAGCTTTTCCAGCTCATCCTGCAGGTTTTCTGCATAGTATTTCAGCTTGTCGCGGGGCGCATTTTCAGAGATCAGCGCCAGCTGCACAATGTTCACATCAGAGGGTTGCTGCTTTTTAATGTCAATGCTGATGTTGTCCTGCGGCAGGTCGCGGCGTTTATTATTCACTGTACGCACAATTTCCTGGTACTTATTATCCACGTTGCTGCTGTACTTATATTCGACACGCAGTACGGCCAGCCCGTCGCTGATGGTGGTACGGATGCGTTTAATATCTTCCAGCCCGTATATTTCTTTTTCCAGGGGATCTACCACCAGCTCCTCCATATCCTTAGGGCTGGTGCCGGGATACACTACTATCACTGTATAGGAAGGGGAGTGCATTTCCGGGTCTTCTGAGCGGGGCATGTTCAGCAGGGTAACAACACCCAGCACAATGATCATGATAAAGATCACCAGCGTGAACTGGTAATTTTTTACCGCATAATCTGATATTTTCATGTTGTTGGATTGAAGAATTAAATTGAATTAGGCAGAAAGCA
>NZ_DATCRF010000400.1:0-2803 GCF_036569125.1 Chitinophaga sp. | reverse complement strand
AGCGGCTAAGCCAGGGAGGCCCCAACATTATGTTGCCTCCTGTAATAGTGGTGGGAATACTGAATACAGACCGTAACCGCGATCTTACGCCTACCCATGTAACGGCTGCTGCAATGATGGATAGTGAGTCTGTTGCACGTTCCGGAGGTGGAGATAAATTTATTTCCTTCCTGGAAAAGGAGCTGATACCACACATCGATTCATTGTATCCAACGGCTCCCTACCGCTTATTAATGGGCCATTCGCTGGGAGGGTTGATGACCATTCATGCCCTGCTTAATCACACCAGCGCATTCAACGCTTACGTTGCTATTGATCCCAGTGTAATGTGGGATGATCAGAAGCTGGTAAAACAGGCGCAGTCAACGCTTGGGAAAAACAGTTTTGCCGGCAGATCCCTGTACCTGGCAGTGGCCAATAATATAGATAATGGAATGGCGCCAACAACGGATACAACGATGCTCGGCTTTATAAAGTTGCATACCCGTTCCATTATGGAGCTGGAGCATGCTTTGGAAGCCAACCCGAAAAATGGATTGCGCTTCAGCTGGAAGTATTATGCTGAGTATATCACGGCACCATACCGCCGGTGGCGGAATATGACGGGCTGCGGGCCATCTTTAGCTTTTATAATTATAACCTCCCTTTCCGGGAATTAATGCAACCCAATTATAAAGGAGATAGTGCGATCATACAACACTATAGAGAAATAAGCAGCATCATGGGCTATAAAGTATCGCCACCTGAAGAGCTGATGAACGTAATAGGCTACAACCTGATGCAATCAAAACAGTTTGACCGCGCTTTTTTCTATTTGATGCAGAACATTGATAACTATCCGAAAAGTTTTAATGCCTATGATTCTATGGGCGACCTTTGCGAAGCAAAAGGTGAGCATGGGGATGCAAAAGTCTGTTACCAGCGGTCCCTTGCTATTAAGGAAACCCCTGGTACCCGCAGGAAGCTGGAGCAATTGAATAAGGGAAAGTAATGCCGCATTAAACAGCAGCGGCTTTTGATTGCAGGTAAATGGAGAAATAATATATCCACCCGATAAAGAAAGCCTGCAGCGGGATCCTGAACCACAGGTAACTAAGCCCGGGACCATCATAGGTTGCCTTTTCCATGTTAAGGTGTTTGATGGCCGCGTAGATATTAGATGGCAGTATGAGGATGAAAAATACGATCAGCACATATCCTGCATAAGGCCGCAGCGCAGGGGAGAGGAGCGCCAGCCCCAGGATTATTTCCAGCACACCGGTTATGAATACCAGGCTGGTTCTGTAAGGTACAAAGGGCGGCAGCATCAGCGCCATGCCCTGCGCAAATTTAAAATGCCCTATTGCGGTAAGGAATAGCATGAGGCACATAGCCAGGTTACCGCCAAAGGGCAGGTGCCAGCTGCCGGTGCTAAACCGGGCAATGAGGGATGTAAGGGTAAAAACGCCTAGTAATACAATTAAAGGTTTCATGATCGTTTGCTTAAATGCAACACAAAATTCAGCTATGCCGGGAAGCTTAAAAATGATGTATGTTAGTTTCGGGTATGCTGCTTGCGGATACGGCTTAAGCTTTCCGGGTGAATGCCCAGGTAGGACGACAGGTGTTTTACGGAAATTTGCTGTATCATGGCCGGGTTGCGTTGCATAAGCGCCGTATAACGTTCCTCCGCAGTATAGGAAAGCAGGTCCATTTCTTTGCGCAGGCGTTTTATGTACTGGTATTCCGCCATCAGCCTGCCTATCCTTTCTCCATGATGGTACCTGCCATAAAATTCATTCAGGACCTTTACAGGAATGGCTACCACTTCGGCCTCTTCCAGCAGCTCAATAAAAACAGCGCTGGGCTCGCGGGTGATCAGTGAGTAATAGGCGGTCACAAAATCGCCCTGGAATTGAAAATCAACAGTGAACTCTTTGCCGTCCTTGATAAAGTAATGACGGGTAGCGCCTTTATTCAGAAAGTAAATATAATTCTCCACCTGCCCTTCACGGATAAGGAAATCTCCTTTACTATACTTTTTAAGCAGCAGCTTTTGGGAAAAGTCGTCCCACTCCGCAGCGTCCAGTGGCTGTAGTTTATAGATGGCTTGTTGTATCAGCTGGAAATCGCTCATGGTAAGCCTGAATTTAATTAATATTTTCTATCTTTCCCTATGCATCCCAGATTTTGCCTGTTGTTCGTATTCCTTACCAGCATTACCCTTGCTGCATTTTCACAAACCAGTAACGATAAGTGGACCGGTACCTGGCAGTGTTCTGTGAAGCAGTATGCTGCCGCTTCCCCCATTACCATGCAGCTGCAGATAGGCGTGCCGGAGCAGGGCGTATTATACCCCGCAAAAATAAAATTGCAATATGGGCGCTTCACCGGCGTGTATGAGTTGCTGTTAGCCCGCAAAAATGAGCAGCAGCTGGGTATTGGCAAAGGTAAATATCCCTTGCAGGAAGCGCCTTTTAAGCTGGGCATCTGGTTATGGTACCTGAACGGCACGCTGGACTTTAAGGATAACAGGATCTCCGTGAACCGTATGTGGATCGACCAGTTTGGCATCTGGATGCAGGGTTTGTATGCGGATGATGAAATATGGGTACACACCAAAGTTATGCTGCGCGAGTTCCTGTACCGGGATTCCATCACCCTGAAAAAAGTAAATAACAAACCCCTGGCCGATTCCAGCGTACAGCGCATATTGCACAGCGATCTCTATTTTGGCAAGTATGACCAGATCGTTGCGAATGACAGCGCAGTGCTGATACAGGTAGAAGATCAGGAGAAGTATGATGAGGATACCGTTACACTG
>NZ_DATCRF010000399.1:0-8994 GCF_036569125.1 Chitinophaga sp. | reverse complement strand
CCGTTGGCAGTATCTAACGGCGAAAGGGTGACACTGTTCTCGATGTACAAACCCAGCGGGGAATGATCAGGTTTATACATGCCGCCGTTCATGGCAAATACCAGCCGCTGTTTACGCGCTTCCAGCCAGCTCTTTAAACGTTGTATACTTCCGAAAGGTTTATGCTGATCATCTTTCCAGTACAGCTGCAGTTGCTGCTTTTTAAGATCCGCTGTATAGGTAATGAACCGGCTGCCGGCTGTTTGGGCATTCGCGGCAAATGAAATAGTGAGCAACAAAATGGAGATACCTGTAAGTATCCGGCTTCGTTTCATGGTATAGGCGGGTTTACTTTGTATAGTTACGCCGATATATTTGTTTTTCAAAATGCTGTCCGGGCTGCTGCAAAAAAAGAAGGGCAGCCCCTTCCGGAACAGCCCATCTATCAGAAACGTTACAGGCTTTACCTCCGAGTAATCGCCGGCGTAATTTTCCAAACCATCCGGACTAACGCCTGCTGATATACCAAAAAAGAAAAGCCCGGCCTTTATTTTCGCCCCCTGGTGACCAGGAAAATGATCAATCCTATCACAATGGCTACGGCTATAATACCCGTCCATACGCCGGCTTTAAAAATACCGCCTATTACCTCACAACTGGTAAGTGTTACGGCGATCAGTGCTAACATGCTGTAAGTGAGCTGCTTCATGCGATAGTTGTTTGGTGATATTAACAGCTTTTACATAATCTGTGCCGTTTTGAAGACTGGCCTGCATGGCTATGGCTTAGCTGCTTCCAGCATAATAGATTGGGTAGATTGTTCTACAACTTGCATGCTGTTTCGCAGGATAGGAGGACGGTACTTCTCCTATTAACACCGCTATTCATTGTCTTTATACTTGTACTTCAGCACCAGCATAATAATATTCAGCAGCAGCGAAAATGAGTTGGTTAATATAATAGGCAGCTCCGACTTAGCCACGCCAAACCAGATCCACAAAGCATTGCCCATGAGCAAAACAATGAACATGAACAGCGACACTTCCTGCGCTTTCTTTTGTTTAAGCGTGGTAACTAATTGCGGCACTAATGACGTTGCGGTGCAGATGCCCGCTATAAACCCGATGATATCTATCAATTCCATGTTTCACTGAAGGTACTGAATTAGAACATGGCTTACTTTATTTTATACAAGCCTGCTCCATGTGGCTGAATAGCCGGAGCAAATACGCCGGAGAATTTGCCCATTGGCTTTCCACTCCAAAGGTCTGTAATGGCGCCGGGGCCGGTAATGCCCAGCTGCTCCAGGTTCACTGAAACAGGCGCCTCCTTATCTGCTTTATTAAAAACAGCCAGGTAACGTGCGCCCGTGCCTGGTTCTTCCGCTATCCAGGCGGCTTTATCGGCATCGTTAAAAAGCGGCCGGTTATTGGTGCTGTGATTTAAAACAGCCAGCACCCCTTTATTGGTTAACAGTGAAGTGGTAAAGGCGTCATTGTCAGGCAGGTTGCCGCCAAACATCAGCGGTGATCTGAAGATGCACCATAAGGTCATTAAGGTATATTGTTCGGGGCGGGTGAACTTGGTCATACGCGGGTTACCGCGCTCAGCCCGTATGCCTATGCGTCCTAAAGGCAGCATATCGCCATCGGGCCAGGCGCCTGCTGCCCGCCATTTATTCCAGCGCTCAAACACTTCAAAGTGCTCATTTAACGGTTCCCAGCTGTCCCAGAAATCGTTCACGGTGCGCCACATATTGGCATGCTGCTGTACATGCGCTGCATGCGCGATGGGTGTTTCTCCCGGCGAGGTGCTTAACACGATCTTTCTGCCTGTACGGTCTATGGCCTTGCGGATCATTTCTATTTCTTCTGCAAAATAAATGGGCGCCGACAGATCATCTACCTTCACAAAATCAAGTCCCCAGGATGCATACATTTCAAAAAGGGCGTTGTAATATTCCTGCGCGCCGGCCTTGCCGGGCACCACGGTGTACATATCGTGCAGCCACAGGCACTGGTCTTTATCAGAGTAAATATCCTGCGCGGTCAGCTGGGTGCCTTTTATGGGCAGCTTGCGCTGCACCGCTATTACCGGTACACCCCGCATAATGTGGATGCCGAACTTTAAGCCCTTACTATGCAGGTAATCGGCCAGGGGCTTAAAGCCTTTGCCGCCGGCTGATGATGGAAAGCGGTTCACTGCGGGCTGAAAACGGCCGTATTCATCTATGTTATACTGCGGATCTTTTTCATTATAACCGTGCGATTTATCATTAGCTACGTACCAGCGTATATCAACCACCACATACTCCCATCCGTATTTCTTCAGGTTTTTGGCCATGTAATCTGCATTGGCTTTTACCTCCGCCTCTGTAACGGTGGGGCCGTAACAATCCCAGCTGTTCCAGCCCATTGGGGGTGTTGCCGCCCAGTCATGAAAGTTAGTGGAAGACTGCGCATAAGCAGCAGCATTGCAGGCAATAAGCAGTATAACAAGTAGCTTTTTCATATATCCGTGGTTCAATGAGTGTTAGATTGACACGCAATATAAGATACTTCTCCGGTAATTAACAGCAAAGCAGCACATCTTCATGCTAAAAAGTGCTTATCTTCAGCCCTGAACATAACCGTACTAAAAAAGCTGACATCAATGGGTCTTTTAAAAAGCATTTTTTCCAAAAAAGAGGCGCCTATAAGGTCTTACGAAGATTTCTGGAACTGGTTCCGGAAAAATGAAAAGACCTTTTTTAAGGTGGTAAAGGAAAGAGGCGATATTGAAAAGGTATTTTTTGATAAGCTGTCGTCCAAATTGGGTGAGCTGAAAGAAGGCTTTTACTTTTTAACCGGTATGCTGGATGATAATACCGTAGACCTGGTGATCACCGCGGAAGGAGCTATTAAACACATTGTTTTCGTGGAGGAGCTGATACAATCGGCGCCCGATATTCCGGGCTGGAAGTTCACTGCTTTTAAACCGGCGTCAGACATCCGCAACAGCAATCTTAAAATGGCCGGCCACCTGTTTAACAGTGATACGATGCGTTTTTATGCGAACGAAATCCCGGAGTATCCTGATGAAATAGATATTGTGATCACGCATGATGAGCTGAATGAAGAAAATAAACAAACCATCATTAACGGCATCTACATTTACCTGGATACCTACCTGGGTGAGCTGAACTTTGCCACCACGATTGATAATTTAAAAGTGATCCGGAACCATGAAGCACAGCAGGAATGGATCCCCATTGAAAAGCTGAAGGATTTCCTGATCTGGCGGCAGAAAGAGTTCATAGAAAAATATGAGGGTACCCGGCACGATACGGAAAACGACAACTACGCCATGCTGGAAGCAAAGCTGAAGAACGGCAATATGCTGCTGGCAGTCATCAACACCGATCTGCTGGAATGGGATAGCAAAGCCTCTCACCCCTGGATCTTAAACGTTGAAATAAAATACGGCAGTAAAAATGATGGCGGCATGCCCAATGATGCTACCTACCAGCTGCTGAACGAGATTGAAGATGCCATATTAAGCGAGCTGAAAGATTATGAAGGTTACCTGAACATTGGCCGGCAAACCGCCAACAGCGTGCGGGAGATCTTCTTTGCCTGTAAAGATTTCAGGAAACCCTCTAAAGTAGTGTATGACATTAAAGACCGGTACGCCGGGCAAATCGAAATCGGCTTCACTATTTATAAAGACAAATACTGGCAATCCTTTAACCAGTTCAGGAGCAGCTGATATTCTTACGGCAGCTTAGCTACCAGCTTTTCCGGCATCCATTTCAGCGCAGTATAGATCAGCTTCCATTTAAAACCGGGTACAATGGTGAAACCGCTGCCTGCATTCACTACTGCTGCAGCAATATATGCAGGCTCCAGCATTAAAGGCTCCGGCAGGTTTAGCCCGGCCGTCATTTTACTACGGATATAGCCGGCCACGATCACATTTACAATAATGCGGCGGGAGAAAAGATACTGCCGTAAGCCGGCCAGGTATTGTGTAAAGGCTGCTTTGGTGCTGCCGTAAATAAAATTGCTCTTACGCCCTCTTACCCCTGAAAGCGACGACAGGCCTATGATACGCTCCAACCGCTCATTTTCCTTATCCATGGCAATAATGTTCAGGATAGATACGGCGCCTGCATAATGTACCTGCATCATGCGAAAGCTGCCTTCAAAATCAAGCAGGGCTTCTTCATTTTGTTTCAGGTAACCGGCGGCATATACCACAATGTGGGGCTTTTCAGGCAGCTGTTGGTAAAAGCCGGCATGGCTTGCAAAATCAGCCGCATCAAAGTAAAGGATGGTCACCTGCTCCTTTTTCGGCACTTCCTGCTGCACAAAAGCCTGCAGCGCAGCGGTGCTGCGGGAGGCCGCTATTACCCGGTAACCTTTGGCGGTGTATTGTTTAATGGCCGCTTTGGCTACATCGGAATTAGCGCCCAGCAACAGAACCGTTTTACTTTGCATGCGATAGGTTTAGGGGCATAAAGATAGTGATACATTTTAACCAATTAATACCGCCATTTTCCGCATGTATTGTTTTTCGCTGAACCCTTCAGTAGCTTTACCTGTTTAAACAGAACAATGACACGTCTTCTTTCCAGGCTCCTGTTAATAGCAGCCATCACCTTGCAGGGCGCTTATGTATGCGCACAAACCAATGCCCGTTTTCCGTTGATCCCCTACCCTGCTTCACTGGAAGCCGGTAGCGGAACCTTTTCAATTACACCGCGCAGCACCATTCAGGCAGATGCCGGTTTTGAAAATGCAGCAGCACAGCTGCAGCGCCTCATGAAACAGGCATTGGGCAAACCACTGGCTACAGCGGCTAAAGGACAGATCGTGCTGCGAAAGGATGAAACCATCACCGCTGCAGAAGGATACCGGATCAATGTATCTGCCAGCCAGGTGGTGCTATCAGCCCAAACCGGCGCAGGTATGTTCCGCGCAGTGGAAACCCTGCGGCAGCTCCTGCCCCTGGCCGTTGAAAAGAGAACAGCATCCGCGCAGCGCCTGCCCGTACCGGCGCTTAGCATCACAGACGAACCTTCCTATGCATGGAGGGGCCTTCACCTGGATGTATCCCGCCACTTTTTCAGCATCCAATACCTGGAAAAGCTACTGGACCTGATGGCGCTTTATAAGATGAACAAGCTGCACCTGCATTTAACAGACGACCAGGGCTGGCGTATAGAGATCAAAAAATATCCTGCGCTTACGCAGCAGGGCGCCTGGCGCACGTTTGACAAGAACGATTCGGATTGCATACGCCAGTCGAAAGAGAACCCTGATATGGCTATTGATGCTTCCCATATTATTAAACGGGATGGCAAAACCCTCTACGGCGGCTTTTATACACAGGAGCAAATAAAAGCGCTGGTAAAATATGCGGCTGCGCGCTACATTGATATTATTCCTGAAGTTGATATGCCGGGCCATATGATGGCCGCTATACATGCTTTTCCGGAGCTGTCGTGCGAAGGCGGCAGCAAATGGGGCGAGCTATTCTCCACTCCCATCTGCCCCTGTAACGAAGGCACCTATGAATTTGCAGAAAATGTTTTTTCAGAGATCATTGCCTTATTCCCATCGGAATACATTCACCTGGGAGCAGATGAGGTAGACCGTAAAACATGGGCAAAAAGCCCGGCCTGCACTGCGCTGATGGAAAAAGAAGGATTAAAGAACACAGCCGAGCTGCAAAGCTATTTTGTAAAACGTATGGAACGCTTTTTCCAGTCCAAAGGCAGAAAGCTTATAGGCTGGGATGAGATCCTGGAAGGCGGCATCAGCCCTACTGCCAATGTAATGTACTGGCGCAGCTGGGTGCCGGATGCCCCTGTTACAGCGGCCCGCAACGGTAACCATGTAATTATGAGCCCTGGTAACCCTTTGTATTTTGATAACCAGCCCGATGCTAATTCACTTTCCAATATTTATAAGTTTAAGGTAGTGCCGGAAAAGCTCAGCGCTGAACAGGCATCGTTCATCATTGGCGCACAGGCCAACCTGTGGTCAGAACATGTGCCTTCTGAGCGCCGTGCCGATTATTTATACTTTCCCCGCATGCTGGCATTAGCGGAAAGGGTGTGGAGCAAGAACCTTGATTATACTGCCTTTCAGCAACGCCTGCCCGCCCATTTCAAACGGCTGGAAACATTAAAGGTGCATTACCGCCTGCCTGACCTGGGTGGTTTTACAGCGCAGAATGTATTTGTAGACAAGGCTGTGCTGGATATTAAAAAGCCGCTGCCCGACCTTACTTTGCATTACACTACAGATGGCAGCCTGCCGCAGTTCAGCTCCCCCGCATTAAATAAACCGCTGGTAATTACCAAACCGGTTACCATTAAGCTGGCAGCGTTTAGCCCCGGCCGTAGCCGCGGTGATATTTATACGCTGCAATATAAAAAAGAGGCTTACCAGCCGGCCGTACAAACCTTTGCCCCTGTAAAGGAAGGGCTGCAATGCGCTTACTACAAAAAATATTACCTAAATACCGGCGGCATGAAAACTTCTGAGCCCGACAGCCAGTTTGTGGCAAAGGACCTGGTAGTGCCTGCCTCCGTAAATGCGCCCAGCTTTGGTTTAAAATACACAGGCTTTATTGATGTGCCGGAAACAGGCGTGTACAGCTTTTATTTCCTGTGTGATGATGGCGGCGTATTAACCATTGGCGATAAGGAAGTGGTAAATAACGACGGGCAGCATGCACCCATTGAAAAATCTGGGCAGGTGGCTTTGCAGAAAGGCCTGCACCCCTTTACCCTTGATTTCATTGAAGGCGGCGGCGGATTTTCACTGGGCCTGAAATACAGCATAGGCAACAGCCCCATAACAGAGGTACCGGACAGCTTTTTTAAACATTAATCCTGCTCAACCGGCAGGTCTATCGTTTTTACTTTTATAACCAGCTTTTTAACAATGGTTTCGCCGGGTACCTGTATGGTGGGGCGGTGCGCATCGTGCGGGAAAAGCATATAAATAGTATCCGGCCGGGCCGTATAGTATTTTGCGGCGCTGGTATCAATACCGGCAAAGGGGTTGGCGGCCGTAACGGTTACCGGCGCCACGCCTATCATCTCCTTTCCTTTTATAATGTACTGGATGTCGGTGTAGTCTTTATGAAACTCCCATTTGGTTTGCTCAAAAGCACGTAAAGGGCCCGCAGTAACGGATGCAAACACAATGTTGCTGTCGATCGGGTATTTGCCGGGGGCCATTTCCTGCAGATTGTTTTCCTTTATAAACCGGAAAGCTTTTTTCCAGCGCAGGGAGTCGGCATGATACTGGCGGTAAAAGGTGTTGTAATTAAAACCGGTGAACATTTGCTGCGGCATGCCATCCGCCCAGGTTCTGCTTTTATACCACTGCAGTTCCTTCTTACCCGTGGCTTTGCGTATAACAGAGCAGGCGCTCAGGAGCAGTACTGCTGAGATGATCGTGGAAAGCCTTATGCTGTTTTTCATAGAAGTAAGATAATACTATTTACGATTTCAGATTTTAGATTTACGATTTGATTAAAGCGAATAGTTGACTTTAGGTCTTATATTTGATTGATGTGAATGAAACGGCAAATCTAAAATCGTGAATCTAAAATCTAAAATTTGAAGAAACTTCTTCAATGGGTATTCCGCAAACCCGTGATCTGGCTGGCTGACAGGTTATCATCCCACCCGGAAAAGGCGGCTGTTTTCAGCTCGCTCAGCCAGCTGCTGCAGGAGCTGCAAAAAGGAAAAACCACCCGCGGCGTCACCTTTTCGTGCCTGCCGGAAAACACGCGTTTCATCATCTTCTCCGACCAGCACAAGGGCGGCAAAGACGCAGCAGATGATTTTGCCACAGCAGAAAGCAATTACATGACCGCTCTCAGCTGGTATTACAGTAACGACTATACGCTCATAAACCTGGGCGACTGTGAGGAGCTGTGGGAAAACAAACCCACCACGGTAATTGAAAAAAACCGGCTAAGCTTACTGGAAGAAGCAAAGTTCCTGCAGCAAACCCGCTATTACCGCATTTTCGGGAATCATGACCTGGAATGGAACTACCTGATCCCCCGCCAGCAGTTCCTGAAACCCATTTTTGGCGAAAAGCTGAAGGTGTATGAAGGCCTGGTGCTGCAAATACCCTATAACAACCAAACCTACTCCTTTCTGCTGACACACGGCCACCAGGGCGACCTGCGGAGCGATGGCAATGCCTTTTCCAAATGGTTTGTAGCCGCCATCTGGACGCCCATCCAGCGTTTCCTGGATATCCGTGTAGATACCATTTCCGACTCGTTTGACCTGGTAGACCGCCACAACGTGGTGATGTATGAATGGACCCTGGAATATAAAAACACGTTCTTAATTTCCGGGCACACGCATAAACCGGTTTTTGCTTCCCTTGATCATATTGACCGGATCACAAAACAGCTGGAAAAAGCAAAACAGGCGGGCAACACAGCGCTCATGAACACCCTGCAGGCTGCGCTGGAAAAGCGCCGCGCAGAATATGCCGGCAAACAATTTGTAAAAACCATGGCGCAGCCCACCTACTTTAATACCGGCTGCTGCTGTTTTAGTGACGGGGATATTACCGGCATTGAAATAGCGGAAGGTTTTATCCGGCTTATTAAGTGGGAAGAAGGTGAGCGGAAAGTGCTGGAGGAATCGCCTTTGTATTATTTGTTTGACCAGCTGCCTACGCAGTAAATTTATTTCCTGCCGTACCCAACCTTTCGCCTGCATGCTGCTGTCTATACCAGCATGATCACTTCATCCGGCGAAAGCTTTACCCAGGACCCGTATACCCAGGAGGTTAAAAAAGTTGTTAACTCATGGTTTTCCAAAACCATTGATGGCATTCACTTTTCCCATCAGCCCATTTATGGCTATCGCACCAAATATGCGGCCACCAGCAATATTGCGCGGTACATGGTTACCCGTTCTATTCTAAACGCGCTGGGGCGTTTTTCCTTTTCCAGCTTTATTGATGTGGGAGGTGCGGAAGGTTATAC
>NZ_DATCRF010000398.1:0-7199 GCF_036569125.1 Chitinophaga sp. | reverse complement strand
GGCTGATTCTGCATTATCGCACATAATAATAGCCGCAGGCGAGTTCCTGATCAGCTGGCGAACCAGCTCACTGCCAATAGAGCCTGCGGCACCGGTCACTAATACGTACCGGCCTTTTAATCCACGGCTCACCTGCTGGTTCTGTATATTGATAACAGAACGTTCCAGCAGGTCTTCGATATTGATATCTTTTAACTGCGTATTGTTCCAGCGGCCGCTGATCCACTGATCTACCGGTAATACCTTCTGCACGCGTATGTTCAGCGCTGCGCACTGGTCTACCAGCTCATTCAGCAATGCGGGTTCTATCTGCTCATCTGCTATAATAAGCAGCTTAATACGCTCCTGTGTTACCAGCTTTTGTAAAGAGGCGCGGCAGGCTGCATAAATAGGCAATCCTTCCAGCCGCCTGCCGGTAAGCACGCTGGTATTTTCAAGAAAGGCTACTACCCGGATATTTGCCTCATTATCTTCATTGATCATTTTGCGCACCATTACACCGGAATGGCTGGTGTTATAGATGGCGGCCCTGAGCTTATTTTCATTACGCTCACGCCAGTAAAAACGGAAGAACCATTTAACGATCAAACGATAAGATAACCAGGTAAAAATGCTGATAAAGAAGTTAATGACAATCACAGACAGGGGGAAGATCATAGCCCCTTCATTTAAGAGCTTAATGTTCTCTATATTATAATACACTAATGAACACACGAAGCTTAAACCGGAGATACGGCCTATATCTGCTATGCTGGTGTAACGCACTACGCCTTTGTAGGTACGTAACAACAGGGAGAAAACGAATGTAACGCCAACGACTATACTAAATATATCCTTTAAGGGATAGTTCCTGAACGCATCCAGGTCAAAGTTCAATCTTAACAGCAACGCGAATAACATTGCTGCGCCTGCGTACATAAGATCCAATAACAGTATAAGCCATGAAGGGGTAATCCAAGACTTTTTTACCATTTTTAAATAGATGAGGTTAGAAACTAGATTTTGATCATAGCCATTTCTTATTGATATACATAGGATGATTGTGACATACCCCCATGTTATATCAATAGTATTTCAATAATCAAGATTTAGTTAACGAAACTTTTTTGCTTGCCAACATTGTAACAGTATATTATCCCTTTTTCATAACCAGGACCCCATGCTAAACTCTCTTAATGCCCTGTAAACGTGGATTGGGGGTCAGTATTCCTATTTGCAATACTACGTATTAAAGTTAAAAGTTTCGTTAATGAAATTGATCACTGATAAATCTTTTAATTTAAAATATCTATTAAAACTAATATCAGTCATAGAGCAAGAGGCATTCTCTTTACCAAGGTGCATCATTACTCACTTTGCGCATTATGTACACTAAGGCGCAAATTGCCTGATAGCCCTTTTAACTTTTTATGACCAGTAAGTATATCGGTAGGGAAATGGACAATAGGTTGTTGGGCAGAGGAGCGTTATGTTGCTAAAACAACGCCCATCAGCTTTTCACGTGGCTTAAACTTGTACTCGGTAGTTAGCTTATTCGGTAGTTATAACAATACTAATTTACTTATTGTTTAAAATAATAACAATAAAAAAAATCTTCTTTATAGCTATCAGGAATAATAAGTCGGTTGTGAGGTTACAGCGGGTAGCATTATAGTATGGTTACAGGATCACTTACTGCTATATAACTGCGTTAACCGCTTCTTGTTTTGTTATCCGTTAACAACTGATTAAGATCTTTATGGAATGAACCAGGTTTTTATCTTCACTTATGAATGGCAGGCATCCCGAAAACAGATCCTGTACTTTACCGCTAATCATTCAGCAGCCGGTCCAGGGTGAAATTGTTATAATAATAATTTTAGCTATATTAAGACAATCGAAAACCTGAAAAGTGAAAGACGGCTTTTCCCCTTTGGCGCTTTTCACTATATTTCAACCATGAAACCGCTGCATATAGATACCAACAGCAAAGTTCCGGTGTACCTGCAAATTGTAGATTCCATTATGGCTGCGGTACGGGACGGCGATCTGCGAAGAGATGAGCAGATCCCCTCCATCAATGAGTTCAGCGAACAATACCTGCTGTCCCGCGGTACGGTGGAAAAGGCCTATAAAGAGCTGCGCGATAAAAAAGTGATCCTGTCCGTAAAAGGTAAAGGCTATTTTATATACCGTACGGATGTAAATATGCCCTTACGGGTGCTGCTGCTGTTTAATAAGATCAGCAACTATAAAAAACAGATCTACAATGCTTTTGTAAAAACCCTGGGCGAAGGAGTGTTTGTAGACCTGCACATACACCACAGCAACGTACAGCTCTTTGATAGCCTGATCAGCAACCACCTGGGGGATTATGACCACTACGTGATCATGCCGCATTTTTATGAGCAGCCGGAAAGGGTGCTGCAGATCATCCGGCAGATCCCCGAGCAACAGCTGCTGCTGCTGGATAAAGACCTGCCGGAGCTGGGCGGCAGGCATGCCGTAGTATTCCAGAACTTTGAAAAGGATATTTACGAAGCCTTATACGAAGCCCTCCCCTCCCTGAAAAAGTATAACAGCCTGGTATTTGTGAACCCCGGCAACATTATGCCTTACCCGCCGGAGATCCGCAAAGGGTTCCAGTACTTTTGCCGCATGCATGATTTCAATTTCTCTGTAATGGAAGACGGCCTGGAAATGAGCGCTCCCGTTAAAGCCGGCCAGGCTTTCATTGTAATAGAGGAAACGGACTTGGTGAACCTGGTGAAGATCTGCCGGAATAATGCTTTAGCGATCGGTAAGGATGTAGGGATCGTATCCTATAATGAAACGCTGCTGAAAGAGGTGCTGCTGGATGGCATTACCGTGATCTCTACCGATCATGAGCAAATGGGCATCACTGCGGCGCAGATGATCTTAGAGAAGGGTACGGAGCGGGTTAAGAACCCGTTTAAGCTGATATTGCGGAATTCTCTTTGAGGGTTGGGTTGCCGGATGATTGTATGATTGGTTGCTGTGTGGTTGGTTTGTGTGGCTGGTTTATGTGGCTGGTTACTGTATGGTTGTTTTCAGTGTTGTTGTTCCGTGTGGTTGCCTCTGTTTGGTTGCCTTTGTTTGGTTGGCTCCCGTAGGCCCAAACGAACTGCGCCCGCCTGTTTGGGAATGCTATGGGGCTTTGGGGGTCGTATCAAGGGCTAGGTGGTATTGGGCATTTTCAAGCGTGTGACGCCGGCCAAGGTTCTTTTTGGGCCTATCGGGAGCCGCCCACATTATGCTGAAGACCCTTATTTTGTTAACCTGGTATTTTGTTAGCCTGGTATTTGTTAGCCTCGTATCCTGTTAGCCTGCTAGTCTCCTTTTAATATACCTTATTTATTACCCTGAACTATTGCTTTAGCTATTAATTATTGATCATTAATTATTAATTACTCCATCCTGCAATGTGTCCTTTTAGCCTGGTACTCTGGTACTCTCCCCTGATATTCTGTTACCCTCCTTTAATATACCTTACCTATTACCCCGAACTATTGCCTTTGGCTATTAATTATTAATCATTAATTATTAATTACTCCATATGGAACATCTCTGTTAAGGGAGTGCTGATGGGGGAATTGTCGGGATGGGTGTCCATAATGTCGGCCATGTAGGCCCACCAGCGTTGTACGATGGGATGGGCGCCGAGGTCTTGAGAGGAGCCGGTACCGGATTGCTGCTGAACGGCGAAGAGCGTATGCGTTGCTTCATCCAGGAAAATGGTGTAATCGTGAATGCCGCTGTGTTTTAGCAGCTGCTGCAGCTCGGGCCAGATGGCTGCGTGGCGCCTGCGGTATTCCTCCGCAAAGCCGGGCTTAAGGTGCATTTTGAAGGCTGTTTTCATGAACGGGAATTATTAATAATTAAAAAGTGGATTGGTGGTGGCATGGTGATGGGATGGCGCTAGCATGGCAGTGGCATGACGCTAGGATGGCGGTGGGATAGCCCGGCGCCCCCATACTATTTCTTTATAATGATGGTCAGGCTTTTGGCGCCGTGTGCGCCCAGCACCAGTGATTGTTCTATATCGGCGGTTTTGGAAGGGCCGGCAATAAATACGCCGAAGCCGTTCTGCGGACCGCCTATTTTTTCATAGGCATGGTGCATGGTGGGTACAATGGTATTCACATCCAGCACTACGGCCAGGTGCTGCGCAATAAAAGGCAGCACACGCACCTGCAGCTCCTTTTCCGTGAGCCATAAGGCCCCGTTCTCGGCTACGCCCAGCTGCGCTCTTACAATGGCCAGGTCGGCCTGCTGCAGCTGGCGGCCATCGCCGGTTAGCCAGTCAAAGGTGGCGGCGCGTGCATGCAATAAGGGATCGGTGGTGATCACCTGCTCCATATCCGGGTAGTGTTCGTGCAGCAAGGCCGGGATCTCTGCTTCATCAGTAACTTCCAGCAGGTGACTGCCCATACCTTCCGCTACTTTACGGAAAGCTTCCAGGCTGGCTGGCGCACTGGTTATAAAAGGCGCCAGGTCAGGCAGCTGGCTGGCGGCCGGCTGATTTTGTTTTACTGCGGCCAGGATCTTATCTCTGCTGTTGCTCATCGGTTCTTTTTATACCACGTTTCAAATGATTCTGCGGGTGGCGGCGGCAGCTCACGCTGTTTGTACCAGGGGTTAAAACGGTTGTTTACCACACCCGGTGCTACACGCATTACCCAGCGCGCCATTTTACCTGCAAACTTATACAGGCCAGGACGGGAAAGCACAGTGGTCATCACTTTCATGCCCGCGGTCTTAGCTGCCTTGGTCTGCCCATCCTGCACCAATACCTGCCGCCATTTATACAGCTGCTGGTGAATATCTATTTTCACCGGGCACACATTGGAACAGGAGCCGCATAAGGTAGATGCAAAAGGCAGATCGGCATACTGCTTCATATCCAGGTTGGGCGCCAGTATAGCCCCAATAGGACCGGCAATAGCATTATGATAGCTATGCCCGCCGCTGCGGCGGTATACAGGGCAGGTGTTCATACAGGCCCCGCAGCGGATACACTTCAGGGAGTTGCGGAAATCCTCGCGCCCCAGCTGCCGGCTGCGGCCATTATCTACCAATACAATATGTAACTGCTGCCCGGGTTTGGGCGTACGGAAATGACTGCTGTAAGTGGTAATGGGCTGGCCGGTTGCACTGCGGGCCAGCAGCCGCAGAAATACGCCCAGGTGCTTACGCTGCGGCACCAGCTTTTCAATGCCCATGCAGGCAATATGTACATCGGCCAGGTGAGCGCCCATATCAGCGTTTCCTTCATTGGTGCATACCACCATCTCCCCTGTTTCTGCTACTGCAAAATTAACCCCGGTAATTGCTACGCGGGATTGTATAAATTCTGAGCGCAGGTGTAAACGGGCAGCAGCGGTGAGGAACTGCGGATCGGCATTACCGGCCGGCGTGCCCAGGTGAATATGGAACAGGTCTCCTATCTCCTCCTTCTTTTTATGGATACAGGGCAGCACTATATGGCTGGGTGGCTCTTTGGCCAGCTGCACAATACGTTCACCCAGATCTGTATCAATTACTTCTATGCCATGATCGGCGAGGTAGTGATTCAAATGACATTCTTCCGTAAGCATGGATTTACTTTTCACCATGCGTTTTACGCCCTGCTGCTGTAACAGCTCCAGCACAATACGGTTATGCTCCTCTGCATCTGCTGCCCAGTGTACAATGGCGCCGTTCTGCTGCGCATTGCGCTCAAACTCTTCCAGGTAAGCGTGCAGGTTGCCCAGCACATTGTGTTTAATGAGGGAGGCGGTTTCCCGCAGGGTTTCCCATTCCGGTATGCTCCAGGCCATTTTGTCGCGCTTCTGGCGTACCCACCACAACGTTTCATCATGCCAGTTCACCCGGGGCTCATTGGCATTAAATGCTTCGGCCAGCTCAGCGTGATCTCTTTTCATAATGTGCTAATATGCTGATATGCTAATGTGCTGAATTTTATGAATGCGCTGATATATTATTATGCCAATTGATGGTATATTCTTAACAAATACCAGCACATTGGCATATCAGCACATCAGCACATTAAAAAGTTATTCGTTATTCAGTATCTCTGCAAGGTGTAATACTTTCACCGGGCTTTGCTGCCTGCGTAAAATGCCTTCCAGGTGCATCAGGCAGCTTACATCATTACCCGTAATGTATTCGGCGCCATGGTGCACGTGATCGGCTACACGATCTTTGCCCATCTTTACCGATACGGCTTCTTCAAACACACAAAAGGTGCCGCCAAAACCGCAGCACTCATCCTTACGGCTCAGCTCTATCAGCTCAAGGCCATCTACCATATTTAACAGCTGCAAAGGCTTGGAAAAGGCCGGCCCCACCAGCTCCGTCATTTGCGATACATGCAGGCCGCGCTGCCCATGGCAGCTCTGATGCACGCCTACTTTATGCGGGAACCTGGCGCGCAGGCTTTTTACCTGCAATACATCTGTCAGGAACTCAGAGAGCTCGTAAATGTTTTGCCGTATATGCGTGGCGGCGGTTTCATTATCCGCTACATGCAGATGGTCCTTCACGTGCAGCACACAGCTGCCGGAGGGTGCTACAATGTAGTCGTATGATTTGAAATTGTCTGTGAACAGCCGGTTGCAGCCATCAGTAAGGTGCTCATACCCGGAGTTAGCCATGGGCTGCCCGCAGCAGGTTTGCCCCGAAGGGTACCCTACCTCGCATCCCAGCTTTTCCAATAGCTGTAATGTAGCAATGCCCACCTGCGGGTAAAACTGATCTATGTAACAGGGAATGAATAATCCTACTTTCATATGTTTTTTTTAGCATAAAGCCGAAAGCGCAAAGCATAAAGCTGATTACCTTGGAGCTAAAAGCCGAAAGCGTAAAGCTTAAAGCTGATCGGCTTATATCCCTATCAAAGCTTTGTGCTTTCTGCTTTATGCTTTGTGCTTTAAGCTTTGGGCCTTGAGCTTTATGCTTTATCCTTTATGCTTTCTGCTGCCTTAAAATACTTCAGCTCCACCAGGTCGCCGGGTAAATTGCGGGTGTTCCAGTGGCGGTGAATGGCCAGCGCTGCGCCTACGGCCGTAGCCTGTGCTACGGATGCTGCATACACTTCCAGATCCGGAAATGCTGCGGCCAGCAGATGCATGTACAATGGGTTTTTGCTGAAACCACCGTCTACAAAAATACGCTTCACAGCCGTATTGTCAATAACC
>NZ_DATCRF010000397.1:0-9656 GCF_036569125.1 Chitinophaga sp. | reverse complement strand
CCCGCCGTGTGGAGCTGCCGATAAGCGTGGAATACGGGTCGGACCTTAAACAGGTAACAGAAATTTTAAAACAATCGCTAAAGGGCTGGGAAGGTATGATGGAGAACCCGGAACCGGTGGTGCTGCTGAACCAGTTTGGAGATAATGCTGTTAACTTCCGCATCTTTTTCTGGATCCTGGACCTGGGCCTTGCAGGCACCCTGCAGCACGATGTACTGATCCGCATATACGAAAACCTGCAAAAGGCAGGCATACATATTCCTTCTCCCCAACGTGAACTGCATATTAAGTCTGTGGATCCCACCATTTTACAGCAGTGGAAACCGGAGAAACCACCGGGGGAAGAAACATCCGGCTAAAATTTAATATTGGCCTTACGTAACAACATCCCTAATTTTGTAATGTGTAATGATATTACCTATGTTCAGAACCTTGCTGTTGTTATTACTTTTTACTTCTGCTTTTGCACAGGCGCAGGTGCTTAAAAACCCCGATGAAGCATTTACGCTGGCGCAAAGCTCCGGCAAGGAAGTGCTGCTGATCTTTTCCGGGTCTGACTGGTGTATTCCCTGTATACAGTTTAATAAAACCATATTGGCCGATAGCAGCTTTCAACATTTTGCACATGACAAGCTGGTGCTGCTGGAAGCCGATTTTCCACAGCGTAAAAAAATACCGGCCCCGCTGAAAACACAGTATGAATCGCTGGCGGAGCAGTTTAATCCGCATGGAGCTTTTCCGCAGATAGTGCTGCTTACCCCTGCAAAAAAAATGTTAGCGCAGGTACCTTTCAATCACCAGACCGCGGGAGATTTTATTACCACGGTGCGGCAAATGCTAAAATAACGTGTATGCAAAGCCATAAGGTACAGCTGCGGTTAATGGGATCAGACTTTGAGCTGATCGTTGTAGAGCAGGATGCAGCTACCTCACAGCAACGTTTACACGAAGGTGTGGCAGAGATACAACGTATTGAACAGCTACTCACTGAATTTAATGATACTTCTCAAACTGCGCTGCTGAACCGGCAAGCCGGTATGCAGCCACTGCAGGTGGATGAGGAAGTATATGCCCTCATAGCGCGTTGCATCCGCTTATCCACACTTACACAGGGTGCGTTTGATATTACGGCAGGCGCGTTAAAGGCATTGTATAATTTCAAAGGCAGCTCTTTTCAGCTACCGGATGCGGCTACACTGGCTGCTACCCTAAAGGCTGTGGGCTTTCAGCATATACAACTACAGCCGGAACGTACTGTTTACTTATCGCGCAAGGGTATGCGTATTGGTTTTGGTGCGGTAGGTAAAGGCTATGCGGCAGACCGGGTAAAAGCCTTATGGATGACTAAGGGTGTGAAAAGCGGCGTAATAAACGCCAGTGGCGATCTCACAGCCTGGGGCACGCAGCCGGATGGCAGTCCCTGGAAAATAGGCATTGCCGACCCGGATAACCCTTCTAAAATAATGCTTTGGCTACCGGTAAATAATGCGGCAGTAGCTACTTCCGGTAATTATGAACAATACTTTGAGCAGAACGGCATCCGCTATTCCCATAACATAGACCCTGTAAGCGGTAAGCCGGTGCCCTTTATTAAAAGTGTAACGGTGGTGAGCCCCAGCGCAGAGCTGTCAGATGCTTTGGCTACGGCTGTAACGGTAATGGGGCGTGAGGCAGGTATGTACCTGGTAGATCAGCTACCGAATGTACATTGCCTGCTTATAGATGCAGAGAACCAGGTTTTTCAATCCAGGCATATTAATATCCATGCAACAGCATAGTACAACAAGGTGGTATATTTTATTCATTGCGGCGGCGCTGATCTTTGCGCTGCATAGCTGTGTAAGTGTAAAACCTTACCAGCGGGCTTACCTGAATGATGAAAATATGCAACCCGGCAAACCCGACATAGAAAAATTTGAAGAAGCTGCACATACTTACCGCGAAGGCGCCAGCGGCGGCGGCAATGGCAAAGCCAGCGGAGGATGTGGCTGTAACTGAATCAGGGCATGAAAAAGAAATATCTGGTATTAGGACTTTTAGCAACGGCTTTATCTGCATCTGCACAAAAGGCAAAAGACAGTACGTATAAAAAGCAGCGGGTATCGCAAACGGATGTGCAGCTGCTGTTCTCTTATTACACACAGGAGGGCGATCATTCTGCTGTTACCGGCGGTATGGGTACAGAGGCATTACAGGTATATGCACCGGAAGTAACTATTACGCATAAACGCGATTCTGTAAATACCTTTCATGTAAATTTTGGGGTGGATGTGATCACCTCTGCATCCACTGACAAAATAGATCATATTGTTTCCTCTGCCTCCCGGGTAGATGCCCGTACTCACCTGGATGCCGGTTACAGCAGGCTGCTACGGCGGTCCCGTGTACGGGTAGGCATCCACTCCGGCTTTTCTATTGAATCCGATTATTTTTCTGTACCGATCGGTGTAACCCTGAGCCAGGCAAATGCCAGGAGTACCCGTGAAGTAAGCGCTTCCCTGCAGGTGTTCCTGGACGATCTGCGCTGGGGCCGGCTGGACCCTGATCATTTTGCACCTGAAAAACTAATTTACCCGGAGGAGCTGCGGTATAAAGAATGGTTTACGGAGTACAAACGCCGCTCTTACAATGCCAGCTTTGCTTTGTACCAGGTGATCAATGAACGCATGCAGCTGGCTGTTTTCCCGGAGCTGGTATACCAGCATGGATTATTATCCACCCCTTTTCACCGGGTATATTTTTTTGGCGATAGCTTAAAAGTAGAGAACCTGCCGCGGGAAAGGTGGAAAGTACCGCTGGGCCTGCAGCTGAACACGTTTGTAGGCCAGCGGCTTATTTTGCGCTCCTATTACCGCTTTTACCGGGATAATTTTGGCATTACAGCACATACGCTGCAGCTGGAAGCACCGGTAAAAATAACGCCCCGGCTTACTTTATCACCCCTGCTGCGATATTATAATCAACAGGGCAGCAGGTATTTTAAACCCTATAGGGAACATCTTCTCAGCGAGCGTTTCTATACATCTGACTACGACCTTTCTACCTTTAACAGCTACAAGCTGGGCATGGGTGTACGGTATGCATTTTACAAACCTTTTCTGGGCAACTATTCTTTCCGGGAAGCGGCATTACGGTATGCGTTTTACAAGCGGTCGGATGGATTGTCGGCACATATGGTCACCCTTTTGCTGGAAGCGAGCCATATGCGGATGCATGGGGGGAAGGGAAAGGGATTATGAGCTGCCGGGAATTGCCGGTATGTAGGATCACCCTTTTTACAGGAAACAACATATGCCATATGGGCTGTGGATCTGTAAAATAAGTATGTCCTGACATGGACTTCACTAGGGATGGACTAGGGAAAAACATGGGATCTAGTAGGGAAAGACATGAGAAACACATGGGAAAGACATGGGAAAAACACAGGATGTCTTGTCCTGGAATAGGTTTACACCTGAGTTAAATAATCCTGTTTGAAGTTTACAATAGCCTGCTGTAATCCTGATTTAGGTTTACAGGATCCAGGCAAAATGAGAAAGACACGATGCCTCAGAATGAAACACACATTCTTTACCCATTTTACATTTTATTCTCAATAGCTATAATCCTAAACCCCGACCCGAGTTGCGCACGAGTTGCGCAGCAATGTCGCAGCAATTACGGGGCAATTACGGAGCAATTACGGCCTCCCTAAACTATGAAACCGGCCTATAGCGGTAACCTGAATAACAAGTTGAATATACAGGCTGCATTCCGGGTTCCAAATAAGCGGCAGCAACTAAAATTTGGCCGGAAAAATATTTCTCCATAAATTTATGTAAGCAGTTACGTAATTAAAGATATAGTCATGGATTTTTACGATGAAATAGGAAAAATGGCCCTGGGCAGCCGGCTGCGGCGCCTGAGCGACCTGCTAACAGAAGAAGCCTCACAGATCTACAGCCTGTATGCTATTGATATGCAGCCTAAATGGTTCCCGGTATTTTATGTGCTTTCCCGGGGGGAGGAAAGAACCATTACAGAAATAGCGCAGGAGATCGGACATACCCACCCTTCTGTGAGCCAGATTGTGCGGGAAATGGCCAAGAAGGGATATGTGAAAGAGAAGAAAGGCAAGAAGGATGGGCGTAAGAACTACATTACGCTCTCCCCTGCCGGAGAAGCCATCCGTGTTAAGATACAGGACCAGTATAAAGATGTAGGCGCTGCGGTGGATACGGCCATGAAAACCACGCAGTATGATCTGTGGAAGGGCATTGCAGAATGGGAATTCCTGCTGGAGCAGAAAAGTCTGCTGCGGCGCGTACAGGAGGAGAAAAAGCAACGGGAAAGCACGGAGGTGCAGATCATAGATTACCAGCCTAAACACGCAGCAGCATTCAGGAAGCTGAACGAAGAATGGATCACTACTTATTTTAAAATGGAAGCGGCTGATTATAAAGCACTGGATCATCCCAAAGAATACATCCTGCAAAAAGGCGGATATATCCTGATGGCTATTTATAATAACGAACCGGTGGGTACCTGTGCGCTTATTAAAATGGAGGACGGCGGTTATGAGCTGGCCAAGATGGCTGTGTCGCCGGAAGCGCGCGGTAAGAACATTGGCTGGTTGCTGGGGAATGCTATTATAGAAAAAGCCCGCAGCCTTGGCGCGCACCGCCTGTACCTGGAAAGCAATACTATTTTAAAGCCGGCTATTAACCTTTACCACAAACTTGGGTTTAAGAAAATAACCGGCCCGCCCTCACCGTATGAAAGGGCCAATATTCAAATGGAGTTAATTTTGGATTGATACGTTTTAATATTTAGATTTTACATGAATAGCCACCCGGCATAGGTGGCTATTTTTTTATTTGCTGCTATTCCTCCAGGAATATTTTACTGAACGATAAATATTCTTCATTCCGCTTTATCACTTTTACACCAGTGGACGGCCGCCCTGCAATGCTTGTTTATTGCTATTGCAGCCATTATCTTTAGGAGAACAGACTGCCATGGAGCTCTTCTTCAATATTATCTACTTCTGCTGGTTTGCATCAGAGATTATCCTGAACCGGGTGCTGCGTGCCGGGCAAAATGATAAAAAACCCGACAACCACACCCTGACCTATATATGGATAACGGCAATGGTTTGTGTGATTGCTGCTGTAAACATCTCTAAACGGACCTATTTCCCGATTATAAAGTCGCCTGTTATTGGCCTTGTGGGCATTGGGCTGATTATATCCGGTATGGTGCTGCGGCTGATCGCGGTTATTTCCCTGGGCCGTTTTTTTACGGTGAATGTAGCTATCCGGGAAGGGCATACTGTTAAGCGGGATGGGATGTACAAATATGTACGGCATCCCTCCTACTCAGCCTCATTGCTCTCTTTCCTGGGTTTTGGCATTTCCATGAATAACTGGGTAGCCCTGCTGGTGGTATTTGTACCGGTGACGACTGCTTTCCTGTACCGGATCCATGTGGAGGAAACCATGCTGTCGGAGGCTTTAGGGGCGGATTACCTGGAATATAAAAAGCATACTAAGCGGCTGGTACCGGGGATTTATTAAGAAAAATTGATTAGTTTTTGATATTTCAGGATTGACCATTATCTTTGCACTCCCTCCGTAAAAAGAGGGGCTTATATGGCGAGGTAGCTCAGGCGGTTAGAGCGCAGGATTCATAACCCTGAGGTCAAGGGTTCAACTCCCTTTCTCGCTACGAAATAGGAAAAAGGCTTTGAAGTATTATTTGATACTTCAAAGCCTTTTTGGATCATAGAATAACCAATTCGTTTGTATAAATCCCTAATACTCAAAATACCCTCATTACCTAAAATAACCCCAGTATGGCAACATTCAGAGAATATCTGAAAGATCATCCCTTCTTACTAATTCTTGGCGCTGTCGCTTCTATATGCACCATCATGGGCTGGCCGGGAAATTGCAATAAAGAGAAAAATATTGCAACAACATTTACAACTAACCGTGATACTATCCTGGTTAAGAGTGATGTCACAGATGTTCATTCCAATCCAGACAGTCATCCTCTCAAAAATTACAATAGGCAACCTATTACGGCCGCCACCGGAGAGCCTACCCAACCTATTCAACCACACATGGCAAATACATTTACAGGTATTGCCGTCCTTGCAACTGAAAATGGACATTTTAGCACCATCCTGACTAATAAATTGAATGGCTGGGCATCTCAGGCTGGTCCTTCGTCCCAATCTGCTTTGCAAACTGAAATAATCTCTAATGGCTCTTTTGACAAGATAATCGAGCATAATGTGCAGACCATAAAAGCGATTTCCCCCTTTATTACAGGCCATATATGCCTGTTGCGTTGCAATACGACCTATGAAGACAGCAGTGTAGACGCGGCGTTATATAAAGCTATCACCATTTGGGACATAATAGTGATAAATGCCCAAACCACAGAGGTAATATTACGGGAAGGAAGCACACTTACCGCTAGTGACATTTCCAAGAATAGAGCTGCTCAACGCAACTATGATGAAATCTTCTCCTTTTTAAATAACAAAAAAATAGACCTGTAATGAAATCTTTCTACCTTCTTATAACACTGCTGTTCTTCAGCCTACTTCTTAACAGTGTATATGCCCAAAAAGATTTTGACGGCCAGATCAAAAAGATGAGCGATACACTTACACAGCGCCTTCTAAGGACCGGAAAAAAAAGGTTAGCCGTCAGCAACTTTACAGACCTTCAAGGAAATGTAACAGAGCTAGGCAAATACATAGCAGAGGTATTTAGTATAGAACTTAGTAACTCCAACCTGGAGGTAGTAGACAGAAGCCGGCTCAAAGATCTGCTACAGGAACTCAAGATGACGGAAGAAAAACTTACAACCCCCGCTAACGCTCTCAAGTTGGGAGAAATGGCCGGCGTTGAATATATCATTACGGGTACCACTACACCACTTGATAATACTATCGACATAACAGTTAAAGCCCTGGATATACAAAAAGGCATTTCCATTGGTGGTCAAAAAGGAGCCGTACCACGTACAGATGCAATTAATAACCTAATGCGGAATACAGTCAATGGTGTTAGTAATGCTGCGAATGTGAACATGGCCAAACAGATCAATACAAATGACCGTGCTCCAATAGATGACCTATTTGAAGCAAAAATAGCGGACATGCGGAAAAGCAATTGTTACAACAAAGACAGAGACGCATATTTCGGCCAAATATGTTTTGAGAACCAAACTGGTGATGACCTGATCTTTGCCGCTGATGCATGGGGATGGCCGCAAGCATTGTCTATCCGGCAGGATGGTGTCTCCCTCACAAATGGCAGCCGGAATTGTTCTCCCCTGATTACGGTTACCTACCCTGATCAGGCAGCAGAAGCCGTAGAAATAAAATTTACATTTCAAACACAAAATGTCACTCCAATGCGTAGCGGCACAATGCGGCTCATGGTGGAAAGATGCAAAGTGAAGTCAATAGTGCTTAATAAAAGTAATCTGGTATTAAAATAATATATAGTAAAAGGTTCGCAGATACTTGCTCTGCGAATCTTTTACCTATCCTGCGGTCTCATTGCCCCCAATCCCATACTCTATAAAATCCCCGATTCATGGATGGGGCATTTTATAAAGTCTCTTAGCTTGCCAGAAACTTCTCATTGCGCACACGCGGCACACGTGCGCAACAAAAGAACACTACTAACCTCATCCTTTATAACCCGGGTCAAACTCTACAATCCATTCAATACCATATTTATCCCGGAACATTCCGGCATAGGTACCCCATGGGCTGTCGTCAATGGGCCCTTCCACTTCCCCGCCTGCTGATAATCCGTTAAATATCTTATCTGCTTCTTCACGGCTTTCGGCATTCACATGTATTTTAGACCGGTTTTCATTTTCGCTTACCTGTCCAAAAAATCCGGGAACATCGTTGGCTATTAACACATTGTTTTTGCCAAGCGGCAAACCGATGTACATTATTTTATTTGCCTCGTCTTCGGCTACCAGATACTCGGGGCCTGATAAGTCTTTAAACCGGATGATTTTTGTAAACTCGCCGCCAAAAACTGATTTGTAAAAAGTGAGTGCTTCTTCGGCATTGCCGTTGAAGTTGATCCAGGGATTAATTGCTCTCATGATTTTTATTTTTTGTTTATTTTGTTTCTATTAATTCTGCGATGAAGCGGCAAACAGATCGCCCAATTCAACATCAGTGTAAATCCGATCCTGAAGCACACATATCAGAAATCCACCTCCCCCAATTCTATTTCTCCAACTTTATAGCCCAGTTCTTTTGTTGCAATTTCTTTAATGGCTTTAACCCATATGTCCCATTCTTCGGTATCCATTAAACCAACAAATTGAAGGCCGCCAGGTTCAACGGATGCGGAAATATGTTTTTCATCCTCGTTGAAACTAAACCAGTATGGTATTCCTTTTTCGCCGTGATCACCACCAAGCCCATATCCCAGCCAACCATTAAGCTGCGCATAAATTACGGGGACTTTATCCCAAACTTCATCAGGGGCATCATACCTGATGTTTAAGTTCATTTCCTGTTCCTTCATCGAATCTCAATTGATAAGTAATTTATATAATCCTTTTGTATTCTTGACTCAATTGTATTCGATCCCCTGCCAATCCAATCCGGTGTTCAAACAATCGCTCCTTCTCAAATCAAATGGGCAGGAACAATACAAGGAGTTTGACCCAATTTGTGACTTTATAAATATTACATTATTTTACTGACTACACCTGAAGAAGGTGGGATTAATGCCAACTTGTAAAGCATTGTAACGAACTATGAAAAGAATAATATTGACCCAACTGGCCTTAGTATTTGCCTTACTGTTAATGATACCGGCCGCAAACGCGCAAACCGAAACCTGTAATTGCCTGGATAATTTAAACAAAACAATCCAGGAAACTGAAGCCAACTATGCGGGCTATCCTGCAAAAGTGAATGCCGGGTATAAACAATTGGTTTCACGGCTACAGGCAAAAGCTTCCGCAGTAACTGAGCCCAAGAAATGTTACTATCTTATTCGTGAGTATGTAAGATCCTTCAAGGACAAGCACTTTATTATTTCTTATACCAACACGAAGGATTTCGACAGCGTTGTTACCAGTTATTCCCAAAAACCAGTTTTACCTATTGAAGGGATCTGGATAAGTCCCGATAGTACCACCAGGATCGCCATTCAAAGATCCACTAACGGCACTTTCGAAGCGATCAAATGCGAATCATCTATTGACAGCTTTCCAAAAGGGTTCGTTTATTTCATCCTTACGCCCAAAGGAGATCAGTACGTAGTGAAAAAATATGATGGATTTGTCAGCACTGATTTCCCCGCCAAACAAACCGGTAACCTATTACGGATCTGGAACCACACAGTGTGGGGCAAGGTTTCTCCGCAACAAATGACAGCAGCTGAAAACGAGGAGCTTTCAACCTGGAAGAATAACAACAATGGTCTCGCATTTAAGAAAATAAATGCCCAAGTAAGCTATTTAAAGATCCCAAGTTTTTATAACAACGACAGCAAGATCCAACAATTGATAGCGGCGAGTGATTCTACTATCAAGAATACCAAATACCTTATTGTAGACCTAAGAGGCAATGGCGGCGGCAATACCGGTTGGGTTTATTTTCTGCCCTATCTTATAAC
>NZ_DATCRF010000396.1:0-2192 GCF_036569125.1 Chitinophaga sp. | reverse complement strand
GCCTATGCGGTGGACCAGGTGCCGAGTGGCCAGGACATTCCCGGGTTAATGGGCATAGCCGTGTATGAATTTGCGGTGGCAGCAGAGATCCTGCGGCTTTATCCTAACTGGTCGCAGACAGATTTTAAGCAGTTCAAAAACATGATGATCAACTACCTGTATCCGAACTGTCATGACTTCTTAACCCGCCATAACAACGCCTGCATCACGCATTACTGGGCTAACTGGGATATCTGTAACATCACCGCTATTTTAGGCATCGGCGTGTTATGTGATGACACGGCTAAGTTCAATGAAGCGATTACTTATTTTAAATCAGGGGCCGGCAACGGCAACATCGCCAATGCAATTCCTTTTGTATATCCGGGCGGGCTGGCACAGTGGCAGGAGACCGGCCGCGATCAGGAGCATGCGCTGTTAGGCGTAGGTATGCTTGCAAGCTTTTGCCAGATAGCCTGGAACCAGGGACAGGATATGTATGGGTATGATAACAACCGCCTGCTGGCAGGCGCTGAATATACCGCCAAATATAATCTCTGGAAAAACGTGCCCTATACTACCTATAATAACTGCGATAATGTGCTCAACTATTGGGCGTCGGAACAAAACAGCGGTGGCAGGGGACGGTTGCAGCGCCCTATCTGGGAAATGATCTACAACCACTATGTGGTAAGAAAAGGATTAAGCGCGCCCAATGTAAAGGCCATGGCGGAGGTGAACCGCCCCGAAGGATTTGAGCATGATGATAACCTTGGATTTGGCACCCTCTGTTATACCCTCAATGCAGCCGCCTCACCTTATCCTGCATCCCCGGCGCCGGCTGCGCCATCCGGGTTGAAAGCAACTGCCAGTGTTAAAAAGGTTTGGTTAAGATGGGATCCTGTTGCTACGGCAAACGGGTATAATGTACTGCGCTCAACAACAAGCGGCGGCCCCTATGCTACGATAGCAACCTACAAGGGTACTTTCCCTTTATATGAAGATACAAGTGTAACGAATGGTACCCGCTACTATTATGTTGTATCTGCAATTAACCAGGCAGGTACAGGCAGTAATTCTTCAGCAGTAAATGCAACGCCCGCAGCTACGGGTGCATTACCTGCCGGCTGGACTAAACAGGACATTGGAACTGTGGCCACTGCAGGCACGGCAGCTTATGCTAATGTAAGCAATGGCACATTTGTAGTGAGCGGTTCCGGTGCCGGCATTGGTGGCGCCGCAGATGGTTTAAGCTATGTGTATAAAAGTGTAACCGGCGACGTTACCATCACCGCACGTGTGGCAGAAAGTACATGGACGGGCGGCGGTTCACAGAAAACAGGCATTATGATCCGGGAGTCGCTTTCTGCCAATGCCATTGCTTTTAGCATGACATCAGGCGACGGCGGCATCCGGGAAGCAAGATTTGGAAGCCGTACTGCTGCAGGCGGCTCCATGAGCTTTAAAACCGGTAATGCATATACCCGTACGCCCACCTGGTTCCGTTTGCAAAGAGCAGGTAACACATTCACCGCCTATCAATCAACCGATGGAACAACCTGGTTTGCGGTAGGCGCACCGGTTACAGCATCCATGGCGGGCGCCTACTATGTTGGATTAGCCGTTTCTTCCAACAGCGCCAATTTGAACAAGGCCACCTTTGACAGCATAACCATTGCGCAGCAGCCGATTGTAAAGGGCGCTTACCGGAACATCCATCACGGCAGCAAAACATCCGCCCAATATACCAGGCGATGATCTTTTTAGAAATATTCACTGATACAAATTTTAACCTTAAAAAAGAACCCTATGATGAATTCTACCCCTGGCACTTTATCAAAGGCCAGAAGGCTGAGCTGCTTTTGGGCAGCGGTCTTTATCTTTTTGTTTTCCTCAAAAACAGGGGCGCAGAATTTTGTGCACCCTGGTATTCCTTTATCCGGTTCGGACCTGAGCATTTTGAAAGCGCATGTGCAGGCCGGCGATTACCCGTGGAAACAGGCATACGATGTGCTTGCCGCAGACGGTAAGTCGCAGCTGACCTATCAGATGCAGGGACCTTTTGCCTCGGTTAGCCGTAATCCCCACATTAACCGTAACCAATGGATGAGCGATATGAGCGCTGCATTTTACCTGTCGCTGATGTGGTATTTTACCGGCAATGAGGCCTACGCTGTAAAATCGCGGGACATATTAATAGCATGGGCAAATAC
>NZ_DATCRF010000395.1:0-4329 GCF_036569125.1 Chitinophaga sp. | reverse complement strand
GCAACCACCCTGGCCAAAACTTTTTACCGTATTAAAGAAGCCCCGGCAGATGCTTCGCAGGTAATGCACGTGGGGCAACCCATCAGCAACACAGCGGTGATGATCTTACACCAGGGCCAGTGATGCGAGCGGGGTAAGAGCGGGGAAGTATACATCCGCACACCTTTCATGACCAAAGGTTATTATAAAGACCCGGTTTTAACTGCCAGCGTATTTATCCAGAACCCTTTTGTGAAAGACCGTACGGAGCTGATGCACAAAACCGGCGACATGGGTAAGTACCTGCCGGATGGCAACATAGAAATACTGGGCCGTTTGGATGAGCAGGTGAAGGTGAACGGCATCCGTGTAGAGCTGAACGAAATTAAACAGGCCGTACTGGGCATGCCCGGTATGCAGGAAGTAGTGGTAATGGCGCATAGAACAATGATCACCAGAACGAGCTGGTTTGTTATTATATAGCGCCCGGCGTAACGGTAACGGAGCTACGCACTTACCTGGAAGCGGAGCTGAATGAGAACGTGATCCCCGCCTGGTTTGTGCCTATGACGGAATTTCCTTTGACCATCAATGGCAAGGTAGATAAAAGAGCCCTGCCGAAACCCGAAGCCCTGGTGCTGGATCCGGCCGACTATGAACCTGTGCAGGGTGAAACGGAACAGCAATTAGAAACCATCTGGAAATCCATCCTGGGTTTGAACAATATTGGCCGTAAGGCAAATTTCTTTAAAGCCGGCGGCACTTCTTTAAAAGCGATGCAGGTTATATCCCGCATCTACCAGCAGTTTGAAGTAGGAGTGAAGCTAAGCGATATGTTTGCCCGCCCGGACATCCGGCAGATGGCAGCTTTCATTGAAAGCGCATCTGCCAGCGCTTACCAGGCCATACCTGTTGCCCCGCAGCAAACTTATTACCCCGTAACACCGGCCCAGAAAGGATTGTGGATCCAGGACCAATTCGGTTCACAACCTGCCTTATATAATATGCCTGCGGCATTTATACTGGAAGGTAAGCTGGATAAGGCCGCTTTGCAAAAGGCCATCACCATACTGGTGATACGGCATGAAAGTCTGCGTACCACTTTTGTAAGCAGCGGTGGCGCCGTGCAGCAAAAGATCCACGCTGTAATGGAAGTACCCCTTTCCACCACGGACCTGCAAACCGTTAAAGATCCGTTGGAAGCTGCTAAGGAAATAGCTATGCAGGCCATGTCCATGCCTTTTGATCTGCAGCAGGGACCATTGATCCGTACGCAGCTGCTGCAGCTGGCAAAAGACCGCTTCATTTTCCTGTTCAATACCCATCATATTATTTCCGATGGCTGGTCAGAGGAGATCCTTGTAAAAGAGCTTTTCACCCTGTATGCCGCTTACAGCAAACAGCTGGCAAATCCTTTATTGCCTTTGGCTATCCAGTATAAAGATTATGCAGCCTGGTTAAATACGCAGCTGAGTGATGCCGTATTACAGGAGCAGGCGCAATACTGGCAGCAACAGTTTGCCGGTGAGCTGCCGGTACTGCAGTTCCCTACGGATTATCCGCGCCCGGCAGAACGTACTACTAACGGGGATGTATATACATTTTCCATCCCAGCTGCCATCACGGCACAATTGCAGGCCTGTGCGCAGCAGGAAGGCGCCTCCCTGTTCATGGCGCTGGTAGCAGCGGTAAAAGCCCTGCTGAACCGCTTCACCGGCCAGGAAGATATGATCATTGGCGCACCTATTGCCGGCCGTACGCATAAAGATGTGGAGCCGCTGGTAGGCTTGTTTGTGAACATGCTGGCATTGCGCACACAATTCAGCAGCACGCTCACTTTCCGCCAGCTGCTGCATAAGGTAAAGCAAACAGTTACCAATGCCTATGCACATCAGCACTATCCTTTTGACGAGCTGGTACGCGCGCTGAACCTGGAATTTGATAACCGCCGTGCGCCGCTTACAGATGTATGGGTGCAGCTAACAGATGCGCCCATGACGTTCGATGACAAGAGCGACCTGCAGGTAACGGAATATAACCCGGGTTACCTTACCAGCAAGGTAGACCTCACCTTTAAATTCACTGCATTTGACGACCACCTACAGGTGATCCTGGAATACAATACAGACCTGTTCCGCCGCGAAACCATAGAACAGCTGGAAGCGCATTTCAACTATGTATTGCAGCAGCTGCTGGATAACCCCGGCCTGCCCCTGAACGCTGTAACCCTGCTTACTTCCGGCGAAGAAGCAGCTGAAGCAGACGATTTCCTCAACAGCATGTATAACCTATCATAAACCATAAAACAGCAGACTATGGAACATACTATGTTACAGGAAGCGCTGGTGCAGGTGGATGAACAACAGTTCCCGCTGACCATCACTTTTGAAAAGAACACTCCCGTAGATACTTTAATAGAATGGTACAGGAATAACACCGCATATATAGATGAGCAGCTGCTGAAAAAAGGCGCTGTGCTGATCCAGGGCGTAGCCATTAACACGGTGCCGGATTTTGAAAGAATGACGGCCTCTGTTTCCACCAAGTTCCGCAACTACGTGGATGGCAGCTATCCCCGCCGCAACCTGAAAGGCCATGTGTACATCTCCACAGAGTATGACCCGGCTTTTGATATTACGCTGCACAATGAGCTTTCTTACTCCGTAAAATGGCCGTCACGCTTATACTTTGGCAGCATTATACCTGCAGCTACCGGTGGTGAAACGCCGCTGGCCGATAGCCGCGAAGTAGTACGGGTAATGAACCCCTCCTTGCTGGATGAGTTTGAGAACAAAAAAGTACGCTATGTACGCAACCTGCATGCCGGCGATGGTTTAGGCCCCACCTGGATGGACACTTTTGAAACAGAAGACCGCAAAATAGTGGAACGCCATTGCGATGAAATAGAAATAGAATATTACTGGAAAGATAACGGCGGCTTAAAGCTGGTACATACCCGCCCGGCTACACGTAAGCACCCGGTTACCGGGGAGCGAGTATGGTTTAACCAGGCCGACCAGTTCCACCCTTCCCACTTCCGCAAAGAAGTATATGAAACCCTGATGCTGCTGGCAGATTTTAATGAAGAGGAATTGCCTTTGTATGCCTGCTTTGGCGATGGCACCAAAATACCGGAAGCTGCCATTAAGGAAGTGATCGATACCATTAACGGTGTTGCCATAACCCGCCCCTGGGTAAAAGGAGATTTTGTGGTGCTGGATAATATGCTGGCAGCGCATGGCCGTAAATCCTACACCGGCGACCGGCAGACGGTGGTGTCTATGGCGCCGTAGGTTCAATTACGAATTAATCAATTACGAATTGAGTAGAGCATAGTGAAGTTTTACGTTGGATTGTTTGATTGCTTGATTTGTAATGATAATTGATAATTCATAACTGATAATTCTTACCATCTCGCAGTACCAGTTCGTAATTCGTAATTGATTAATTCGTAATTATTCTTCCGAAGTACTTCAACCTAAAAACTACCTTATGTGTGGCATAACCGGGATTTTCGACATTAAATCAAAATATACCATTGAGCGCTCAACCGTGATGGCGATGGCAGATGCCATCCAGCACCGCGGGCCGGATGAAGCATCCTGCTTCATTGATAAAAATGTAGGGCTGGGTTTTCGCCGCCTCAGCATCATTGACCTGGCGCATGGCCACCAGCCGTATTTTACAGCCGATGAGCAGGTGCGCATGATCTGTAATGGCGAGATCTATAACTACAAAGAGCTGCGTGCAGAGCTGCAGCAGAAAGGTTATCATTTTACCACCAACTGCGATGTGGAAGTAGTGCTGCACGCCTACCTGGAATATGGTACTGCTTTTATTGAAAGGCTGAACGGGCAGTTTGCCTTTGCCATTTCCGACGCGCGTAACAATAGCTTTTTGCTGGCGCGGGATCATTTTGGCATTTGCCCGCTGTTCTATACCATTACAGACGAGGTGCTCATCTTTGGTTCAGAGATTAAAGCCATTCTGCAAAACCCGATGGTGAAAAGAGCCGTAGACCTCACAGGCCTGGACCAGGTATTTGCATTCCCCGGCCTGGTAAGCCCGGCCACCATGTTCAAAAATGTGATCAGCCTGAAACCAGGTCATTACCTGCAGGTAAAGGATGGCAAGGTAAGCGCTAGCGAATACTGGGATATTGATTACTACCCGCAGGAACATAATTATGAGAACAAGCCGGAATCCTATTATGCGGAGCAGCTGGAAGAGATCCTGCTGCAATCCATCCGGTACCGGCTAAACGCAGATGTGCCGGTAGGTTTTTACCTGAGCGGGGGGTTGGATTCATCACTTATTGGCGCAATGATGAAAAAGATCCACCCGGATACC
>NZ_DATCRF010000394.1:0-15648 GCF_036569125.1 Chitinophaga sp. | reverse complement strand
CACGCTAATAATAGATTCCATCAAAAACCTCCTGTTCCAGCATTTCATTTACCCCAGGGGCAAAAAGCGCTGGATCGCTCACTTTATGCTGGCTACCGGCTGCCTGGCAGCTTTTGCCATTACCATTCCGCTTACGCTGGGATGGATCAACTTTACGCTGGACCCCGCTACAGCCCTGGACCCTGGCGCTGTTAAAT
This sequence comes from Chitinophaga sp., assembly GCF_036569125.1. GTDB lineage: Bacteria > Bacteroidota > Bacteroidia > Chitinophagales > Chitinophagaceae > Chitinophaga. The sequence continues at coordinate 15,451 of NZ_DATCRF010000394.1, read as the reverse complement.
TATATAACGCTAACTTTTTCGGGTTTAAAGTAATGAGCTTTAAGCTGGGATCTGTACTGGCATTTTTAATTTTCCATGCGCTCACCTGGTGTTCCTGGCTGGTAATTGCCGGCGCAGTTATCTTTCTTGTAAGAAGGCTCACCAATGCAGGCCTCATTGCTTCCCAAACTTTTGAAGGCGATCTGCTGCCGCTTATCCTGCTCATCTTTATAGCCGTAACAGGATTGGGGCTCAATTTCAGCTATGCATTTATGAAAGGCATTGCGTACGATTTTATGTCGGTAACCCATGCCATTTCCGTGATCCTTTTCCTGGTATGGATCCCCTTCGGCAAATTCTTCCACATTATTCAACGGCCTGCACAAATAGGCGCGCATATTTATAAAAAGGAAGGAGAGAAGAAAGGCATGGCCGTTTGTCCGCATACCGGCAAAGAGTTTACTACGCAGCTGCATGTAGATGATCTGAAGATAGTGACGAAACAGCTGGGCTTTGATTTTACGCTGGAAGATGGCAGCTCGCACCTCGACTACAGCCCTGAAGGAAAACGATCGCTCCTGGCCAGGGCGCACCTGAAAGCCCGTCAGGAAGGAGGAACTTTTTTTGGATAACCACGGACCGAAAGAATGTAAAATCATAAATGCAAAATGTAAAATGTAAAAGGAAGAGTGATTACTGGCTTACGTTCGCGACATTTCACTTTTACATTTAAGATTTAAAATTTTACATTTTACATTCTTTTCTGTCCCAAAAATAAATACGACCAGCATGGCAAAACTACCCGTGTCTCCCGAAAAACTCATTACCCGTTTTGGTCCTCACCTCAACTTTGCCCCGCAGGAAGGCTATCCCGGAAGGGATGAGCCGGATGCCACAGTGAAAACACATTGCTGCTTTTGCGGCATGCAATGCGGTATACAGCTGCTGGTGAAAAATAATAAGGTGGTAGGCTTTGAACCATGGATGGAGTTTCCCTTTAACCAGGGCCGCTTATGCCCCAAAGGCGTGCAGCGTTACCTGCAGGATAATCATCCCGACCGTTTGCTGCATCCAATAGAAAGGGTAGAAGGCGAAGGCTTTAAACCTGTTTCCTGGGATCATGCGCTCGATAGAACAACATCCGAAATAAAACGCATCCAGGAAGCTTATGGCAAAAATGCATTCGCTATTCTGTCCGGCGTTTCACTCACCAACGAAAAAAGTTATCTCATGGGCAAATTTGCCCGCGTAGCTGTGAAAACAGCTAACCTGGATTACAATGGCAGGCTGTGTATGGTAAGCGCGGGCGCGGGTAATAAAAAGGCATTTGGAATGGATCGCTCCTCCAATAACTATGCAGATCTTGAACATGCAGAAGTGATCATTGTAACCGGGGCTAATGTAAGCGAAACTTTTCCTACGCTCACACATTGGCTCTGGCGCGCAAGAGATAATGGCGCTAAGCTTATTGTGATAGATCCCCGGGTTATTCCCCTGGCCAGAACAGCGGATATACACTTACCCGTAAAACCAGGCACCGATTCCGCCCTGTATGGCGCCATGCTGAAATACCTGGCAGATCATGATCTGCTGGACCACGATTTTATCAATAACCATACAACCGGTTTTGAAGATACGCTTGCTGCTGTGCAGGACTACACCCTTGAATGGGCTGAAACTGTTACCGGCATCGATAAAGAAAAGATCCGCCAGGCAGCAGAGCTGTGGGGCAGGGCTAAGACCAGCTTTCTGCTGCACGCCCGCGGCATAGAGCATCATTCCAAAGGTGTGGAAAATGTGCTGGGCTGCATTAACCTGGTGCTGGCCACTGGCCGCATTGGCCGTCCCTATTGTGGTTACGGCACCATTACCGGGCAAGGCAACGGGCAGGGCGGCCGGGAGCATGGGCATAAATGTGACCAGCTGCCGGGCAACCGCGATATCAGCAACCCGGAGCACAGAAAATATATTGCAGCCGTGTGGGGCATCCCTGAGCCGGAGCTGCCGCAAAAAGGGCTCACCGCATGGGAGCTTATAGAAGCCATCCACAGGGGAGAAGTAAAAGGCCTGTTATCCATCTGCTTTAATCCGCTGGTGTCATTACCCAACAATAACTATGTAAGGGAAGCGCTGGAGAAGCTGGAGTTTTATGTTTGCATTGATTTCTTTTTAAGCGAAACCGCCCGCCATGCAGATCTTGTGCTGGCAGGCTCCCTGCACGAAGAAGAAGACGGTACGGTTACCACTGCAGAAGGCAGGGTAGTTCGTATACGCAGGGCCGTTAGTCCTCCCGGAAATGCCCGTACAGATACTTCCATCATTTTAGACCTTGCTGCAAGGCTGGGCGAGGCCGATAAGTTCACCTATGAAAGTTCGGAAGCCATCTTCAACGAATTGCGCATCGCCTCCAAAGGAGGCACGGCAGACTATTACGGCATCACCTACAAAAAGGTAGAAGATAATATGGGCGTGTTCTGGCCTTGTCCTTCAGAAGATCATCCCGGTACGCCCAGGTTATGGGAAGATAAAAAGTTCGCCACACCAGATGGTAAAGCGCATTTTAACCCGGTAAAATTCCGGGAGCCTTCAGAGGTAACAGATAGTGAATATCCCATCGTGCTCACCACAGGCCGGGTAGTATCCCAATACCTCAGCGGAACACAAACCAGGCGCATAGGAAAGCTGGTAGGATTGATGCCGGAACCTTTACTGGAAATACATCCTGAGCTGGCGCAGCGTTATAACATACGGCAGCGTGAAACTGTGCGGGTAAGCACCCGCCGCGGCACCGGTGATTTTGCTGCTAATATTGTAGAAACCATCCGGAAAGATACTGTGTTCATACCGTATCACTGGCCCGGCAGAAAATCAGCCAACCAGCTTACCATCGGCACGCTCGACCCGGTATCAAAGATCCCGGAATTTAAAGTATGCGCCTGCCGGCTGGAGCCGCTGGGCGTGTTCACCCAGCCCGGTGAAACAAATGCATTTGATAGTATCTGACCACATTAAATACGCTCACAATGGAAGTCACCTCCTATAAAACAGACATGGAATTTTTTGTAGACATGCAGCGCTGCATTGGCTGCAAAGCCTGTGAAATGGCCTGTGCTGAATGTGAGACCAATGGCCACGAAAGCATGATCCATGTTAATTATGTGGAACGGGCCGTTACCATACAAACCACCGTACAGGTATGTATGCATTGCGATGATCCGGTATGCGCTAAAGTATGCCCTGCAGATGCTATCTCGAAAGATGATTTTGGCGTGGTGCATACTGCCAACACCGCCCGTTGCATCGGCTGCTCTAACTGTGTGATGGCCTGCCCCTTTGGCGTGCCCATAAAAGAGGAGAAGTACGATATGATGATGAAGTGCAACATGTGCTACGACCGTACCAGTGCCGGTAAAAAGCCCATGTGCGCAACGGTATGCCCCAGCCAGGCATTGTTTTATGGCACCCGGGAAGAGATCAGCCGCATGCGCCCTAACAGTACGCCTGTAAATACATTCATTTTCGGACAGCAGGAAGTTACCACCAAGGTAAATATCATGATGCCCAAAGGAAGCACGCACCTGAAAATACATTAAACTGAAAGGTATGTCTGACGAAACAGAAAAAGAACCGAACTGGAAACAGGATTTTCCAATAGAAAGAACGCAATCCACTAAAGTAAGCCGCCGCGACTTTGCCCGCTTCCTTTGCCTGGTATCGGGCGGATTGGCGGCAGGCAGCGCTTACGTAGCTGTAAAAGCTAACTTCTTTCCACCGGAAGAAGTGAAGGGCGAACATTTTGTTTGCAAGGCAATGGATGTTCCCCTGGGAGGCACGCGTTCGTTTGTGTTGGAAGGGAGCAGCATTCCCTATATTCTTATTCGTTTGGAAGATGGCAACTGGCGGGCCTATGAGCAGAAATGCACTCACCTGTCCTGCGCTGTGTATTATAAGCCTGGCAGCGGGCAGATCGTATGCCCCTGTCATGAAGGTTTCTTTGACGCTATGACAGGCGAAGTGCTGGCCGGGCCGCCTCCAAGGCCGTTACCAGCCCTGGAAGTGCTGTTGAATGGCGATGATGTGTATGTGAAGGCCATCCACCCCGGAAATAATAAAGTATAAAACTTAGAAGATGAGCAATTTTAAAGACGCACAGAATAAGGCGCATCCGAACAAGACCAACACCCTGATGTCAGCGCTGATCGTTATACTTATTTTAAACGTCAGCATACAGATCTGGTTATTGTATACCGGCCTTAATAATGCGCTTGGGCAGAACACGGATATTGCATTACCCGCCTTCCTTGCCTCGCTGGTGTTGTTCCTGATAGGTTTCTTCTGGTTATATTTTCTGCCGATGGGTTACCGGAAGAAGAAATAATGCAAAGGAATGTAAAATGTAAAACTTTTAAACCGACGAAGGAGGTTCATAGAGACCATTTAAAAGACTTTATGAACGAGATAAATCATAAATGTAAAAGGTGAATGCAGCGAATAAGGGGCTGCATTCACCTTTTACATTTGACATTTTACATTTATGATTTTACATTCTTTTACTTACAGCTCCAAACAAACCACCTTTCCATCTGCCGCTGTTGCTATCAGTGTTCTCTCATTCACCGGCTGCACCGTATTCACCAGGCAATTGGAAAACTTGTGCATCCATTTTAAGCTGCCATCTTTAGCCGACAAGGCATATACCACGCCTGACTGCGTAGGCACATACACCACATCCCGGTATTCATTAATAGGAGATGGGCATATCTCATAGCCCAGCGCCACCGGCGATTTCCATACTACTTCCTGGTCTGCGGAATGCGTGTTAAAAGCAATCACTGCGCCCTGCATGGTTTTAGCATATAAGCGGTTACTGTCCGGCGAAAGCCCCATGGATTCCCGTACGCGGTTAGCAGTATCCCGGTGCCGCCACAGCTGCTGCCCGGTACTGGCATCCAGCGCCGTCATGTACTGGTCCGGCGCAACAATGAACAGCTTATTGCCGCAGGCTGCCGGCCAGCAGGCAGCGGGAGAGAACATGCGGTTGCTGGCGCCATTGTTCCAGGTCCAGCTGCGATGGCCGGTAGCAGCATCGAGGGCATACAGGTCATTTCCCCAGGAGCCAAAATATACTTTGTTGTTATAGATCAGCGGTTTGGTTTCCACAAAATTGCGCACACTGTCAAAGTCCCAGAGCTGCTGCCCGCTGTTAATATCCCATGCCCGGCAATGCCCGTCGGAACCGGCTATGATGGCCGTGTTGCGGTACAGCGCTGCGGAGCTTACAATGGCCTTTTGTGTGGCCTGCTGCCAGCGCAGCTGACCGTTACGTGCATCCAGGCAATATACCTTCCCATCTGTACAGGGTACAATTACATTATTGCCCTGTACTAACGGGGTAGCATATATTTTTCCTTTGGCAGTGAACTGCCATACCGGTTTACCGGCTTTCAGCGTTACGGCTTTTATATCGCCATTGGTGTTGGTATAAATTACTTTGTCTTTGATGATGGCTACACCGCCGCCAATATCTCCCTGCTCCTGCAGCCTCCATTTTTCATGTACCTGCGGAAAGGTGTTGTTCACCTCAAAGCGGGGGCGGGGCGGGTTAGCCATCCATTGCGGCGCTTCATTGGTATGCAATGCCACGGCATGCCAGGCAGGCAGGGTGGCCTGTTCCGGCCTGCGCTCATTAAATACCAGTGAATCATGCACCATGGATACCAGGTTGTAACCGCCAATGTTTGCCTTTGCACGCAGGTTGGAGCGGCACATGATACCAGGTATGCCTTCAAAATTATATTTGCGGTTAGCGTGACCATGCCCGCAGATGATGGCTTTCAGGTTGCGGTCCTTCATGCGGTCCAGCACTTCGTACCAGTTATTCAGGCTGCTGTCCTGTGGGTAGTGGTTCACAAAAATGATGGGCATTTTTTTATCCGGCTGTTGCTCTAGCTGCTGTTCCAGCCACACAATGTTCTCGCGCGGTATTTGCCCGGGGCCCATGCGCATGTTAGGCCCGCAGCTGGTACCCAGGAACCAGTACCCTTTGTACCGGAAGCTGAAGGTCTCCGCGCCAAACACAGTACGAAAGGTATTACACCCGCTCTCCGACCATTTGGCGTCATGGTTGCCCGGCACAATATACCAGGGCTTATTCAGCTGGCTGATGATGCTTTTAGCCAGCTGCAGCTCCTCATCAGAGCCAAACTCCGTAATATCACCTGAGAACATTACAAAGGCCACATCCGGCTGCGCATTAATATCTCTGATGGTCCTTTCCAGATCCTCCTTCGCAGTTTCACTGCCAATATGTGTATCAGATACCATCGCAAACCGGAACAGCGTATCCTGCCCAAACAGACGCCCACACCACAACAACATCATCCCCCAAAAACAAGCAACAAAATATTTCATATACATCAGTTTATTTCCAACTCGCACTCTCTCTTAATTATTAATTCTTAATTATTCATTATTAATTCTCCCAGCCCGGATTCTGCACCAGATTCGTATTCAGCAGCAGCTCCGTTCTTGGTAATGGATACAAATACTGCTTGGGATCTACAAACTTCTTATTGGCAGAGGGGTGTGCAATAATATTGCCGCTGGCGCCCTCGCTCAGCGCATGATCCGGCTGCAGGGAAAGGTACTGCAATGTTTTATCCGGGTTAGCAGGCATGGTGTTCACAATGGCCAGGTCGTTCTTACCATCGCCATCCAGGTCGTAGGTGCCTACACCGGGAAAGTATGCGCCTTTAAAATCCTCCGCCAAAAGGGGGCCTCTTTTCCAGCGCAGCACATCCTGGTAGCGGAAGCCTTCCATGGCCAGCTCTACCCGGCGCTCACGCCGTACTTCCAGTATAGCCGCATCCGTTATATTGTACATCGCCTGCAGCAGCGGATCTGCAGTAAGGGTAGCTACCCGCATGGCCGGCATGCCTACACGGGCGCGCAGCAGGTTTATGGAAAGGTCGGCATCGGCCTGGGTAAATTGTTTCAGCTCTGCTTTAGCTTCTGCATAGTTCAGCAGCACTTCTGCATAGCGGAACACCGGCAGGTCGTTGGAGTTGGTGTTGTTGCCATCCTGGTCAGTGCCGGTTACAAATTTCACGCACTGGTAGCCTGTCATGGCATTGGAGTAATCCGGTACCAGGGTAGCGGTAGTGCCAATACGTTTGTAGCCCGGCGTACGAATGGTTTGTGATAAGCGTGGGTCGCGGTTCTTCACCTCTTCCCAGTAAGGCATGGTAGCATAACCCGGCTGACTGGAAAACGGTGTGCCATCCTTCATCAGGTAAGAATTGATGAGGCTTTTGGTAAGCCCCGGTGCGCTTAACGTTGGTGTCAGGAACTGGCCGTTGGCCTGGTGCGTTTTGGTAAGCGTACGGTCGTATACCCGTGCCAGTATGTATTCATCTGTATTGGCTGCGTCGGCAGAGAACAGGTTAATGTAATCGCTTTCCGGTTTGCCGCTGCTGTATAATTTATACGTGCCGCTTTGCATGATCTGCTGTGCAGCGACAATACCCTGCTGCAGCAGCTGGTTGCCATCGCTTAATCCCAGCTCTGTATGATATATACGGTAGGTGCCTTCAAAAACACATACCCTTGCTTTCAGCGCCAGCGCTGCCCACTTGGTAATGCGCGATACGTTTTTGGCGGCCTTCACATGTGCAGCTGCATAATCCAGGTCGGCCAGTATGCTGTCGGTTACCAGCCTGCGGGGATCACGGCCTTTGTATAGCTCCGGACTGTTGGCTTCCAGGGGCTGGCTGTACCAGGGTACATCGCCAAAGCGCTGCATTTTCCGGAAGTAAAAGAAGGCGCGGAAAAAACGCGCAATACCGGCATAGTGCGCTTTAACGGAATCTGCTACATCCGCTTTGTTGTAATGCGCCAGAAAGTAGTTCACATTCCGCAGGGAGCTCCAGGTCCAGTCAGCAGCAGCGGCATCTGTAGGCACTACCAGGCGGCCGGCTATCAGGTCGCTGATCACGCCGGGTTCCACGTTGTCGCTGGATATATCGTCGGAGTAAATGCCGGTACCCGGCAGGTCGGCATAAAAGCTATTCACATACAGGTCCAGGTCTTTCTCCGTATTAAAGAATGCAGGGGCGGTAATATCGCTTAAAGGGCTGCGGTCCAGGAAGTTCTTTTTACAGGCACATAATGCCGCTACGCCCAGTATTATTAAAAACTTTTTCATTGCTGACGGTTTTTCAGATCGTTTAAAAATTCACATCCAGCCCAAAGGTGTAAGTACGTTGCACCGGGTACACATACCCGTTACCGTTAGCCACACCGCTGTCCGCTTCATCGCCAATGCTTTCCGGATCAAAGGCTTTGGAGAGTTTGGTGAACTCAAACAGGTTCTGTCCTGAAAAGAACAGGCGGGTGCTGCTCAGGCCTATGCTGTGCATCCAGCGTGCAGGCAGTGTATAACCTACGCTCACATTCTTTACGCGTAGGTAAGCGGCGTTCTGCAGGTAGCGGGTTTGTTTTACGCCCAGTTGCCGGGTATCGTTCAGCGCATCGTATGCCCGTGGCCGTGGGAAGTAGGCATCCGGGTGCTCCGGCGTCCAGTAGTTGTTGTAGATGTGATCATATACCGGCTGGTTCCAGCGGTTGTAAAATCCCCAGAAAATGCCGGATTCTGCGCCCGGCCAGAAGTCCTGCTTGCCAATGCCCTGCAGGAACACATCCAGCGAAATACCGTTCCAGCTGGCGCCTGCGCCTATACCGTAACTATAACGCGGCAGGCTGTTGCCTATCTTCATCATATCGCCTGGATCATCTACCGTGTTCTTTCCGTTGTCAATTTTCTTGTCGCCGTTACGATCCTCAAATTTAATATCGCCTGCAAGCGGATGCCCGTTCAGGCTATAGGAGGTGCTTTGCACTTTTTGCTGATTTACGCCGTACTTGGCATATTCATCGTCCGTAGCAAAAAAGCCCAGGGTGTTATAACCCCATATTTCGCCCAGCTCCTGGCCTACATAATAATCAACCAGTGATTTATTGGGGTTATCAAACCGGGTGATCACAGAGCGGCTGTCGGCCAATACCACAGATACATGGTAAGAGAAAGGCTTGCTGCCCAGCTGGAACTGGTCGCTCCATTTCATGGAAAATTCCCAGCCTTTGGTGGAGAGGTCGGCTGCATTTTGCCGCGGCTCACTGGCGCCCAGCACTGCAGGCAATGTTTTGCCTTTGGTAAGCATGTTAATGGTGCGGCGGTTATACCAGTCAAAACCTATGTCCAGCCGGTTATTCAGCGTGGTAAGGTCAGCGCCGAAATCAAGCGTGGTAGCTGTTTCCCAGGTAAAGCCCAATGGCACCAGGCCGGGCGCTTTAATGCCCAAGGGTTGCGCGCCGTCCAGCACATCCGTAACCTTGTACACGCTCATGGGTTGTATATAATCATATTCACCAACCAGCTGGTTGCCCAGGGAGCCGTAAGAGGCGCGCAGCTTAAAGTTGTTCAGCACCTTCTTCACCGGCTCAAAGAATGGCTCTCTTGAAACCAGCCAGCCTGCTGAAACAGAGGGGAAGAAACCAAAACGGCTGCTGTCAGGGAAGCGGGAAGTACCATCATAACGACCGTTAAATTCCAGCAGGTAACGGTCTTTATAATCATAGTTCAAACGGTAAAACACACCCTGGGTGGCCCATTCTCTTTTATCATCGCCCACAGTGGCTACACCGGAAGTAAGGTCAATGGAACCTTGGGATGGTGTAATATTATCATCCCTGCGGGATGAAAAATAGCTGTACTTATACAGCTCCTGGTTATAACCTATCAGCCCTTTCAGGTGATGGTCGCCAAAGCTGTGCGAATAGTCTGCATACAGGTTCACAATATGGTCATACACTTCGCCCAGCGAGGATTGGTAATAATCCGGGTTAGAATAATTGCTGATCACACCGGGTTTGCTTTCATACTTTAAACGCAGGCTTTGCACATCATTCCGGTTCTGCGTAACCAGCAGGGTATAATCGCCGTTAATGTGCAGGCTGTTGTTCAGGAAGTTGGTCTGAAAGCCGGCAGTGTTCTTCAGCAGCTGGTTTTTAAGCTTGGAGCGGCCGCCGTTTTCCAGCTGTCCAAAGGTGAGCATACCTGCCTGTGTATAGTTGCCACTGGGCGTTTTAATAGCCTCATAGGGGTTGGCAAATAACGACAGGTAGCGGTACACATTAAAGCCGCCGGAAACGATCTTGTTGGGCGCATCATAAATGCCCTGCACCATTTCCACGTTATCATACAGCTTTATCCAGCCGGCCAGCTGGTTCTCCAGCTTCAGGCGGAAACTGTATTGTTTATAATCATCCGTAGCTACGCGGAAAGCGCCGCTTTGCTTCAGGTACCCGGCCGATAAATAATAATTCGTATTGCCTTTGCCGCCGGCCACACTCAGGAAATGTTTGGCAAAAGGCTGGCGTTCGTTGTAAAATTCATGGTACCAGTCAGTATTAGCGCCGCGTATATAGTTACCGGTAGCATCTACACCCAGCTCCGGCAGGCTGGGATCCAGCTGGCGCTGCTGCAGGTAAGCAATCACGGCCGGCATACCCGGCTGGTCAGAGCCTGCATATCCTTTATAGGCTTCGTTCTGCAGGGTAGCTGCTGCCAGCGGGTCGTTCAGCAAATGGGGCAATCGGGTAGGGTTGCTCCAGCCAAAGTTGGCGGAATAGCGTACCTGCACCTGCCCGCTTTTTGCTTTGCGGGTGGTAACCAGTATTACGCCAAATGCTGCACGGGCGCCGTAAATGGCAGCAGAGGCAGCGTCTTTCAATACCGTTACGCTGGCTACATCTTCAGGATTCAGGAGATTAATATCACCGGGTGTACCATCGATCAGGATCAATGGCCCGCCTTTATTAATAGAAGTAAAACCGCGTACGTTAAAGATGCCGCCGCGTCCGGGCTGGCCATCGCTGAAAGTAATGTTCAGGTTAGGAATAGCGCCCTGCAAGGCTTGCGCCACATTGGTCACGGGCCGGTCTTCAAATACCTCTGGCCCTACCTGTGAAATAGCGCCGGTAACATTGGACCTCTTTTGTGTGCCGTAACCTACCACTACAACCTGCGCCAGGGAATCATCGCGCAGCTTCATGCGTATGATCAGGTTAATGGGTTCGCTCTTTTTAATGGTGTAACCATCCAGCTGCTGGGTTTTATACCCAACAAATGAAAAGCTGAAGCTGTAACGTTCGCCGGGCGTGAGGTTCATAAAACGGAACCAGCCCTTTTCGTCTGTTACCTGGAAAGCCGGGCTGTTGCTGCCGGCCGGCGTGGCTTTTACAGAAACGCCGGGCATTTTCTCGCCCAGCTCATTCTGCACCACACCGGTCACATAGGGTTTGTCCTGCGCCAGTACCATTACAGGCGCCAGCAGCAGTGCCGCTACGTATAACCGTAAGAGTGAAAGATGTTGGTAGATGGATCTCATATGATCGATTTTTAAGACAATACTTTCCCATGACCGCTGTTGCGGCCTTTTTTTAATGTAGTGCTGTGACAGTTTATTTCTTTAAAATGTACCCGCCCGCCGTATCATGCGTTAATGTAAGCTCATTCAGTAAGGCAATGGTTTGTAACACCTGCTCCGGCGTATCGGTATCGCTGAACTCCGCGGTTACACGTATACCGGATAAGGCTTTTGCGTTATAGGTGATCTGTATGCCGAAATGCTGCTCCAATGCTTCCAGTACTTCCGGTAACGGCCGTTTGTTATAAACCAGCGCCTGCCCCGGGCTCGTTGTATTATTAATGGTTTTATCGGTTGACAAGGCTGTTTTGCGTACCAGCATTTTCCCGCTGCTGCCCGCATACACCAGCTCGTCGCCGGGCTGCAGGTATTGGGTGCTGAAGGCCGGGATTGTTTTTCCGTAAGGCTGCACCATTACTTTACCACTGTAAAGTTTTACGGTTACCCGTTGTGTGATGCTATCTGCCGCAATCCTGAAACTGGTGCCCAGGGCGGTAGTAGCGGTGTTTGCTGCATACACGGTAAAGGGCCGGTGCTGATCTTTTGCTACGTTAAAACGGGCCGTACCCTGCAGCCACAGTGCGCGTTGTGTGCTGTCAAATCCCTGGCGGTACTGCAGACGGCTGCCCGGTAACAGCTGCACGGTGGAGCTATCGTCCAGCACCAGCCGTAAAGCGGTTTTGCCGGTATTATTATACTGCCGGTATATCACGGCTGCCGGTTGTACCTGTGCTAATTGAGCAGGGGTATTATTGTTGGGATAACGGCTAACCAGCAGCCAGCCCAGTGTTATAAGCCCGGCTATGGCCGCAGCGGCGGTCACTGTGCGGAGCGCTATCTGCCAGCGTTTTCCCCGGGTAATGCGGTTGCGGATGCGGTCCAGCACTTTTTCCGTTACCACCGGGTGCAGTCTTTGTACCGGCTCAAAAGCTTCCCAGTCTGCTGTTTGCAGGTATTCCTCCATCTCGTCCGGATGTTCGCTGAAGTATTGCAGCACCATTATTTCCTCTGCCTCTGTACACTGCCCGTTCAGGAACCGCTGGTATAACTCCCGTGATAACGCCATAACAACTTGCACATTTATACATACACTACGTTCAGGCAGGAAATATCCCTTACTGGTTAACAATTTATTTAAACAGGGAGGGTAGGGGATCAGCAAAGAAAGGTGAGCAGCGCACGGCGTAATTGCTTCAAAGCCTTGGTAATGTGCACTTCTACGGTTTTAGGGGAGATAGCCAGCAGGCTGGAAATTTCTTTGTGGGAAAGGCCGTCTATGCGGCTCAGCATAAAAACCTTTTTGCGTACAGGCGGCAGCTTATCCATTTCGCGGTGCAGCTGGTGGATGGTATCGCGGTTAGCCGGTTCTGCGCTCAAACCTTTTTGCAGCAGGTCGGCCGTGTAGGATTGCAGGAAGTGCTGATGGTGCTTATTATGGCGCACCATATCAATAAGGGAGGTTTTGGCAATGCGGAAGATCTGTTCGGAAAGGGTATGGGCGGTGGAGAGCTGCTGCCGGTAATGCCACAGCTTAACAAACGTAGTTTGCAAAAGTTCTTCGGACCATAGCTGGGAACGGGTATGCTTCAGGAAATAGAAATATAATTTTTCGTGATAGGTATGATATACCTGCTCAAATGTTTCCGTATGTCCCTCTTTTAATGCAAGTATCTCTTCCACGTACCTTTAGATTTTCGTAGGCAAAGTTTGCAAAAACTGAAGATAGTGTTTATTAAGGAATAATTAATTCTATTTAAAACCTGATTTGGATTTTGTTTTTTTTCCTGTTATTTTGGTGATTAATAGCAAACTATGTAGCATTTTAGGATAGGGAGAACGTTATGGAAAACGATAGTCGTCGTATTCTTTCCCCGTAATATATGATACTGTATCAATCATTGAAGAACTCTTAACCAGGCACTATCTATGCATAACCAGCAAGCTATAAAAGACTTGTTTGATAGCATCTGCCAGCAGGATGATATGGCCGCCTACCAGCAATTATTCGGGATCATGGAAGCCCCGCTTATTGCTTTTATCAAGGCTTTGGTAGGAGCGGAGGAAGTTGCAGAGGAGCTCTATTCCGACCTGTTTGTAAAAATATGGGCGCGCCGCCATACGCTGCCTGCTGCTGTGCAGCCACGTAATTATATTTACACCATGGCCCGCAACCTGGCCCTGGATTTCCTGAAAAAAGAACGCCACCTGCACAGCATAGAGTTTAATGATATTGATCCCCTGCTGGTGCAGGATCAATCTCCCACACCGGAGGAACAGGTTATTTCGAAGGAAATGATCCGTAAAATAGAAAGCGCCATCAACGTACTGCCTGCCCGCTGCCGCCTTATTTTTAAAATGGTAAAGGAAGATGGGTTTAAGTATAAGGAAGTAGCAGCCCTGCTGGGCATTTCCGTAAATACGGTGGAGGTGCAGATGTCCATTGCGCTGAAGAAAGTAGCGGCGTCGGTGAAGTTTAAGACACTGGCCTGAGGTGTAGTGTGGCGCCTCCTCATAATGTAATGATCACCTTTCCAAATGCCTTGCCTGATTTGAACCGCTGAAAGGCATCCTGCACCTTTTCTACCGGGAAAACACTGTCCACAACAGGCCGCATATTATTCTTTTCAATAGCGTTTACAAAGTCATTCAATTCCTGTGCGTTGCCAACCGAATAAGCCTGCAGCCGCACATAGTTCGTAATAAGCGGAACCAGGTCTATGGTTAGTTTGGTGCCGGTCATCAGGCCTATCAATCCAACAAAGCCGTGCTGTTTTACAGAGAGGATGCTTTGCTCAATGGTATCCGTTCCCGCCACATCCAGCGTTACATCTACGCCCATCCCGCCATTCAGGCGTTTTACTTCACTGCTCCATTCCGGGAATGTTTTATAATTGATCACCTCATCTGCCCCAAGGTCTTTCAGCTTTTGCTCTTTTTCCTGGCTGCCGGTAGTGGCAATCACTTTCAGCCCGAACATTTTAGCTATTTGTATCGCAAACAACGATACGCCGCCACTGCCCTGTACCAGGATCGTTTGTCCTGCCCGGATCTTCGCCTGTTCCACCAGGATGGTCCACACCGTTAGCCCGGCCACCGGTAAGGGCGCTGCTTCTTCATCGGTAAGGTTATTGGGCGTTCGCACCAGGGTGTTCTCCGGCTGCACCGTGTATTCCGCCAAAAGTCCGGGCAGCGAAAAGCCGGTTCGCAGCTGGTCGTTATAAGGCGTATTTTTCCCTGCTTCCCAGCGGGAAATAAACGGGATCATAACACGGTCGCCCTTTTTCCAGCGGCTCACTTTACTACCCACACTCTCTACTACCCCCACACCTTCGGAAACCGGGATATGCGGCAGCGGTATCCCAAAAGGGATCCGGTTCTCCACCACAATTAAGTCATGAAACTCAAGTGCTACGGCAGTGGTTTTTACCAGCACTTCATTTTCGCCTATGGTTGGCGTGGGGATCTCCGTGAGCTGTAAATGTTCAATACCAAACTGGGTTAACTGAATTGCTTTCATAATGTGAGGTTTTATGGAGCAAAAGTAGTGTCTTAATATTCCCGGATAAGGGGGCTAAATAGAATTTGTAGCAGGTGGATTTGGACGGAGGGAGAGGGTGGGGGGGCGCACTTGTATTTTATCTAATGCAGCTGTTCTTTAAAAATGTCTGCGAAATGAGTATCAAAGAAACTATACAGTAATGAACAAAAAATTAAAAATTAGAAAACTAATTATTAATGAGAATTATTTCAATGCCTCCCATTTACGCATTTGCGGCTAAATATCCACCAGCTGTTGCACCATTAAACAATTGGTGCAGCAGGATCAGAAAGGCAAATTGTATGAATTTTAATGAACTGAGAAATGAAGTATCTGGTTCAGTAGATAGTGTTGGAAATGACATGTATATTTTCAATATTGGCGGTAATAATTACAGGTTGGTAGCAGGTATTCATTTTAACAAACAGATCGTTTACATAAGGGCAAT
>NZ_DATCRF010000393.1:0-18713 GCF_036569125.1 Chitinophaga sp. | reverse complement strand
CCCGCCGTATGCTGGCGGTTAGCAGGTAACGGTCGTCATAGCTATAGATCAAACGGCCCAGGGTAGAAAGCAGGCTGCTTTCCGTACTGTTACCACCGGTGGTGGAGGTGCCTGCGCCGGCATCAATATTCTTTATGCCATCCGGCATATCGGTTCTGGCAGAGAGCAGGTAGGTATAATTGGTTTTCTGGTAAGCATACCCCACTAATGCCTGGATATTACTTTTACCCAGTGTTTTGGTGTAGTTCAATGTATTTTCAAGCAGCAGCAGGTTTGTTTGCTCTTTGCTTTGTGTAAGATCGTTGGTGGGATGGGTGAACAGGGTGCCTACCACATAACGTTTGTAATAATCATCATTGGTAACGAAGTTGCTGGTATAGCCCATATTTAATTTATATACCAGCCCGGGAATAAGGGTTAGCTCGCCAAATACATTTGTTAAAATGCTGGACGATGCTTTGGTGATATTCTCCAGGTTTAATTGCGCTACCGGGTTGGCCACATTCACCACAGGACCATAAGCGCCGGCATAACCGCCCAGGGCGCTGGTATCATAGATCTGGAAAACCGGGATCATTTTTGCTGCGGAGCCTACGGGGTTACCTCCCTGGCCACCCCAGCCACCGGCCATATTGGTGGTTCTTTCTTTAGTGAGCAAGACGGTCTCTCCAAACCGGAACCGGCCTTTGGTGGTTTCTGATTTTACGCGCAGGTTATAACGGTCGTAACCGGTAACCTTTACAATGCCATCCTGTTTGGTGTAGCTGCCGGATACGCTGTAGTTGCTGTATTGGTTGCCGCCGCTTACCAGCAGCTCATATTGCTGTACCGGTGCGGTACGGTAAATAGCATCCTGCCAGTCGGTGCCGGCGCCCAGTGAATCCGGGTTCCGGGCTATATCCAGCCGGGGCAGGCCGGCTGCGTCATGCGCGGTATTGCTAACCCTGGCCCATTGCTGCGCATTCAATACATCCAGCTTATGCGCTATTTGCTGTATGCCGTAATTGGCATTCATTTGCACTACCGCTTTCCCGTTCTTGCCCGTACGGGTGGTTACCAGCACCACGCCATTGGCTGCGCGGGAACCATAGATGGCTGCTGCAGAAGCGTCTTTTAATACATCCACAGACTGTATATCCAGCTGACTAAGGTTATTGATGCTGGCTACCGGTACACCATCCACAATATATAATGGCGCTGCATTGCCCAGGGTACCTACGCCCCTGATAAGTATGCGGGTGCCGGAGCCCGGGTTGCCGCCGGCTGATTCAATGGTTACGCCGGGCAGCTTTCCCTGCAATGAGCGGGTAACGTCGCTTACGCCCTGCGCCTTTATATCGGCTCCTTTAATGTTGGCAATGGCGCCGGTAAGGTCTTTCTTTTTCACGGTGCCATACCCGATCACAACCACTTCATTCAGGTTACTCTGTGAAGATTCCAGGACCACATTCATTAGTCCATCATTTACGCTTACTTCCTGGGGAGTGAAGCCCAGGGCCTTAAACACCAGCACGCTCCCTTTTGCGGCGCTGATGGAGAATTTTCCGCTGCCATCCGTGGCAACACCCTGGCTGGTATTTTTAAGGGAAACAGCTACGCCCGGCAATGGCAGCCCGTCGTCTTTTGACGTAACCGTGCCCGTTACTGTAAGCTGTTGCTGGCCGTAGCTGCTGCTAACCTGTAAAACAGCCAGCAGTAAGGCAATAAGTGGAATTTTTTTCCAACTACGAGTAGTAGATCTTGGCATATCAGATAAAATTGCTTGTTAAAAAAATAGATTGACCGCATTGCTTATTTCTATAAGCGACAGGAAAGTTCTTCATTGTCCCATGTGGAATTCTTGATTGATTTTTATGGTAAAAAAGTGGAATTATTTGTACCCGTAAACCTAAGCATACTGGCATAATTCATAAATGGACAAACGGTTCAAAAGGATGGATTATCAGATCATCCATGGGGCAACACATACTGCGGGATCTTGCCGGGATATGCCCGGGTACTGTGCAGGGAAGGGAATAGTTGTATAAGTGACAGCAAAACCAGCTGTCTTTAAACGCCATTCGTAAAGCATTAAGCAGGTCTTAACACTTTACGAACAGGAGTGGGGGTAACAGGTCATTGTTAGCATTAAGCCTGCGCGGTCGGGCGCACTACGATCTCACCTACATCCACATTAGCCGGTTGCTCAATGGCAAAGGCAATAGCGCGGGCAATGGCATCCGGCGGTATGGCTATTTGGTCCCGCTGGTCCAGCATCCGGGCTTTTATGTCAGGATTGGTCATGGACTCCGCGAAGTCTGTATGAATGAAGCCCGGTGAAATAATAGTTACACGCAGCTTATCACCGGCCTCCTGCCGTAAGCCTTCGGAGATGGCGCGCACGGCAAACTTGGTGCCGGCATAAACGGCCATGGTGGGGGTAACACGGTGTCCGGCAGTAGAGGCGATATTTACAAAGTGACCAGCGCCCTGCCTGCGGAAAACCGGCAGCGCTGCAGCAATGCCATAGAGCATGCCTTTTATATTAACGTCTATCATATCATCCCAATCCTCCACCCGCAGCTCATCCAGCGGGGAAATGGGGCCAACACCGGCATTGCTGATCAGCACATCCAGCCGGCCGTAATGCTCACCTGCAAATGCTACCAGCCGGGTCATATCATCGCGGCGTTTTACATCAGTCTGTATATAGGCCGCCTCTCCGCCGGCCGCTGTAATGCGGGCAGCCAGGGCTTCCAGCCGGTTTGTGCGGCGTGCGCAGCACTACTTTGGCGCCGCCAGCGGCCAGCAGGAGCGCAGTTGCTTCGCCTATGCCGCTGCCTGCACCTGTAATGGCAACTACCTTACCTTTTAAATTGTTTTCCATAGTTTAATTTTTGATAAGGCAAAGGTAGGCCGCATCCCTGCCGGCATGTTAAAGGTTCTCAAACAGAATGCTAAGAAATTCAAACAATTGGTAATTACCTTAAAGAGCTGGGCGTAACGCCGGTTTGTTTTTTGAAGAAGTTGTTGAAATAAGTAGGGTATTCATAACCCAGGCTGTAGGCAATTTCGTTAATGGTCCAGTCAGTATGTTTTAAAAGCGCCCGGGCTTCGCTTAACATCCGCTCTGCCAAATGCGTGGTGGTGGTTTTACCGGTAACTTCTTTTACCGCGCGGTTAAGATGGTTTACATGAACGGACAGCTGTTCCGCATAATCATTCGGTGTTCTTAACTTTAGGGCATACTGCGGGGAATCAACCGGGAACTGCCTTTCCAGCAATTCAAGGAACATAGCGGTAATACGTGCTGCGGCATTCTGATGTTTGAAATAACCGGCCGATGGCTGCATTTTCATAGCCTCATGCAGCAGCAGGTTTACATGGTTCCGTAACAGGTCAAACTTGTGAATATAATCAGCGCTAAATTCCCGCAGCATATTCGTGAAAATGGAGCTGATATACTTCACCTGCGCATTATCAACAAAGAACACCGGATCAGCGCCTACTTTGAAAAGCGGAGAATCCTGCAAAACCAGGTCCCGGTCTTTTGCTTTCAGAAAGTTTTCCGTGAACAGGCAAAAAAAGCCTTCCTGCTTTGCTGAAACAGGCTCCCAGGCATAGGGGATCATAGGGTTTGAAAAGATCAGGGCAGGCCGGTTCAGCTCAATTCCCTTATCAGCATAATACAGGCGGCTGGTGCCCAATGCCAGGGAGATCTTGTAAAAATCCCTCCGGTTATAGGACATAGGTTTGCTGGCATAGGTTTGCCGCTCAAATACCGTGAACTGATCTTTGAAATCCAGGGCCGGCAAACGGCTGTCAAGAAACTCTTTTGCGTTTTCAGGTTTGCGCATGCGGCAAAATTAAGGGATTGTTTGCAGCTATGAAATTCAAACAATACCTATATTCTGCATAAGTTGCTATTTAAGACAAACCCCTCATCAATTTTATATCTATATTTAAAAAGGACGTCCCTCATCTATTCAATCACCACAAAACATTTCCCATGAACCTCAACAAAAAAACGCCCCTGGATGCTATCGGGCAATTTATTTCCCATTCCGAATATCAAACCCTGAAAACCGGCTTTGCTGCCAGGTTCCCTGGCGCAGCTCCTGCTGTTTTTTTATCAAAGCAATCCATCCTGGATTGTATCAGCTCCTATCCCTGCCTTTCCGGTATCAGCTTCCGGTATGGATTGGCGGATGTGAATGATCCCCTGAGCAGAAAGATCATTATGGTGCCTTGTGAACATACTACCGGTGAAAAAGGTGAGCCTGACCTGGTGCTTTTAAAGGACGGCTATGTGAGCAACGATGGGAAGAAAGTAAAAGGAGATGAGCTCTGGCAGCTTTTAGGCAATCATGTGGAGCGGGTGTACAACGGCCGCTTTCATGAAGTATTATCTAAAGTGCACCGCGGGTATTTCTGGGGCATACAACGCATTTCAGCATTGCTTGCACAGGAAGGCTGCGATGGTTTGATGTTTAATTTTGGTTATAATGCGGCGCATCCCTTTCCCTGTAAAAGGAACCAGCAGGTGCTGGAAGCAGTGGATGCCGGCCGGCAAAGCCTGCATGTTTTTATGGAGTATGGCCAATGCGATCCGCCCTGTGTCTTTGAACCAGGTGGCGGCGGTGGTGTTGAAGGTACCGGCTGTTTGGTAAAGGAGCTGATGGGGCGGTACGGCTCAAAAGGCCTCACGCAACAGCTGGATGTATTGCGCAGTTTCCGGGACGATCATATGCTGGAACAGCCGGATGGTTATGCGCTGTATGAAATGTATTACTTTGTTTCCCGCCCCATTCTGCGCGCTATACAGGCATTGCCTGAAAAGGAGCAGATCCTGCAGGACTTATACAACCATGAGCTGCAGCAGGCGCTGGAGCTGCTGAACAAGGGAGCATTTGACCAGGTACTGAACCTGTACAAACGTACCATGGCCCGGTTGATGGACAGCTGCATCTTTGAAGCCGTATTAATTAATAATGAATAATTAAGAATTAATAATTGCAGGGCAATTATACCGTAGCACGGATCGTTGCAAAATAAAAAAGGAATGGCTGCTTTATAGCCATTCCTTTTTTATAAGTTCAGAAAAACTGCGTTTACTTACGCAACATCCCCCAATATTATTAATTATTAATTCTTAATTATTCATTACTCCGTTACAATCTCAATACTGCCGCCGGTTTTAAACAGCTCATGCGGCACAAAATATCCCTTAATTGCTTTACCGTTCACTTTAATAGCTGTTAATGCCCTGCCTTTTCCCTTTTTGGTTAAGGTGAGTGATTTACCGGTGCTGGTTTTCCATTTCACTTCATCAAAAAGCGGAACCGTAACAATATATTCGGGATCAGTGGCAGAGAAGGTGTATAAACCGGATGATGCAAATGCATACCAGGCCGACATTTCCCCGGCATCGTCCATACCGCAGAGCGCTATACCATCATCCCCGATGCCATATAAGCTATTCAGAATAGTATCAATGATCTTTTGTGATTTTTCCGGTTTATCTATGAAATAGTAAGCAAAAGGCGCTTCATGATCCGGCTGGTTTCCATGGCAATACTGGCCTATCATGGTTTCCACGTTGCGTGCTATGTACTGCGGGTTCCAGGGCACCGTAAAAAGGGAATCCAGCTTGGATTCAAAACCTTCTTTGCCGCCATACAGCTCAATGAGCCCCGGCATATCATGCGGCGCAAAGAACGATACCTGCCAGGCATTTGCCTCCCGGTACATATATTCATAGTAAGGGTACTGCGGGTTGAAAGGCGTGATCCATGCACCATTTTCCAGGCGGCCTCTCATAAAGCGGGTAGCAGGGTCAAACATGTGCCTGTAATTTTTTGACCGCGCCATCAATATCCTGTAGTTAGCGGTATCGCCCAGCTTTTTAGCTATCTGCGCTAATGAATAATCATCGTAAGAATATTCCAGGGTTTTGGATACGCCTGCCTTTGCCTTGGTCTCCACATGCGGGTTGGGCACATCAGGGTCGGAAATATAGCCTTTCTCGATATACTCCGTGATGTAAGGGCGGGCGCCTCCGGATACATTGGCATTGCGCAGCAATACCCGGTAAGTATCCTTTATATCAAATTTATCAATGCCCCGCAGGTATGCGCCTGCAATGGAAGAGGTGCCATGATCGCCATGGAAGAAGGTGGGTATAAAGCCTGTTTTGTCGCCCACATCTTTCATAGATTTAATTACATCCAGTGTAACCTGTGGCGAGATCAATCCCAGCAGCACATCTTTATTCCGGTAAGTGTCCCACAAAGAAGGCTCTGTATAATAGTTGAAATCCGCTTTCACCACATTATGCTTTGCATCTGTGAACTCCCCGTTCACATCACTGCGCAGGGCCGGCCAAAGGAATGAGCGGTACAGGCAGGAGTAGAACATCCTTCTTTGCCTATCCGTTCCGCCCTTTACCTGGATGGTGGAGAGCAGGTTTTCCCATTTGCGGTTAGCTTCCGTACGGATGTCGGTAAATGATTTGTTACCGATCTCCTGCTGCAGGTTTTGTTTGGCATTTTCAATGCTTACAAATGATAAGCCTATTTTAAGCTCAACCGGTTTAGCGGCGCCATCTGCCAAATGAACAATGGCATAACCTTCGCGCTGCCCTTCTGCTTTCTTTTCCAGCTTTTCTATGTTCGTGTTCAATGTAGCATAAAAATAGATCCGCTCCCCGGTTTGCTGGTAGCCCTGTAAGGCGGTAGCGCCTGCCTGCTCAATAGTCCAGCCGGATACGCGGTTATTGGCTTTAGCCAGGTCAAAAAGTATTTGCCTGCCGCTGTTATTCTTATAGGTATATTGATGGTAGCCGCAGCGTAAAGTGGAGGTAAGGTTCACATTTACATTATAATCATTCAGGTATACCTGGTAAAAGCCCGGTGAAGCGCTTTCCTGCTTGTGTGTGAATCTTGAGCCAAAAGTAGCGCCTGGGTTAGAAAGCGGCAGAATGGGAATATTACACAAATTCCAGTGGCCTTTATTGGTATGGGTGAATCCGTAAATAACGGAATCCTCATATTCATACCCTGCGCCGGATCCGTATTGTGTAATGGGGCTTAGCTGCACCATGGCGTTGGGCAGCGAGCTGCCGGGAAAAGTAAGGCCTGCCCATGAGCGCCAGCCTTCCGGTAACGTATACCCCAGAATTTTAGGATCGGTAAGCGGCGCTGTACCAACAAATGTGTTCACATACTTTGTATAACCTGTTGCCGACTGGCTTTTACCGCTAACGGCAGCCAGCAGTAATAAGATGAGCGTGGAGAAAAATTTAACCTGATGTTTCATTTTTACGGAAAATTTTCGTGGAGCGGTAAAAATATAAAAATCCACCAGATTGTTTATACATATGCTATGAGCGGTAAATGGGGAATGCCCTGCAGAAGCGGCATTCCCCTGTATTCAGCTGCTGCGGCCGGTCCCAGGCCTATTCATTCAGGAACTCCTGCACCAGTGTGGCGGTGATCTCCGGCTGGCGGCTGCCTTTTTTTGCAGAACAGATCTCGCCCAGCAATGTGCCATGCACACCCGGTAATATGATCAGCTGCGCGCCGGGTATCAGGCGCGAGAGTTTAACGATATGTTCAGTAGTAATTACGTCTTTGTCGCCTGCCATTATCAGCGCAGGAGTTTTTATAGCTTGCAGGGCTGCATCCGGCCAGTCCTGAAAGACTAATCTCCTGGATCTGTCTTTCTCAAACACATTCTGCAGCCGGTCCTGATCAGGTGTTACCTTTAAAAAACCTGCTTTTAACGGCTCCGGCATATCTTTTAACGTAGCATTTTGCAGGCCTTCGAAAAAGCCTGGCGCCATACCTTCCCTTTGATAGTTCGAGGAAACCACCACCATTTTATTCAACAGCTCCGGGTGGCTCATGGCCAGCTGCATGGTAGTGCAGCCGCCATCACTAAAACCCATAATATTTGCTTTATCTACTTTCAGGTATTTAAGTAAGGCTGCTACATCTCTGGCATCCTGCTCAAAAGTTTCAGGCGCGTTACGGTCGCTGGTGCGGCCATGGGCCTGCATCTCCACGGCAATCACTTTATTATGGGCGGCCAGCATGGGCAGTATAACGCCAAAGGTGGTTTCAATGGTAGAGCCGCCGCCGTGTATCAGTACCAGCGGCAGGCCGCCATCGTTACCGTGGATCTCGTAATACATTTGAATGCCGTTCACCGGTGCATGGCCGGATGTTTTTAATGTTTCCATATTATTGTTTTGGGCGTTTGTTGACAGGGCTGATGTGAGTATCGCCATCAGCATATAAAACTTTGTTCTGTTCAGCATATTGCAGGTTTTTAGCTGCGTTGGTGAGATAAGCCTTCCAGGTAAGCTGCCAGTTTTTCCACATTCTGTTTCTGACCTTCTTTTGCGTTATGGGCTTTTACTACGGCCATAAATTCTTCCGCAGAATCAAACAGCATGTGCCAGGTGATCAGCGTTTGGTCGCCCTGTGCTTCAAACTCAATGGTGGCAAGTATCCTGGGGTAGGAGATATGTTCGTAAACGATCTTTTTAAGGGGAATGATCTCTTTAAAAATGCTCCTGTTATCATAATCGGTTCCATCCGGTCCATGCATTACCAGGTTCCATGCGCCGCCGGCTTGTACATCCATTGTGGTGATGGTATTGGTGAAACCGTTGGGTCCCCACCAGTTGGCAATATGTTCCGGTTGGGTCCATACTTCCCATACCAGCTCTATAGGCGCATTCAGCTTTCTTGACAGGATGAGCTCCCGGTCTTTCGTATTACTTTTTTGGCTTTCCATATCTTTCCTTTTTTAGTTTTTCCAGGTAATTTTCCATGGCGTCTAATTTGCTTTCCCAATGTTGCCGGTATTGGGCCACCCAATTCGCTACTTCCCCCAGCTGATCCAGCTGTGCTTCACAAAAACGGTCCCTGCCGCGCTGTTTAATAACAATAAGACCGCAATCGGTCAGGATCTTCACATGCAATGAAATGGCCTGCCGGGTTACATCAAATTTTTCAGCAATGGCATTCACATTCTGCGGCCGGGCGGCGATCATATTAATGATGGCCCGCCTGGTAGGGTCGGCGATCGCCTGGTATACATCACGTCGTGCTTTCATAATATGCAAGTAATTGCTTGCAAATATAAGTGCAAGTAATTACTTGCGCAATTATTTCTTCAATATTTTTCAAATACTTGTCAAGTGCATCTATGCAGTACACATCCACCAAATAAGATAAAAGCCATGAAAGTGGCCATGGTTAAACGTCCTGTGTTCAAAAATCTTGATGAGTATATGGGGCTAGAGCATAATTTGAACAGGCATTCCGCGTTCAGCACTCCGCATTTAGCTATTAACTATTATTTGTATATTTCGCCCCGGACATTATCATGCCTATGCAAAACGAACCTACTTCTATATTTGACCAGGATTTTCTGAAGGAAACCTTTGTACGCCGCCGCCAGCTGATGCCATTGGCGCTAAAGATCTATGTGTGGTTCTTTCTGGCCTTTAGTGTTTATGGCGCCCTTTCGTTTATTTATATTAATTCAACACGGTGGCTGAATGTGGCAAAGTATGAATCCTTTGACAAGCTTCTTTTAATCAGCATTTTTACCGGTCTTGCATTTCCTGTACTGCGTTTCCTGTCAAATCTCTTTATCTGGCTGGAGAAAAGGAAGGCTGTTTTGTTTGCGGTTATAATAACGGCGCTGCATATACTCTATTGCTGTTTTTCCTTTGTTATCATCTTCAATATGTTCAGGCGTTTTGATTTTATGATGTGGACTGTACCTTTGGTGCTGCTGGAGATCCCATATCTTGTGCTGCTGCTGAATATCAGAAAACGCTGGGAGCAAACGGGCATTTCCGGAAACGAACAGGAACAGCATTTTAAGGGATTGAAATAGGAAATTATAAAAATGAAGGCATACAGACTTTTTACAACCGCAGATGGCCATAGCGCATTTGAAGAAGGAAAGATCACCACGCTGCAGCATATTGCAGCGGATTATTTTTTTATCCAGGAAGACGAAGCCTCCCGGCTTGCATTCGACTGGCACCCGGCCCCCAGGAGGCAGGTGGTTATAACGCTCAGGGGCACACTGGAATTCACCGTAACAGATGGCAGCACCTTTCTGCTGCATCCCGGCGATATCCTGGTGGCAGCAGATACTTCCGGTACAGGCCATAAGTGGCGCAGGGTCAGCGAAGAAAGCTGGGTACGCGCATATGTAGTGCTGGAAGACGGGAAAGACGACGGTTTTGTAGTGAATGCACAATAAGCTACCTGTATTGTAAGTCCCGGCTATATTTTGTATTATTACTTATACTCCTCAACAACAAAATATGTCCCCCAGGATCTTTAACAGTCTCATACAATCCAATATGGGTGGCGGCCCGCACGGGAATTTCGAAGCGGCGATCATTAACCATGAAGGAAAGCTGCAGCACTGGTGGCGGGATAATGCAAATGGAGAAACCTGGAAACCAGGACAGCTCATTACCGGCCCTGCCGACCAGGTGGCCGGTCCTGCTTCTATTATACAAAGTGATCTTATACAAAACGGCCATGGGAATTTTGAAGTAGTGGTGCCATTGCGTATTGGTAACAACACCGTGCTCTGGCATTTCTGGCGGAACAATGCGGATGTAAATACACCCTGGCAAAAGGGGCAGCAGATAACCGGCCCGGAGGATGTTGTAGCCGGCCCTGCTTCCATTATACAAAGTGATTTTGTACAAGGCGGCCATGGCAACTTTGAAGTAGTGGTGCCCTTGCGGATTGGCAACAACAGGGAACTCTGGCATTTCTGGAGAAGCAATGCAGATGTAACTACACCCTGGCAAAAGGGACGGCGGGTAACTGGTCCGGAGGATATTGTAGCCGGTCCTGCTTCCATTATACAAAGTGATTTCATACAAGGCGGCCATGGCAATTTTGAAGTAATGGTACCCTTGCATGTTGGCAGCAGTACAGCACTCTGGCATTTCCGGAGAAGCAATGCAGATGTAACTACAGCCTGGCAAAAGGGACAACGGGTAACTGGCCCGGAGTATATTGTAGCCGGCCCGGGCTCCATGATACAAAGTGATTTTATGGAAGGCGGTCACGGCAACTTTGAAGTGGTGGTGCCGCTTTTCAGCAGCAATGGCCGTAAAGAGCTGTGGCATTTCTGGCGGAGCAATGCGGATATAGCTACGCCCTGGCAAAAAGGGCAGCTGATCACCGCATCTGCCGGCGGCAACGGCTGCATTATCCGCAGCGATTATGTTAGCAGCGGGCACCCGCATAATTTTGAAGTGCTTACGGATGAATGTTCACAATCCGTAGTGCATTACCGGCATTTGAATGAGGATGTTACTTTCCCCTGGCTGCGCAGGAATGTAGTAATAGGTGAGCCTGCGTTGCCGCAAATGAAATACGTGCAAAAGGTAGCGCAGCTTACCGGTGAGTATGACCGTACTGCATGGAAAGATGGCCAGCCTTCTTTTGCCTTTAACCGCACGGAAACCCAGCTGGGCCTGCAAGGCACGGACCTGGGCGTATCTTTCCGGCATAATGCTAAAGTTTTTTTCCTGTTCGGCGATTCCTGGGGCCGCCACTGGAATAAGGCAGGCCGCACCACTTTTGATGCCATTGCCCATACTACTGATCTCTGTGCAAGGGATGGGCTGCATCTTACCTTTAACAAGCAGGCGCCTGTTATCAGTGGCGGAGACCATATTACCCAGGTTGAATTTGATGTGCCGCTGGATGGCTTTAGCCTGGATGGCCGGCTGTACGTATTTTTCTCTTCCAACCATTTTAAAGTGGGCAACGCAGCGGTGATGGGCCGTTCCATTCTTTGCGTTTCTGCTGATGAGGGTTTGAACTTTCAGTATATAGGCACATACTCCGGCAATAAATTCATCAATGTATCGGTGGTAGCGGAGCAGGAGCCTGCCCGCTATAATATTCACAGCGGCGCGGGTTTATGGATCTGGGGTTCCGGCAGGTATCGCTCCAGCGATGTATATCTCTCCTTTTTACCGTTTGCTAATATTTTAAACGGCAGCATGGCCGCGCTTTATTTTGCCGGTACAAACCCGTTTAACCAGCCGGTTTGGAGCGAGGCGGAAGCTGACGCAGTTGCGCTTTTCAGCGCAGGATGCATAGGCGAATTTTCCGTACGCTTTAGCAAGTACCTGCAGCAATGGGTGATCACTTATAACGGGGATAACCCCAGGGGCATTATCCTCAGAACAGCGGATACTCCTTATGGGCCGTGGACAGAACAGCAAATGCTCTTCAACCCATTTACGAACGGATATAGTAAAATTATGCATAGCGCCCATACGCCGGATAAATTAAATGAACCTGCTTTCTGGGGTGGTGGCGACCGCTACGGGGAGGCGGGAGGAGAGTACGGGCCTTACCAGGTAAGCGATTATGAAACGGGGATGATTGGCCGCTTTGCAAAGATCTATTTTACCCTTTCCACCTGGAACCCTTACCAGGCAAACCTGATGTATGGCATTGTGCCCGTAAAGGGCAGCACGGAAGCAGACCTTGAAAACCTGCATGTGGATTTTACACGGTTTTGATACCCATTGCCGCAGCCCTTTACCACCTATAACGGCACTAAGCTGAATTGATCAGGTATATTTTTTTAAGAGCTCCTTCATTACGCCTATCTGTGTTTCCACCGTATCGGGTTTGGTCACACATTCCAGGGCGCCCAGCTCCTTGCATTGGGCCGCCTGTTCCTTCATGATGTTTGTGGAGAAAATAATAACGGGTATGCCCTCAAATTCTTTCATTTTGCGGATCTCCGTTAAAAATTCAATGCCATTCATCCGCGGCATGTTCAGGTCTAAAAAAATAATATCAGGTTTGGTAAAGCCATTTCCATTAATTAACTCAAACGCATGTACGCCATCCTGGGCTGAGGTTAAACTGGCAGTATTATCAATGGTTGTAAGTACAAATTGGAAGATGTTCCTGTCGTCGTTATCATCATCAATTAAAAATACATTTCTGCTCATCGGGTAAAATTCTATCCTATAAAAGTAATGCATTGCGCCTGATAGTTAATACAGATAAGGGATGAATGATCAGATAAAATTATTTTTCATTTGTTTAAGGATGAGCACGTTAGTTTCGTTTTCCTGCGCTTTTATTCTATCTTGTTGCATATCACGTTATAGAACATGTACCTTATGAAGCGTATCATCCGGGGCGCAGCCCGTTACAAAAAAAGCTGCTTTTTTATTTTCCTGTTGTTTGCTTTGCCTGGTTTTGCACAGCAGTATAACATTAGCTCACCCACTAAAAATATATCCGTGCAGGTTAGTAATGATGGCGGCGTCAGCTATAGCGTTGTTTACAATGGTAAAACGGTCATATTACCTTCCCCCCTTGGATTTGAGCTTAAGAATGAACCTGCTGTGATGGGCGGTTTCAGGGTCTTAAGCCAGGAAGCAACCACCTTTAACGAAACCTGGGAGCCGGTAGTTAAAATAAAACACGCAGCTGTTGTGAATCATTACAATGAGCTGAACCTGCAGCTGGTGGAAAAAGACAGCCTGATGCGGCAGCTGCGCCTTAGCTTCCGGGTGTATGATGATGGCGTAGCTTTCAGGTATACTCTTTACAGGAGTGAAAAGCCGGGGAACCGGCAAATAACCAGGGAGCTTACCGGCTTCCGCTTTGCCGGCGATCAAAAGGTCTGGATGGCGGAATATAAAGGCGGGTACTCCTCCAGCCAGGAAGCTGAATTTGCGCCCAAAGCACTAACGGATATGCATATATCCACCAAAGCCGGGCTGCCTTTGCTCACAAAGGTGAATGAAAACACCTGGGCCGCCATTACAGAAGCAGAGATAGATAATTATCCCGGCTTTTATTTAGGCGCATCCCGGCAGGCCGACAGCAGCATCACATTATTTACCAAACTGGCGCCCTTGCCGCATGAGCCGGAAGAGGGCGTGAAAGCCCGTTTTGACGATAGCCTGCCCACACCCTGGCGGGTGATCATGCTGGCTGCAACACCCGCTAAGCTCATTGAATCTGAAATAGTGCAGAACCTTAACAAACCCTGTGCTATTGCAGACCCTTCCTGGATAAAACCCGGCATGAGTGCATGGGATCATTGGTGGAGCGGGGAAGTGAAAATGGATATGCCCACTATCAAAACCTATATAGACTATGCTTCCCGGGAAGGATGGCCATACATGCTGATCGACTGGCAATGGTATGGCCCTTTCAATAAGCCGGTGGCAGATATTACTAAGCCCGCGCCCCAGCTGAATATGCCGGAGATACTGCAATATGCGGCCGCTAAAAAGGTACGCTGCTGGCTTTGGCTGTACAGCGCTGATGTGAACCGGAACAACAATTTTGAAAAAGCCTTTGCCTTGTATGAAAGCTGGGGCATTGCCGGTATAAAAATAGATTTTATGGACCGTGACGACCAGGAGATGGTGAACTGGTATCACCAGATCATTAAGGCCGCTGCAGCGCATCACCTGATGGTGGATTTTCATGGCGCTTATAAGCCGGATGGCATTACCCGCACGTATCCCAATATGATCACCCGCGAAGGGGTGATGGGAGAGGAGTACTACAAATTCTCCGACCGCGTGACGCCGGAACACAATACCACGCTGCCTTTTACACGCATGCTTGCCGGCCCTATGGATTATACGCCCGGCGGCTTTTTGAATGTAACGCAAAAACAGTTTAAACAGCAGTCGCCTACGGTTGTTTCCAATACGCGCTGTGCAGAGCTGGCCAAGTTTGTGGTGTATGAAAGTCCTTTCATGGTGAATTGTGAACACCCGGAAAATGTATACGGCCAGCCGGGAGAAAACTTCTTACAGCAGGTGCCCACTACCTGGGACGATACACAGGTGCTGGATGGTTATCCCGGGGAATTTGTTGCCATTGCCCGCCGTTCCGGCAACAGCTGGTTCATTGGGGCCTTAACTAACAGCAAGGGCCGTACGCTTAAAGTACCTACGGGCTTTTTATCCGCCGGCAATTACCAGCTGCAGATCTGGACAGATGCAAAGGACGCGGATGTGGATCCTAAAAAGGTGCAGCAATCTGCCGTTACACTGAAAGCCGGTACTCCGCTCAGCATCCGTATGAGCAATGCCGGAGGTTACGTAGCTATAATAAAACCGCTCACTACAAATGCTGATCATGCTAAATAGATGGATGTTCCTGCTCGCTTTTTATGCGGCGCCGCTTATGGTGTTTGCACAAAAAGATACCACTGCCCCCGCTTACCAGCTGGTATGGGCAGATGAATTCAGTAAAGATGGCCCGCCGGACCCGCAGTACTGGGGATATGAAAAAGGTTTTGTAAGAAATGAGGAAGCGCAATGGTACCAGCCGGAAAATGCCTATTGCAGGAACGGGCTGCTGATCATTGAGGCCCGGAAAGAGCAAAAGCCTAACCCGTTTTATGAAGCAGGCAGCAAAGACTGGCGGAAGAAAGATAAAATGATCCGTTACACATCGGCCAGCATTAATACATCCGGCTTTAAAAGCTGGCAGTATGGCCGCTTTGAGATGCGTGGGCGAATAGACATCAGCCCCGGCTTATGGCCCGCCTGGTGGACGCTGGGCGTGAAAGGGCACTGGCCCGCCAACGGGGAAATTGATATTATGGAATATTACCGCAACAAGCTGCTGGCAAATGTGGCCTGCCTTGACAGTAATAAAAAGGCGGAGTGGTACTCCAAAACCAGGAGCATCGATTCCCTGGGCGGCGTTATATGGTCCGCTAAATTTCATGTATGGCGTATGGATTGGGACGAAACCGCCATTGCCCTGTACGTGGATGATATGTTACTGAATAAAGTAACCCTGGATAAGCTGGTAAATAAAGACGGCAGCGGTGTAAACCCATTTAACCAGCCGCATTACATGCTGCTGAACCTGGCCATGGGCGGCATGAACGGGGGAAGCATCACTTCCAAAACTAATTTCCCTGCAAGGTTTGAGGTGGATTATGTGCGGGTGTACCAGAAGAAAGCTCCTTAACCTACGTAATTTATATTATGCCCAATAAAAAGGGCCGGCGCAGCTGTGTTATTATTTCAGATAACCGGTTAAGCCGGCCTTTTTTTCATTACATTAGTATTGTACTCCGTTAACCATTTCCTTTACCCGATATAACCACTGTTGCAGCACAATTCAAACCCGGTAATTCTCAATCACCATTAAAACCCTTCTTATGCGAACTGTTTACCCATCATTTTTAATGCTGCTCATTATTATGTGCAGTAGTTTGGCCCTGTCAGCCAGTAATCTGCATCCGCCAAAGCCGCGCCCCGCAGCGCTGCATGTTTCATTTGGGCCCCGTACAAACGGGGCGGAAGGTGGCGCCAATGGCAGCTTTAACCTGAAAGTACGCGCTAACAGCTGGTTACCTGTTACAGAAGCTGTTCTTGTAAAATATTATGTAACCGGCACTGCCACTGAAGGGGCAGACTATGACACGCTGGTGCATACCGTGCGTATTCCAGGCTCCTGGTTTGGCAGGGGGAATGTAACCATACCCATAAAGGTGATTGATGACGGCGTCTATGAAGATACAGAGCATATTCAGATCGGCATACTGGAAGCAAGGTCCGTGTTTCACCGGCGTGTGGACTTTGATACGTCAAAAATAACAATTGATATTGCTGATAATGATACCAGTATACCCCCGGATTTGAAGATCTCCGTTACCACCACTGACGGAACTGAAGGTGGCAGTAATGGCGGCATCACCTTCTCCCTGCAGGGTAACTATATTGCACCGGAGGATATTGTGATCGCTTACAATTACACATATCCCCAAAGTGAGAATACCGCGGTGCCCGGGGGCGATTTTGATCTTAACCTGGCTGTTATACTTCCAAAGGGCGCACATAGTGTAACCGCCCCCGTTACTATTTATGATGATACGCAAATTGAAACCACGGAGGAAGTATCTGTAGACTTTTTGTATATCTATGGCGCTGATATTGGGCTGCCCTGGTACCTGAATGCCACCGGCGCCGGAGTGAATATTTATGACAATGACGGCAGGCTGATAATTACCAGCACCAATGGCCACGAAGGCGGGGCCGATGGCAGCTTTATATTCAGGCTTCCACCGGGTGTTACTGCGCCGGTTAACGGTATCTCCATCCGTTTTGAGGTATGGGGAAGCGCTGTGCAGTATACGGATTACATGGGCCTTACCACCGATTTTGGAGAAGTTATTTTACCGGAAGGCGCATCGGAGCTGGTGCTGCCTTTACAGATCGTTGACGACAATGAGGCAGAGCCAACAGAGGAGGTGGTGATCCACGTTTATGAAGTATCTACGATAGGCTATTACCCGGTGGCATTGCCCTACACCGTTATTAATGATGCAGCCCTTATTGAGGATAATGACAGTACAGCTCTCCGGCAGAAAATGCCCGGGAATGAGCTGACCGTATACCCTAACCCGGTAGTAAATAATGTGATAGTTACCATTCCTGCGGCATTTACCGGCGGACAGGCAGCGGTGATCTTGAGTGATATTAATGGCAGGGTGATCCGCAGGGTAGTGGTAAAGAACCGTAAAGAGGTGTTGAATGTCAGCGATCTTCCGCACGGCACTTATTTTATTACTGTAACCAATGGCAAAAAGCAGCTAACAAAAACAATTGTTAAATAACAGCTGACTATCCCGGTCTTAAAGGCAGCCATCATTCCGCGACGGCTGCCTTCTTTTTTCAGAGAAATTCAAAATTCACCGCTCCGTTAATGCGTTATTAATCGAATATTAATGCCCCCGGCTTTACTTTGCAGTAACCATATTCATAATTCCACGCCTTCCTCCATTTTATATATATAAACCATATCGTTTCACCCTTAACCAATTACTATCTTATGGTAAAAAAGAATGTACTGCTGCTGCTCGCCATTATAGCCCTTGGCGCAAGCTGTAAAAAAGAGGTCAAAGAAGATCCGGTAACAGATGATCCCGATGCACGGCGGGCGAAAACTGAAATTGGCCCCGGCCAGTATATTGGCGTAACCATGGGTTTTGACCATGATGCCAGGCTGGGCGGAAAAACCCCGGGCGCCGGTGGCAATATCTGTTATAACCTATCCATTTTTAAATCCACCGACAATGATAATGACTGGTGGGACAACATTGCAGAGGAAATTGCATACAGCGGGGTAGATTTTGTAGCGCCTACCCTGCGTGGATACACGCCCAATAACAGCCGGGACGCAGGCGATCCCCGCAGGCTTACCAGCCTGGTGGCAGCCATGGACCGCCGTGGTTTAAGCAATGCTTTTAAGATCGCCATTTTTGACGATAACCCGGCCTCCTGGACCGCTGCCCGTAACCTGGATAATGGCGACGGTTACGACTACACGCCCCTGTTCGACTGCGGCAACACTGCCAACTATAAATACATCTGGGACTACGACATCAAAGCCACTTTTACGGCAGTACCGGATGCAAAGCGCTTTAAAATAAACGGGCGTCCGCTCATTATGTTCTGGAGCGTAGCCAACGCCTTTTGCACCAACCAGGGAAATGGTAACCTGAAAAAGATAGTGCAGTATGTACGCGCCCAATGCCAGGCCAGCTTTGGTTTTAATCCCTACATTGTTGTGGATCCTACCTGGCTGCAGTTTGATCAGCAGTGTAATGACCCGGCGGTGATTGACGCGGTAAACCCATGGTTTAATATGGCCAATCCC
>NZ_DATCRF010000392.1:0-2609 GCF_036569125.1 Chitinophaga sp. | reverse complement strand
ATAAGCGGTTTGCTTTTCCATAACAGTGCCGTTAGGTTTACACCATAGTATAAAATATTTTTCATCTTTTGATCTCAGTCAATGTCTGTCAAATCTTTTTTGCTGTATAGCACCATCATTGTAAGCCTCGCAGCTTGTTCGCCGGGGAAAAAGGAAAGGCTTCCCGTTGAAAGCCTGCCTATGGATCCGCTTAGCCTGGATAACCTGGATGCTTTTACCACAGCGGGTAATAACTGGCAGATAGCCGGTAACGTGTATATGAACCGGCAGCAGCCGCACCAGTTAGAAGTAAAGGAAGGTAAAGGCATCCTGGTATTTAATACAGCCGCTAACGGTGAGCTGCCTACGAAAATGGCGCATGGGGATATGGACCTGGAGCTGGACTTCATGCTCTCCCCACAGGCAAATGCCGCCATTCTTTTCCAGGGTAAATACCCACTGCAGCTGCAGGATAGCTGGCTTAAAGACAGCCTTACTGCAGCGGATTGCGGAGGGGTAGCGGATAAAGCGCCCCTTCTGAATGCCTGTAAGGCGCCTGGTTTGTGGCAGCACCTGGTGGTGAAGTTTAGAGCAGCGCGTACCGGTAATACGGAAGCAGGCTTTGAATCCGTAACGCTGAACGGGCGCAGCATTCAGCAGGACCCGGCATTGGGCATTACTGCGCAGGATACCCTGCGTAAACAGGTGCAAACACAAGGTCCCTTGAAGTTTGTAGTGCATAACGGCCCGGTAGCTTTCCGCAACATCCGTTATAAAACCTATGGCGATGCACGCGCCGGCATAACCGGCCTGCATTACCGTGTATACAAAGGCGTATATAAGAATCATGATACGTTAAAGCTGTTACTGCCCACGCGCTCGGGTAATACCGATTCCCTTACCTACCGGGTAGGCGATAAACGTGCGCAGCTGCTGCTGGAAGGTAAGTTAGTGGTGCCGGCAGAAGGGCACTATGTATTCAGCATCCGCGCCGGCGGGCCGGTACGGCTGATGATCGATGGGAATGAAATTGCCAATAACGGCGGTACCCGCGATTATGAGCGTCCCTTTTACGGTGATACCTTACTGAAAGCAGGGCCTCACGATTTCCAGCTGAGCTATGCAAATTATGATGAGAGCCTGGTGCTGTTATATGAAGGTCCGCATATTCCTTTTACGGCGCTTACTACACCTGCATCTGAACGCCAGGTGGAAGTATCCCCGCAAATGGAATATCCTGTTAAAGCAAGCGCTGTTATTCAACGCGGCTTTATGCAACATGGTGATAAAGTGGATCCCTATAGCATGGCAGTAGGTGTGCCGGGCGGCATTAACTATGCATATGATATGGTGAATTATAGCCCTTTACTGGCCTGGCACGGGCGTTATATTGATGTGGCAGAGATGTGGCATGAGCGTGGAGAGAAACAGCTGGCCAGGCCCTTAGGCGCTCC
This sequence comes from Chitinophaga sp., assembly GCF_036569125.1. Taxonomy (GTDB): domain Bacteria; phylum Bacteroidota; class Bacteroidia; order Chitinophagales; family Chitinophagaceae; genus Chitinophaga. The sequence goes on along the minus strand of NZ_DATCRF010000392.1, from coordinate 1,176 downwards.
GCTGGAGCTGGCCGGCATTCCCTGCATTGCAGAACTATCCGCTAAGGATGCTGCCTGGCCGGATTCCATCCGGGAAGACAGCAGCAGCTATACCAACCGCGGTTATAAAATATTACCCAATGACCTGCCGATGTTCTTTTACACGCTGCGCCAATGGTCGGTGGAAGATTACCTGCATCCCCGCGCAGATGGGAAAGGACTGGAAAGAGAAGTAACCATTAACAGTACCGCATCAGCTAACGGGAATGCATACTGGTTAATGGGTAGCGGCGGCCTCATAGAAAAGCTGCCGGATGGCAGCTATGCGGTAGATGATAAGCACTACTACATTGAAACAAAGGATCAGCCGGAGATCGTGGAAAGCAAAGGGCAATACCGCTTAGTGCTGCCCTTACAGGCTGGTAAAACTATGAACATTCATTACTCCATTATCTGGTAAATAATATGAAGCGTCAATTGCATATAGCCTTTTTATTGTTGTTATGCGGCCTGCCCTTTGCGGCAAGTGCGCAAACAGAAATGAAGGCAAAGGAAGGTAAATATTATAGTATAACGGATGTGCCTATACCGGATAGCGTAGTGCTGGAAGTAGGCGGGCTGGCCTTTACACCGGACGACAGGCTGGGTGTATCTACCCGGCACGGGGAAATATGGCTGATCACAGATCCATATCAAAAGAAATCGAAACAACCGCAATACAAACGTTTTGCATATGGTATGCATGAAACCCTGGGCCTGGCCTGGCACAACGGATCTTTTTATACCACACAGCGTTCGGAGCTTACAAAGGTAACCGATACTAACAACGACGGTAAAGCAGACCTGTTCCAGACAGTAGCCTCCTGGCCTTTGTCGGGCAACTACCATGAATATTCTTATGGCCCTTTGTTCCTGCCAAATGGCGATATGATCGTAACGCTGAACCTTTCCTGGATAGGACGTGGCGCCAGCCTGGCTAAATGGCGTGGCTGGATGATGCGCATAAAACCCGATGGCACTATGCAACCTTATGCTGCAGGTATGCGCTCCCCTGCAGGATTTGGATTGTCGGAGAACGGAGAGATCTTTTTTGCAGAGAACCAGGGCGACTGGATAGGCTCCGGCCGTATCACGCAAATGGACTATGGCGATTTTGCCGGCCACCCCGCAGGCCTGCGCTGGTCCGGTGAATATGGA
>NZ_DATCRF010000391.1:0-8885 GCF_036569125.1 Chitinophaga sp. | reverse complement strand
GCGCTGCACCAGCCAGATGGCCAGCAGCTGAAAGATATTGGTGAAAGTAGGTAATGCAGCCAGCACACCTATCTGGAAATTGGAAGCGCCCAGCTGCAGTGCCAGCGCAGTTAAGAAAGCGCCGCCTGTTAAAACGATCATTGTTTCTGCAGCCAGCCCGTCGCGTATCACTAAGTGCAGGCCCCGCTGCACCTGGGCTTCAGACAGACTTTCCGAAGGAATTAATTTCATAGGTTCACACGTTCTTCTTTAAGGCATGTAATAACATGCAGGTACATAATGTTGTGGTATTAAAAAATAATGTTGTGGTGGTATCAATAAAATCGTTGTACAAAATTACCCGGTTTATTACAAAAAAGAAGCGTTGCTGCCCATAACTTTAGTTGTAGCTTCTCTGGAATGCTCTGCAGTAAAGCGTTTGAGTGAAATGGTGAAAGTGAAAAGGATGAAACCGGCATATACTTCTGGAACAATTTGTGTTAGCCATTTACAACGGGCATTGTATACTGCTTTAACCTTTTTTAATTACTCTTTAAATTCATTACATGTACACACTGGGCATTAATGCAGCGTTTCACGACTCCTCCGCGTGCCTCATGAAAGATGGGCAGCTGCTGGCAGCCGCGGAAGACGAAAGATTTACGCATATCAAACATGGTAAAAGACCCATCCCTTTTTCCGCTTACGAGCTGCCATTTCACGCTATTGATTATTGCCTTAAAACAGCCGGCATACATCTTTCCGATGTAGATCATGTAGCTTATTCCTTTGATCCTTTTATATTATTGGGAGAGCAGGTAAAAGATCAGAACAATATTAACCTGCCTTTAAAGCCGGCAGGGCAGCGGGTTCCGGAAAAGTGGATGTCGCCCTGGGATCCGTTATTCCTGTCGTCAATTGTGAATGCGCCGGGGCAGCTGGTAGATGGTTATCCGCATCATTTGCAGCAACGTTTCAGCGGCGCCTGCCTGCAGCCGGAGCAATGGCATTTTGTAGAGCATCACCTGGCGCATGCTGCCAGCGCTTTTTTACCTTCTCCTTTCCGGGAAGCAGCGGTGCTAACCGTGGATGGCCGTGGCGAAAAAGCCACTACTACTTTTAATGTGGGTATTGAAAACGACCTGCAGCGTATTGCGCAGGTGAACATGCCACATTCCCTGGGGTTGTTGTATGAGGAGGTGACCAGCTACCTGGGTTTCCTGCGCTCTTCCGATGAATACAAGGTGATGGCGCTGGCCTCTTATGGGAAACCTGTATTTGTAAAGGATTTCCGGGAAATGATACATATGCATGAAAACGGAAGCTACACGATCGATAACGAACGTTTGACTGAACGATTTGGCCCGGTAAGAACGCGTAATGCGGAATTCACCGCACATCACTTTAACATTGCACACTCCTTACAGGCCGTGCTGCAGGAATCTGTGCTGGACCTTGCACAGTCGTTACAGCGCAGCACTAACCAGGAGAACCTTTGCTTTGCAGGCGGTGTGGCGCTGAACTGTGTATTAAACGCTACTTTACGGGATGCAGGCATTTTCAAAAATATATGGGTGCAGCCAGCCTCCGGCGATGCGGGCACTGCGCTGGGCGCAGCCATGTGGATCGATGCGCAGGAACGGAAAGCAAGCAGCCGCTCTTTTGTAATGGAGCATGCTTACTGGGGGCCTGAATATAAGGATGAAGAAATTAAAGCTTTCCTGGACTGGACCAAAACATCGTACCGCCAGCTGGATAATGTAGCGGAAGCAGCTGCTGAGCTGCTGGCGCAGGACAAGATCATTGGCTGGTACCAGGGCCGTATGGAGTTTGGCCCGCGTGCGCTGGGAAGCCGGTCCATACTGGCATCGCCCATACATGCGGATATGCAGGCAAGGCTGAACGAGGTAAAGGACCGGGAAGATTTTCGCCCGGTAGCGCCGGTGGTGATGGAGGAGCATGCGGCGGAATGGTTTGAGCAGGCAGGTTATTCGCCCTTCATGTTATTTGTGCACAAGGTAAAAGAGGATAAGCGCGATAAAATTCCGGCTGTAACCCATGTGGATGGCACGGCACGCATACAAACCATTAACCGGCAGCAGCACCCGCGCTATTACGATCTGCTGAACGCTTTTGAAAAAAAGACCGGTGTGCCGGTACTGATTAATACTTCCTTTAACACGCTGGGCAAACCTATTGTATGTACGCCGCGCGATGCGCTGGAATGCTTCTGGTCATCGCCTTTTGATGCATTGGTTATGGGTTCTTTCTTAATTGAAAAGTAATATGGAAAAAAAGATCTCTGTAGTAATACCTACCTACCGGCGCCCGCAGCTGCTGATGGAATGCATAGCAGCGCTGGCCCGGCAGGATCTTAAGCGGGATGATTTTGAAGTGATCGTAGTGAGCGACGGGCCGGATAGCATTACCAAAAAAATGGTAGTATCCTGGAAGCATACCGGCTTACTGGATATACGCTACATTCCGCTGCCAGTAAAAAAAGGCCCTGCAGCTGCGCGTAATGCCGGCTGGAGAGCTGCCGTGGGCCAGATTATAGCCTTTACGGACGATGATACCATGCCTGATAAGGGATGGCTGTGCAACATCTGGGAAAGCTATGCATCGCAACCGTACGTTGCCTTTACCGGCCGTGTAATGGTGCCTGCGCCGGAAAAACCTACCGACTATGAATGGAATACCGCGCAGCTGGAAAAAGCGGAATTCATTACCGCCAACTGCGCCTGCACGCGCCTGGCACTGGAAAAGACCGGTGGTTTTGATGAGCGTTTTGAAATAGCCTGGCGGGAAGACAGTGATCTTGAATTTAAGCTGCTGCAGCATAACATTCCTATTATACACCTGCAGCATGCGCTGGTAGTGCATCCTGTAAGGAAGGCAGATTGGGGGGTAAGCCTGAAGGAGCAGCGCAAGAGCATGTTTAACGCGTTGCTATATAAAAAATACCCGCAGCTGTACCGGCGTAAGATACAGCAGCAGCCCCCCTGGAATTATTATGTGATGGTGCTGGCGCTGGCAGCTGTAATAGCAGGATTACTGCTGCATGCTGCCTGGCTTACGATAACGGCTTTTATGGTATGGTTGGTTTTACTGACGGCTTTTATTAAAAAGCGCCTTACCTACACTACGCATGCATGGCCGCATGTAATGGAAATGGTGGTGACCTCTATGCTCATCCCGTTCCTTTCCGTGTACTGGACCTTGTATGGCGCTTTCAGGTACAGAGTGCTATTTCTTTAAACTTTGCCAACATGATGAGAAAGATCGCGGTTTTCCGCGCATTGCAGCTGGGGGATATGCTTTGCGCTATACCCGCTATACGATCCCTGCGGATCGCACACCCCAAAGCACATATTACGTTGCTGGGATTGCCCTGGGCAAAAGACCTGGTGCAGCGGTTTAACCAGTACTTTGATGCATTTATTCCCTTCCCCGGTTTTCCGGGGCTGCCGGAGCAGGAGGTGGATGTGCGCCAGCTGCCCGCATTTTTTACCGCTATGCAACAGCAGGAATTTAGCCTGGTGCTGCAAATGCAGGGCAATGGCTGCATTGTAAACCCTATGGCAGCCCTGATGGGCGCCCGCCATACGGCGGGGTTCTGGCGGAAGGAAGACTATTGTCCTGATCCGGATCACTATCTTGAATACCCCGATCATGTACCGGAAGTGATACGGCACCTGATGCTGATGGAACATTTAGGCATAAAGCCGCAGGGCGAGCAGCTGGAATTTCCCTTAACCCCGCAGGATCAGAAAGACCTGCAGGCAGCTCATCTGAAATTAAAGTACCCTTATGTTTGTGTGCATCCCGGATCCAGGGGCGCATGGCGGCAATGGCCACCGGCCGCATTTGCGGTAGTAGCAGATAAGATAGCGGAAATGGGTTACCAGGTGGTGCTTACAGGTACGGCAGATGAGCAGCCGTTAGTGGGGGCAGTAGCAGACCATATGCAAAACCCCAGCCTTAATGCAGCCGGGAAAACGAACCTGGGCGCTATGGGCGTGCTCTTAAAAGGCGCAGCCATGCTGCTTGCAAACTGTACCGGTGTGGCGCATATGGCAGATGCGCTGCAAACACCCAGCGTGATCATTAGCATGGATGGGGAAGCCCCGCGCTGGGCTGCGCTGGATACAGAGCTGCACCGTACTTTTGACTGGACAAAAGAACAGGATATAGCCGCTGTAACAACGGCGGCGCAATCTTTATTAGCGGAGCGCCTGGGAGTGCTCCCCACTCAGCCGCTGACCCGTTTCTTCTAATACCTGCAACACGGCCTGTACTATCTTTGGCACCGAAGCCGGTGGCAGCTCTTCTTTTTCAAATTCACGGTAAGCATATCGTATGATCTCATTGCTGCTTTGCAGCGGGGCAGGAACATCAAAATACAATACCCTTCCCCGGGCCTGCCAGGGGGTATGCTGAGGATTTGTTTTTGCATACAGCACTACCACCGGCGTGCCGGTAGCCGCCGCAAAATGGGCTGCGCTGGTGTTTACAGACAGCAGCAGGGGGCTGTGCTTTATGAGGGTAATAAAATCTGCAAGCTGCAGCCGGCCGGCCAGCGAAAAGGTACCGGCGCCTATACCTTCCTGTATTTCGTTGATCAGGGTTTGTTCCTCCTGCACACCGGTGAATACTAGCTGGTAAGCGGGCAGCAGCTGCCGTAACAGGCGCCCCAGCCGGATCCACTGTTCTGTGGGGTACTGGCGCTTAAGCTCACTTACACCGGGATGCAGTAACAACCAGGGTTGCTGCGGATCGGCACCGGCGCTTTCCAGCTGCTGGATGATGGTTGGCCACAGGCTGTCATCTGTTTGCAGATGCAATCTTTCATGGGTAGCAGCTGCACCAATTTCCCGCACCAGCTCAAGATCACGCTGCACCTGGTGGCGTATAAATGTGTAAGGCTCTTTTTCCGGCGCCCAATGCGTAAGCAGGCCGTAAGGGTTTTCCCTGCAATAGGCCAGCCGTAAAGGAATACCGGCCAGGTAGGTAAGCATAATGGCGGGCATGGGGTTTTGGCTATACACGGTAAATATTACCGCCCCGTCAAAGCTGCCGCTGCGCAGCTGCTGTACCAAAAGATCAAAGCCTTCGCTGTTAGCGGCAGTGGCTGTTTTTACCCAGGGCGCATCAAACAGCAGCACATCATCTATTTCAGGCAGGCTTTTTACCAATGGCTGCGCCATGGTGGAGGTGAGTAAGGTCAGGTGGCAGCCCAGCGTTGTTTTCAGCGCGCGCATAGCGGGCGCGCTCATTAACAGGTCGCCCATATTATCCAGGCGTACACAGAGTATACGCTTACAGTGCTGCCAGCTTGGAGCTATTGCTTCTTGTACTATCATTCATTTCACTTAGCCACCTTTAAGGCAGTGGGCATATTTATGCGCCGTATAATGTGCGTGGTAGACTGGTCGGGCACCAGGGGCAGTAAAACTATTTCCCCGCCATACTGTTCCACCACCGCAGCTTCCGGCAGTTTTTCCTTTGTATAATCGCCCCCTTTTGCAAAAACATGGGGCTGAATAATTTCTATGAGCGGGGCCGGCGTATCATTTTCCAGGCTGCCAAAAGGAATGATATGCTGTACGGCTTCCAGCCCGGCTAATACCTGCATACGATCATACAGCTTATTCACCGGCCTTGCGCTGCCTTTTAAACGGCGGATGCTGTCATCGTTATTGATGCCTACCAGCAGCACATCGCCCAGCTCACGCGCGCGGTTCAGGTAGCTTACATGGCCGCTGTGTAAAATATCAAAGCAGCCATTGGTGAACACTACTTTTTTACCCTGCGCTTTATAGATGTTGCAGATATGGTGCAGCTGCTGCAGATCGGTTACATACTTTTCGTTCACTGCAAAAAAAGCATCCAGCTCCTGCTGCATGCAATGCGCGGTTTCCGGTTTGCTGATGGCCACTGCAGCTGCAGCGCCGGCAATTTCAGCGGCTGCCGGTATATTGGCGCCTGCCAGGTAGGCCAGTGTAAATGCGCTGATGTAGGTATCGCCTGCGCCGGAAACATTCGGGTTGGGCACCTGTTTTGCAAAAGCGCGGTACACAGGTTTATCGCCTTCGAATATCAGCGCGCCTGCATCATCCAGCGTTAAGGCGGTAATGGCGGCGCCTGTTCTTTCAAAGAGGCTGCTGCCTTTGCTTTCCAGCTGCTGCGGCCTGTTGTAAGGCTGCTCTTCCAACTGCAGCATGGCAATGGCTTCTTTATAATTGGGTTTTACCAGCGTGGGGCGCAGCGGCACAAAATATTCAAGCCGTTTGGAATCCACTGCAATGCAAATGGGATGCGCCTGTTTTAATTGCACCAGCGCATCTATTACAGCGGGTGTTAGCAGCCCCTTGCAATAATCTGCAATCACCAGTGCATGGTGCTGCGGGTACTGCTCCTGAAGCAGCTGTATAAACGCAGTTTCCACTTCCGGTAAAATGGCATGCTCGGAGCCTGCATCATAACGGGTGAGCATTTGCGAACCGGCCATCACCCTTGTTTTTACAATGGTGTTACGGCTGCTGTGCTGTATGATCTTACAGCTTACACCTGCATTTTCCAATAAGGCGCAGGCGCGGTCGCCTTCCGCATCGGCCCCGGTTACGCTGCAGTAAGTAACCTGAGCGCCCAGGTGGCTGAGGTTAGCAGCTGTATTGGCGCCGCCGCCTAAGGCTACTGTAGTGGAAGTAACATTTACTACCGGCACCGGCGCTTCCGGTGAAAGCCGGGTGCTGGCGCCGCGCAGGTACACATCCATCATCAGATCTCCGATGCACAGGATCTTTAAACCGGCAAACTGCTCTGTAATATGGGTATACATACCTTTTAATTTTTAGCGGTTGTTGAAGAAATAATATACGCTGCAGCATCTGCCAGGTTACGGGCTTTATAAGCGGGCGTTCTGTAATCTGCCATGATCCACTCTGTTTCATTGCCGTTATCTATCAGCACCGTACGGCAGCCGGCACGGTTGCCTGCTTCCACATCGTTCAGTATATCACCCACCATCCAGGAGGAGGGTAAGCTGATATCCAGCTCCCGGGCTGCCTGCTGCAGCATACCGGGTAAAGGTTTGCGGCAGCTGCAATCAATGGCGTATGCTTTTACTGCTCCTTCCGGATGGTGCGGGCAGTAATAAAAACCATCCAGGTGCAGGCCGTTATAATGTAATACACTATGCATACCGGTGATGAGCTTTTGCAGCTGCGTTTCATCAAAGTAACCCCTGGCTATTCCCGACTGGTTGGATACTACAATGAGCGCATATCCATGGGCACGCAGCAGCTGTAATGCAGCTATGGCATCCGGCGCCCATTGCACCAATGCAGGATCTGCGTTGTAAGGCACATCTGTTACCAGCGTACCATCCTTATCCAGGAATACTGCTTTTTTCATCTGTTAATATTTATCTCGTAGTTATCTGTCTTCTTATTTGCCTCAATGGATCTCCTTCGTCGATCTGATTTTTTTACGGGTCAGATGGAACCTCGCATTAACATGGCCCTGTGTGAGAAAATATCTCATGCCCGGTTTCATGATCATCCGTTCATTACAGGAATAGCCAGCGCTGCGGTTTTAGGTGCAGGCGCCTCGTTATTTGCATACAGGCCGGCGATCTTACGCTCTACCAGCGTGCATAATACATGCAGCATATGCATGTGCAGCTCCTGTATGCGGGCGGTATTGCCGGAAGGTACTATCAGCCCAATGTCTGCATAGTCTGCGGCCGGGCCGCCATCCTTACCTAATAATGCAATACAGGTCATTTGCTGCTGATGCGCTGCTTCCATGGCCAGCAAAATATTGTTTGAATTACCGCTGGTGCTGAGGCAAAGCAGTATATCGCCCTTACGGCCTAATGCCTGCACCTGGCGGGAAAATACCTGGTCGTAGCTATAGTCATTAGACCATGCGGTAAGCACGGCAGAATCGGCGGTGAGCGCAATGGCCGGCATGCCCGGGCGGTCGGGGATCTCAAACCGGCCCACCAGCTCGGCTGCAAAATGCTGGCTTTGCGAGGCGGAGCCGCCGTTGCCGCATACCAAGATCTTTTTACCATGCAGCAGGCAGCGGTACAGCTGGCGTGCAGCTTCCTGCAAAGGCGCCCGCAGCTGCTGTTTGCAAACGTTAATGGTAGTTACCAGGTTCTCAAAAGCATTGTCTATGAGCGAAAGATCTTCCGGCAGCGTGCTATTCACTGCAATGCTATGGTTGGTGATCACTTTTTCATATACATTATTCATGAGGTGCGCTACGCGCTGCCAGGTGAATAAGGTTTGTACGCGTTTAACTGCGTTCGCGCTCATTTCCTGCAGCCGCGTTCTGTTCAGCAGCAGCTCACTGATCTTTTCGGCCAGCGCATCCGGGTTTTGCGGGGGCACCAGCAAGCCGGTCTTACCATCCAGCACACTGTATTTAATACCGCCTACATTGGCGCCAATAACCGGTGTGCCGCAGGCCATAGCTTCCAGTGGCGTAATGCCAAAGGGCTCATACCAGGGTGTGGTAATGAACAGGTCTGCAGCAGCGTAATAATATTTCAGCTCATCGCGGGTACGCTGGCCTGCAAAGGTTACACAGGTAGCTACTCCAAGATCTTTAGCCAGCTGTTTCAAGCGGGCTATTTCCGGATCGCGGGATCCATCTTCCCCGCCAACAATGATCAGGCGCACCTTAGCGCCGGTATATTTTAATTTAGGTAAAGCGGCTATTACATTATCCACGCCCTTGCGCGGCACCATACGGCCCAGCTGCAGCAGCACTATTTCCTGCGGGGCTAGCTTTAAGCGCATACGCGCGATCTGTTTATCTACCTGGTACATTTCATCGGGGTTCACCCCGCCGGGAATAATACTGATCTTATTGGCGGGCGCGTGGTAATACTG
>NZ_DATCRF010000390.1:0-14349 GCF_036569125.1 Chitinophaga sp. | reverse complement strand
GGTAATGCTACTGAGATCATCAAAGACCCTACGGTGCTGGAATTTCTGGGCCTTAAACAGAAACCAGCCTATTATGAAAGGGACCTGGAAACGGAGCTCATCTCTCATCTTAACGATTTTCTGCTGGAATTAGGCCACGGGTTTTCTTTTGTTGCCAGGCAAAGAAGGATACACCTGGATGGCGATGAATTTTTTGTGGACCTGGTATGCTATAACCGCCTGCTCCAAAGTTTTGTATTGTTTGAGATCAAAACCCACAAGCTTACTCACCAGGATCTGGGACAGTTACAAATGTATGTGAATTACTACGATCGTTTCGAGAAACAGGAATTTGAAAACCCAACCATCGGTGTATTATTATGTGCTGATAAAAATGATGCAGTGGTAAAAATATCATTACCGGAAAATAACAGGTCTATTGTAGCCAGCAAATACCAGCTATACCTGCCTACCGAAGATCAGCTGCTGAAAGAGCTGAAAAGTGAGCTGGATAAGCTGGAAGACATATCAGCTGATAAATAAAAACCTACTTCTTACTATTCACATCAAAATGCTGTTCCTCCATCAGCCGGAGTGAAAACAGCATTTCCACCATGGTTCTTTGCAAAGTATAGTACCAGCCTGCCCAGCCGCTGAAGATCAGCCGTTTAATGATCAGGCAGTAAAAGAATACAAAAATGGGGGCAAAGATCTTGGTCCTGCGTATTTTATTGAGCACAGAATTGCGGTCGGGGTTAGTAGGGTCCAATAGCTTATGGCATTCCTTAATGGAGTATCCGTCCTGGTTGCTCAGCCACCTGCTGAAAGGCTTGCGGTCGTCATGTAAAATGCGTGCCTTATAAGCACCCAGCCTGCCATTGATGCGCAGCCTGTGGGCATGTCCGTCATCAAAATAGCTGCCCAGCGTTCTTTTGAACAATACTGTTCTGGGGGTGGTATTATTGCTGATCAGCTGCCGGCCGTAGATCAGGAACTCAAACTGGGTATCATAACCTACTATATCGCTGCCGGCGTTTGATACAAATGCTTTTGTTTCTTCAATAAATTGATCCGTAAGCACATAATCGGCATCCATGCTCAGCACCCATTCCGATTCTATCAGCGAAAGTCCGTAATTACATTGCTGTGCAAAGCTGTCAAAAGCCCTATACTGTATTTCCACGTTCGGGTATGATTGCAGGATCTCTATAGTTTTATCTGTACTGCCACTATCCAGCACCACTACACGCTCAAGCCAGGTGAGTTTGTCCAATACGCGCTGAATATTCGGTTCTTCGTTCTTCGTTAATATTAAAGCCTGCAACACACTTCTGGAAATGATGGACATTTTTCTTTATTTAATACTTAATGATGGCATTTTTTCAATGCGCCCGCCTAAAATAGAGGTTAATTTCTAAAAAATGATAACATCGGCTAAGCTTGTTTAAATTTTCTACTTTTTTAAGTAGGTTATCCGTAGCTCCATAACCGGTTTCATCCACATGCATTATTATCATTTTATTATCTTTAAACAAACGTAAACCAGGGAGCATCAGAATGGATCAAAAATTTTTGCACTATGCTACAGGACCTATCGCTGTAAAAATGGCCGTTTCTATTGGCATTGGGATGTTGGTGGGAATGGAACGGATGTGGTCTCATAAAGAAACGGGGATCCGTACTTTTTCGATAGTAGCCTTACTGGGCATGCTGGCCACCGTAATAGGGTCAGATTTTTCCATTGCCTGCCTGATAGGTGTTTTCCTGCTGGTGGTGATCACCAATGTACGCAGCCTGCTCATTGACCGCACCACCGAGATCACCACCTCTGCTGCTTTAATTGCCAATTATATCCTGGGGGTTTTAGTGGGGCTGGGGCATATTTTTACCCCGGTTGCCGGCGCCATTATAATGACCATGCTGCTGGCCTGGAAAACAGAGCTGAACCGCTTTGCCGGCGGCCTGCAGCCTTCTGAAATAAGAAGCGCCATCTTATTGGGCCTGATAGGTTTTGTGATATACCCGCTTATTCCTGACCGTTATATTGATCCCTGGCAGCTGTTTAATCCCAGTGATGCCTGGCTAAGCATCATTGCCATTTCAGGGATCGGTTTTGTGAACTACTTTTTGCTAAGGATGTTCAGCACCAGGGGGCTTTACCTGAGCGCCATTTTTGGTGGGCTGGTGAACAGCAGCGCCACGGTGGCGGAGCTGGGCGCACGGGCACAGGCAACCGGGCAAACTAATAAAATAAAAACCCTTTGCCTGCTTACCACAGAAGCTATGTTTGCCCGCAACCTGCTGCTTATTCTGTTGTTCTCGGAAAGATCACTGGCTGCAGCGGCATTACCCATTCTTGCTATGTCGGTGGTGGCAGGGCTTTGGATCTGGAAAGATAATATCCGCAAAGAGCTGTCAGGCGGAGAGCAGCCGGTGTCACTGCATCTCGAATCCCCCATTGCCATACAAAAGGTGATCAGCTTTGGCTTCCTGTTTATTGTGGTGCAGATAGGAGGTACCTTGCTTACAAAGGTTTTTGGCAGCTATGGTATTTTAGCAACCGGTTTCTTTGGCGGCCTGGTAAGCAGCGCCAGTACTACTGCGGCAGCGGCTACCATGGCTAATCATGGCAAAATAACCGCGGCCGTGGCAGGTAGTGTGGCCGTACTGTCTTCCCTGGCCAGCACCATTGTGAACTTACCCATTATCTGGAAAACCATCGAAGATAAAGCCATTGTTAAACAGCTAACATTGGAGATCATTACCATACTGCTGGCTGGTATAGCCGTGGTAGCGCTGGACCGGATCTTTGAAGTATCCGAATTTTTGATCACCATGTTATATAAGTGACCTTATTTTTTAGCCGGGTAGTTGGTGCTGATATGATACTTATCTTCCAGCTCCCACAGCCTGGCGCCGCCTTTAATACCGTCTTTGTTGGTAAAAAGGTGAATGTTATTGTCCAGCTCAATATCCAGCTCTTCTGCGCTGCCGCCGCCCAGATACAGGCGGTCGTAGTTGAATACCACCTTTAAGATGTCCAGCACTTTGGTCATGCGCTTGTTCCACTTTTCTTTACCTTCTTTTTCCAGGGCTTTGCTGCCAATGTATTCATCGTAATCATGCTCTTTGGTTACCGGGTGGTGGGCCAGCTCCAGGTGGGGCAGCAGGTAACCGTCTATAAGCAGGGCGGTTCCAAAACCGGTGCCCAGCGTTACGGCCAGCTCAAGTCCTTTGCCGCTTACCACGCCCAGGCCCAGCTGGTCTGCATCATTTACCAGCCGCACGGGTTGCTGTAACAGGTTGCTGATGCGCTGGCCCAGGTCTATATTTTTCCAGTTGGGATTGCCCAGGTTAGGCGCCGTGTATACGATACCGTTACGTACATAACCGGGAAAACCTACGGATACTTTATCATAGCCGGGCATATCTTTTGCCAGCTCCGCAATAACTTCCAGCACATCATCCGGTTTGGCGTCTTTGGGTGTGGGCAGGCGTTTGTAGTCCATCTGCCATTCGCCTTTGCTGTTAAGGATGGTGCCTTTAATATGCGACCCGCCTACGTCTATTGCCAGTATATCCCCGGATAGTGCCATTGTAACGTTTTTTATAATGAGCAATAAAGGTAAGGGATGTGGCACAAATTCCGGACCGGTTAGCGGGTTATATTCTACCCAAACCGGGTGTATGTTTTTAATATTGAGGTTAATCGATGGGGTGGCAGTCAAAAAAATCCCTTTTTTCCTTTCCGGTAAATAATTTTCCCGATTGCGTAAACAGTTCCCTTATAGATTAACCAATTTTGCGCTCCGAAATTGCTATTATAATATACCATCATGGGGAAACTGCTACTATTCTTACACATTTTTATCTTGTCCACCACTGTATTGTTTGCGCAGAATGGCACTGTTAAAGGCACTGTTACTACTGCCGACGGGCAGCCGGCCATTAACATTACCCTGCGTATAGACCGTACTAAATGGGGCGCTATCAGTAATGAAAAAGGGGAGTACACCATTAAGAATGTAAAGCCGGGCAGCTGGCTCTTAAAGGCAACGGCTATTGCAGCAGTGGCCCAGGAAAAGCCCATCACTGTAGCTGCCGGACAAACCCTGCAGGTGGATCTTGTGCTGAATGAAAATGCTGCAGAGCTGCATGAAGTGATCATTTCCAGCCGCAACGGCAATAAGCAAAATAACATTGTGGCTAAAATGCCGCTTACCAACCTGGAGAATCCACAGGTATACAATACCGTATCTGCAGAGATCATGAAACAGCAGGGCATTAATAATTATGACGATGCTTTGCGGAACGTACCCGGTATTACCCGTACCTGGGAATCAACCGGCAGAAGCGGTGATGGCGCTGCTTATTTTGCTATGAGGGGTTTTGATGCGCAGCCTTTGCTCACCAACGGGTTACCCGGTTTGGTAAGCGGCAACCTGGACCCCGCCAACATAGAGGAGATCCAGGTGATCAAAGGTCCGTCAGCTACTCTGTTCGGCGGCAGCTTTTACAGCTACGGCGGTATGATCAACACCATCACCAAAAAACCGTATTTCGGTTTGGGCGGAGAAGTAGCCTATAACATGGGCAGCTTTGGGCTGAACCGTGTTACAGCCGACATCAATACCCCTTTAAGTAAAAAAGAAAAGATAGCCTTACGCGTTAATACTGCTTACCATTCAGAGAACAGCTTCCAGGATGCAGGCTTTAAAAAATCGTTTTTCATAGCACCCTCCCTGGTGTATGAAGTGAACGACCGGCTTAGCTTCCAGGTGCTGACAGAAATATTGCAGGAAGAAAGAGCAGTGCCTCCGGTATTCTTTCACAACAACCGTGACGCCCCTCTGGATTTTAAGGACATCAATGCCCTGAACCTGAATTATAAGGCATCCTTTACCAGCAACGATCTTACCATTAAAAACCCGCGCTACAACCTGCAGGCGCAAATGCTGTATAAATTATCCGGCCAGTGGACCTCGCAAACCGTAGTATCCCGCGGCAGCATAAAATCAGATGGCATTTATACTTACATCTGGGATGATGAACCGGGCGATAATGTTTTTGAGCAGTACGTGCATAACGAAAATAATACGATCACCACTACGGATGTACAGCAGAACTTTAACGGCGATTTTAAGATCGGCAGCCTGCGTAACCGCCTGCTGGTAGGGCTGGATTACTTTAGCCGCAATGTGATCGATAACGGCGGCGGCTGGGCAGTGGCCCGCAAGGTAACCCCCGAAGGCGAAACGTTTATTGATGATCCAACTACCGGCGACCCGATAACACCGTTCCCTTTATCAAAGGATTATGTTAACAACCTGCTGTCAGGTACCGGCGGCACATCCAGCAACGTTTCCAACAGCTCTTACAGCGCCTATGCTTCGGATGTGCTGAACCTTACGCCAGGTTTACTGGTGATGGCCAGCTTACGTGCAGATTATTTTACTACCAAGGGTGATCCTACTACAGCCGAAGATGATTTTCACCAGTTTGCGCTGTCGCCTAAATTCGGCATCGTGTACCAGCCGGTGCCGGATAAGCTATCCATCTTTGCCAACTATATGAATGCGTTCATTAATGTAGCGCCGCGGTCAGTAACGGATCTGGATGGCGAAAACCGGCGTATAAAAACATTTAAGCCGGAACATGCCAACCAGCTGGAGTTTGGCGTAAAAGCAAACCTGTTTGCAGATAAATTATTTGCTACTGTTTCTGCCTACGATATTAAGGTAAGCGACCGCGTGGTGCCGGCCCCCGGCAACCCTAATGATGTGGTGCAGGGCGGAAAAGTAGAAAGCAAAGGGTTTGAAATAGATCTGAATGCTAACCCGCTTCCCGGCCTGAACATTATTGCCGGTTATGCCTACAATGATATTAAAGTAAAGAAGGGAAATCAAACAGACTTTTACAATGAACCTGGCAGAACACCCGGCGGGCAAGGCCCTCCCAATGCGGTGAACTTATGGGGCACTTATAAGTTCAGCAACGGCGCATTAAAGAACTTTGGTATAGGCGCAGGCGGTAACTATGCCAGCCAAACAAAAGTGATTGACAACAGCAAAACGGGTGTTTTTTACCTGCCTTCTTATGTAGTAGTAAATGCAAGCCTGTTCTATAATTCAGAAAAATTCAGGTTCACCTTTGCATTGAATAACATTACCAATAAAGAATATTATACCGGCTATTGGTCGGTGAACCCGCAGCGTACCAGGAGCTTTGCCGCCAGCATTGCCTATAAGTTCTAAAGAGCATAACGCTTAACAACAAACGGCTTTTGCTTTCCGCTTTCTGCTTTGCGCTACTAAAGAGCAAATAAACCAGTGAACATAGCCGTCCGGGAAAAAATGAGTGGTCCATTTTCCCGGACGTTTTTTTTATAGCCCCAGCTGTTTCATAAAATTATCCTTATAGGCGCTGCCAATAGGTATTTCCACCCCGTTAATGAAAACACGGTTGCCCTCAATAAGCGTGATCTTTGCCTTGCTGATGATAAAAGAACGGTGCACGCGGATGAATAGCATTTCCGGCAGCAGGGCTTCAAAGCTGGAAAAGGGCATGTTAGGTAGCAGGGTATGCTGCGTGGTCACCACTTTGGTATAATTACCGCAGGCTTCTGCATACAGCAGCTCTTCATACAATACTCTGTAGATCTTCCGGTCGGTTCTGATGAAAAAGAAGGCCGGTTCGTTTGTTTCATGCACGGCCGGCGCCGGTGTGCGCATCCTTTCCAAAGCCTTGTCCACCGCCATAATAAACCGTTCCAGGGAAAATGGTTTTAACAGGTAGTCACAGGCAGCCAGGTCAAAAGCATCCAGCGCATACTCTTTATAAGCGGTGGTAAAAATAACCTGTGGCGGCTTTTTCAGCGTTTTAATAAAAGAAATGCCATCCAGCACCGGCATATTAATATCTACAAAAATAAGGTCCACCGGATGCTGCAGCAGCAGGGCCTTTGCTTCCAGCGCATCGCCGGCAGCTGCTGCTACCTGCAGCAGGGGTAAGTGCGCGCAATAGGTTTGCAGTATATCCCGCGCTACCGGTTCATCGTCTATGATCAGGCAATTGATCTTTTGCATCATATTTTAATTTTAGCCGCAGCATTATGCTGTAAAAGGGTGGCTGGTCTGCTATCTGCAGGTTAAACGCGCCGGGGTATAACAACGCCAGCCGCTGCTGCACATTCTGCAGCCCTAAGCCGCTGTGCTTTTCGCGGGCAGCCAGCTCACTTTTCCTGCTTTCATAAGAGTTGTTAACGGTGAACAGGATGTAATTACCCTGCTGTTTTAAACGTATATCCACCGTGATCTTTTTATTACCGGTGGTTTTGGAATGTTTAAAGGCATTTTCTATAAAAGTGATCAGCAGCATGGGGGCTATCTTTCCATTAATATGCGCTGCATCTGCCAGGTCCAGCGTAAGCTCCAGCCGTTCGCCAATACGTATCTTCTCAAATTCGATGTAGTTGCGGATATACGCCAGCTCATCCTGAAGAGGCACAAACAGCTCCTTTACATCGTATACGGAATACCGCAGCAGGTCGGCCAGCTTCAATAACAGCGCAGGAATTTTTTCATGCTGGGTAATGGAAATGCCATACATATTATTGAGCGTATTAAACAAGAAGTGAGGGCTCAGCTGTGATTGTAACAGCTGCAGCTCGCTTTGGCTTTGGGCGGCAGCTGTACGGGCATCCTGTAATTGTTGTGCAATGCGCACCCTTATCAGCTTAATGTACATGCCGGTGCTGATACAGAACAGCAAAAGCGGGAACCCGAAAAAGAACCAATACACGGCATCATTATGCCGTTGCAGGCTGCCGGCAAAGAAGATGGCAATAAAGCTGCTGGCGATCATTACCAGCGGCAGCAGGATCAGGATCCATACCGGCACATGCTGATCTTTAGGGATCCATAACCGGGAGAGGTACCGGCCGGCATAAATGCTGCCCAGGATGCCCACCACCGCTGTCATAGACCATTCCTCGTCTTCTGTGGTGGTAAGGTTCCTTACATACGACTTAAAGGAGGTGTAGATCAGCATGGCCGCAACGATCGTAAGCGCGGTGTACACCGCCCATTTCGTCCTGCTATCGCTGTCTGTTTTAAATGCCTGTTTCATGAGCGTTCCTTATATCTGATGCAAATATGAACATCCGGGCGGCCGGCCCCTAATATAAATGTTCAACAGCAGGCTTTTAATGACGAAACCGGGTGTAAGCTCCACTAAACAGTTCAACACGTTTAATGGCCTTTCCATCATACTTACAGCCCCATACGGCACAATTATTTAAATGGCTTGTAAATCCCTGCAATATTTGCCTGTATCAATCTCAAGATAATGAAAACCATTTTTGTTACTATAGTCATCATACTATGCATGCACAGCCTGTATGCACAACAGCCGGCCACTGACAGCACCCGGAAAAAGGTACATTTAAAAGCGATAGAGGTTACGGCTAAAAAGCCGCTGCTGGTGCAGGATATTGACAAAACCATTGTAAATGTGGATGCTATGATCAGCAGTGCTGCCAGCAATACGCTGGAAGTGCTGGAAAAAACGCCCGGTGTGCTGGTGGATAACAACGGGCAGATAAGCCTTAATGGCAAGGGCGTGCTGGTGCTGATCGATGGCCGCTCCACCTACCTTTCGGCTCAGGACCTGGCCGGGTACCTACGGTCCATACCCGGGGCCTCACTGGATAAAATAGAGCTCATTGATAACCCCTCTGCCAGATACGATGCCTCCGGCGGCGCTGTGATCAATATACGCCTGAAGAAGAACCGGCAGAACGGCGTAAACGGCAATTTCTCCACTTCGTATAGCCAGGGCGTTTATGACCGGCAAAACACTAACCTGAACATCAACTACAAACGGGGAAAGCTTAACTTCTTTGGCAATTTCAACTATAGCCATGAACGTTATTACAGTGCTGATGATAACAACCGGGAATTTTATACAGACGATACGCAGCTGACCAGCTCCGTATTATTGCAGAACCGCCGGCAGAACAGTTTTCGCAGCACCTCCCTGCGCGCCGGTATGGATCATATGGTGAATAAGAACACCACCTGGGGATTTGTGGTGTATGGAGATCTGAACCCGCATAAAGAGTGGATGAACTACCGGAGCAGCAGCTTTAACCCCGGCCATATAACAGATTCCACCAGCCAGGGTTTTATGCGGGGACAGGACCGTAAAAGGAACGGGGCTGTTAACCTCAACTACCAGCATAAATTTAATAATGAAGGCCGGGAGCTTTCTGCCGACCTGGATTATATCCGCTATCAAACACCGGGCACACAGCATTTGCAGAATGATAGTTACCTGCCAGATGGCAGCCTCAATGATCAGGCCCTGTTTGGCTACAACCTGTTACCCGGCATTAATATTTACTCCTTTAAAGCAGATTACACGCATCCGTTGAAGAACAAGGCAGGGTGGGAGGCCGGTGTAAAATCCAGCTATGTTACCAACGATAATAATTCCCGGTACCTGGATCTGAACGGCAGCCATCCTGTGCAGGACGATAGCCGCTCCAACCATTTCATTTACCGGGAGAATGTTAATGCCGCCTACATCAATGCCCGCAAAAGCTGGCAGCGTATAGGCGTGCAGGCCGGCCTGCGCATAGAGAATACTCATCTGCAGGGCCACCAGGTAGCGAATACTTATACCCCGGACAGCAGCTTTACAAGAACTTATACCAATCTTTTTCCCAGCGTATTTGTAAGCTATAAGTTAGACAGTACCGGCAACAATACCGTAACTGCCAGCATTAACCGCCGGATAAACCGGCCCAATTACCAGCTGCTGAACCCCTTCCTGTTTTACCAGGATAATTATACCTATACGGCCGGCAATCCCTTACTGCGTGCGCAATACCAAACGCAGTATGCGCTGAAGTACCAGCATAAGCAAAACTTGGGCATTGGCCTGCAGTATGGCCGCTTTAACGATATTATTTTCCAGACCACAGAAGCTGCCGGCAATATTTTTGTTACCCGCCCGGGAAATGTGTTCTTCGGTTACATGATCTTACTGTCCGTTAACACCCAGCTGAAGCCCGCTGCCTGGTGGAGCCTGAACGCCAACCTGCAGCTGGCTAAAATGGCCTTAAAGGGAACTGTAGGCGCCGAAAGCCTCCGCAACGGCACCAGCACCGGCCGGCTGAATATTATGAACCAGTTCAGCTTTCAGAAGGGCTGGAGCGCTGAGCTATCAGGCATTTATTTTGGCCGGGATATACAGGGGCAGCGCACTATAGATCCGCGTTACCGGGTAGCTGCCGCCGCGCAAAAAAAGATATTGAAGGACAAGGGCAGCATCCGCCTTTCAGCAGAAGATATTTTTCATACCTGGGTACAAAAGGAACAGGTGATCAGTATTAAACAGGCCAGCGTATACCATACCAATGAAATGGATACGCAGCGTATAGGCATTGCCTTTACCTACCGCTTTGGCAAGGAGGATTTTGCCCGTAAGCGTAAGCATGCGGATAACGCAGCTGGTGCGGAAACGGAGCGGGCAAATTAATAGAAGACCCGTGGCATATTACTGCACCACGGGCCTTCATCCCTATCAGCACAGCTATTTAATATTTCTGCGGCGGTTGTTTCCCATTACAATGCCAGTTGGTAGTGCAGCGCAATAAGTCATTGCCGCCAGGCCACAACGTGGTTTCATAATAGGTAACATAACCTTCTTCATTAATTTGCTGGTTAACAAAGGTGCGGTCAAACCCCGGATAGTAGGCAAGGCCTTTAGCTGTAAGCATTTTATGATGCGGGGAGCCGGGTAATAATCCCAGCAGCTGCAAGATCATTACCTCACGTACAGCTATATCATCATCATTTATAAAATAGCTGCCGCCTTTGATGGGGGTATTATAGTCATAGGTAAAAGTTAAAGAAAAGCTGGTGTCTCTGTCCAATGTGTAAGCCAGCACATTACCATAGGCGTCATACTTTACGGAATAAGGGCCGTAAATACCTTTTTCAGTTTTTACCAGCTGACCTTTACTATTATAGGTATAGTATTGCCAGGGTCCTACAAAGCCTAAGGGATCCTTCAGGAACGAGCGCAGCGGCTGTTTCCGGCTGTTCAGCTCAACACGGAACACGGTGTCCTGGCTGGTGCTGTCTATGAGATATGCCCAGTTGCCGGACGTTTTGAAATAAGCTATATAATCATATGGAGAAGCAGGCCCCCAGATATTCATGTAAAATTTGTCAACGCTGCCGTTTGCTTTGTACGTTTTATCAAAGCGGTAACCGCGATTGGAATACAGCACGCGGTCATCACCGGTAATGGCTATAAAGTTTTTTGCATCGCAGCCGCAATCTTCGGGTTTAGGCGGCCAGTGATCATTTTTCTTACAGGCTGCCAGTAAGCATAAAAGGGCAAATACGCACATGGCACGTAACGGGGGTAAATAAAAAGGCATAAGAGATCATTTAAATGGTTAACGGAGATAAAGGCTTGAGGTAACTACTGCCGGTCGCTGATAAGGATAATGCTGCTGATAAGGATAATGCTACAGCCTAAAGGTACAATACCGTTTTGCAAATGCCGGTGCTGCCCGCAGATATTTCTTTTGATAAATTATGGCCTTTTATTATGTATCGTTATGATTACTTTTTCAGGTTATATGGAATATAATACTGCCATTCCCAGGGTGTATAGGTGTCACCGATGGCGGTGGCCAGCAGCTCTTTAAAAATGCTTTCGCCATTATCGCTGTTGGTCATGATGAGAATGCCGGCCTTTTTTTCAGGGAAAATAATGCAGTAATGCTGAAAGCCGTCGCCATGGCCTTCTTTAAAGGCTCCCCAGCCGTAGGGCGTTTTCAGTAAACCCCAACCCAGCCCGTAGCTGAGGGAGATGTTATCATTGGCTGTGGAAGTAGTATCCTGCCAGGCCTTTGGACCAAACTGGTGCGCAGAGCGCAGCCGTATTTGAGGGGTGAACATTTGTTGGGTGCTGGCGGCGCTGATCAGCTTATGCTGCAGCACGGCTGTTATAAACAGGGTAAGATCATCCAGCGTAGTTTCCAGGGTGCTGGGGGAGCGGGGCTCATTATCCTTGTCCTTTTCATACAGCTCGCCGTTTGATTTATGCCCTACGGCATAATCAGCTTCATATGCCGGCAGCCACTGATAGGCGGAGTGCTGCATGCCCAGGGGCGTAAATATTTTTTCCGCTGCCAGCGTTTGCAGCGGTTTGCCCAGCATTTTTTCAAGCACTATCTGCAGGTACACCATACCTTCTCCGGAGTAGCTGTAATGTGTGCCCGGCTCAAACATTACCCGCAGCTTTTGATCCGGCATATCCCAGCGCCAGTTTGGAAAACCGCTGGTATGGTCCAGGCACATACGGGCCGTTATTTTGCGGTACAGGCTATCTGTCTGCAGATCGGCATAATGATCATGCCATTTGGTTTTGGGTGTGTAAGTATAAATAGGCTGCGGCAGGTAATCCTGCAGAGGTTTGTCCAGGTTTATTATGCCTTCTTCCACCAGCTTTAGCACCAGCACCGTAAATACAACCTTGCTTAGTGATGCGCCGTAAATGTTGGCGTGCGTGGTTAAAGGGGCTTTGGTATCTATCCGTTTGTAGCCGAAAGCGCGTTTGTACACTACCTCGTTCCTGTTAAAAACACTGATCTCCAAACCTTGTACATGCGCAGTATCCATCAGGTATTGGATCTTATGGGTTAAGGCAGCAGCAGAAATGGTGCTGTTATCGATCCTTTTAATCTGTTGTGAAAAGGCGGTAAGGGTACAGGCATAAAAGCTAAGCAAAAGGAAGGCAAAGCGCATAAGGGGGATTTTGTATCTCTGCTAAAGATATTATACGCTTTGCACAAAACCTAGTAATTACTTATTGGAGAAAGGGCCGAATGCAGAGATGTTCTTATAAATAAATTCTGCAAAATTGGTGGGCCGTATGCCAAAACGTTTATGCGTTTCCAGCTTGATGTGTGATTCGATACATTTACTCCGTTCCCGGGCAATTTCTATCAGTATGCGCATGTTTTTAGCGGGCAGCCCCCGTGATACCAGCAGATTCTCATACGCCTCAAACGATAGGTTGTTATGCCTCATTTTCCGGCCGGTTACCCGGGTAAGTATTTCACATGCTTCCTCCATGTTCAGCGCGTCGGGGCCGGTCATTTCATAGATGCGGTTAACGTGGCCGTCCTGGGTAAGCAGCTGTACGCATACTTTTGCCACATCTTCGATATCTACCGGGGAAAGTTTGCCCTGGCCGATGGGTAATACCAGCTCGCCCTGCTGCATATTTACACCGGCCGGTGCGCCGGGAAAGTACATTTGCATAAACTGGCTGGGGCGCAGCAATGTCCACTGCAGGCCGGAGTGTACCAGGTTATCTTCCGCATTCTCATGCTCTTTTTGCGCAATAAAGTTCTGGCTGTTAAATCCAATGCCGGAATCAGCGCCGGAATATTTTATTACATGTGCTACGCCCGCTTTTTTAGCGGCATCAGTAAAGCTTTGCTGGGTAGCTACCATTTCTTTGGCGGCGGAGGAGATCATCAGTACTTTTTCAACACCTTCCAGCGCGGCGTGTAATGTTTCAGGCTGCAGCATATCGCCTTCGTAAATGCTTACCTGCGTGTAGCTTTCCATGGCTTTGGCTTTTTCACGGTCGCGGATCAGCGCTCTTACAGGAATGCCCTGCTTTTCAAATTCTTTGATCACCAGCTTGCCGCTTAATCCTGTAGCGCCGGTTACCAGTATGTTTGCCGTTGGCTTTTTCATTTGTATGAATTTATACAGCAAAGCTATTGCGGCGCATTTGCTTAAACGGGGGCATAGATGACAACTTAAGGGGTTGTTTGTGCCAGCGTTGTAATGGACCTTTAATACATGAAAAAGGTATGTTTTTTATTACCGGAGGGCCTTGTAAAACCCAGCTCCCTATTTGGCGCTATTGAGATATTTGAAAAGGCCAATGAGTTCCTGGCAGAGAAAGGCCGGTCCCGCTTCTATGAGCTAACCCTTGTTGGCAGCGGTATTTCACAATCGTTGCTGAATGCGCAGCTCGTAGTACAACCTGACCGGCATAACCTGAAAACCCTGCGGCCGGATCTTATTATCATTCCTGGCTTATATGAGCAGGGCCGCTATGCTTTGGAAAAGAATCAAGCTCTTATTAACTGGATGGTGCAGCGGTATGCACAAGGTACTGAGCTGGCCAGCATGTGCACCGGCGCTTTCCTGCTGGCAGCTACCGGACTGCTGAAAAACGAAGAATGTTCCACCCACTGGCGGGCCGGCCAATCTTTTGCCGCCATGTTCCCGGACGTGCATTTACGTACAGATAAGATCATTACAGAGG
>NZ_DATCRF010000389.1:0-3480 GCF_036569125.1 Chitinophaga sp. | reverse complement strand
GGTATGGACCAACGAGCAGCAGGGCAAGCTGGAAAATACCGATGTGCTGATCCGCGCCGGAAAAATAGCCCAGGTAGGCAAAAACCTGACGGCAGGTAATGCCCTGGTAATAGACGGTACCGGCAAACACCTGACGCCGGGTATCATAGATGAGCACTCCCACATTGCTATTACAAGGGGCGTGAACGAAGGTACCCAATCCGTAACATCAGAAGTACGTATAGCCGATGTGCTGAACCCGGATGATATTAATATTTACCGGCAGCTGAGTGGCGGTGTTACCTCCAGCCACCTGCTGCATGGTTCTGCCAACACCATTGGCGGACAAACACAGCTGATCAAGCTGCGCTGGGGCGCTAATGCGGAGGACCTGAAGTTTGCCGGCTGGGATCCTTTCATCAAGTTTGCGCTGGGTGAGAACGTAAAACAGTCCAACTGGGGCGAGAGCCAGCGTACCCGCTTCCCTCAAACGCGTATGGGGGTTGACCAGGTGCTGGATGATGCGTTTACCCGCGCTCGTGATTACGAAAAACAAGGTGCTGGCAAACGCCGCGACCTGGAGCTGGATGCGCTGGTAGAAATACTGAACCATAAACGTTTCATTACCTGCCACTCCTATGTGCAAAGCGAGATCAATATGCTGATCCATGAGGCAGATAAATTTGGGTTTACCGTAAATACGTTCACGCATATCCTGGAAGGGTATAAGGTGGCCGATAAAATGAAAAAACATGGGGCCGGCGCCTCCACCTTTGCTGATTGGTGGGCGTATAAAATGGAAGTACAGGATGCTATTCCATACAATGCTACTATTATGCAGCGTGTAGGGCTTACCGTAGCCATTAACTCTGATGATGCGGAAATGGCCCGCCGCCTGAACCAGGAAGCTGCCAAAAGCATCAAATATGGCGGCATGTCCGAAGAAGATGCGCTGAAAATGGTAACCCTGAACCCCGCTAAGCTGCTGCATATATCAGATAAGGTAGGCAGCATTAAACCCGGGAAAGATGGTGACGTGGTGTTATGGTCCGATGATCCGCTGAGCATTTATGCCAAAGCAGAAAAAACGATTGTAGATGGGGTGGTGTACTTTGACCGGCAGCACGATGCAGAGCTGCATCAACGCATAGCTGCGGAACGCAACCGCCTGATCCAGAAAATGCTGGCAGAAAAGAAAAAGGGCAGCCCGGTTGATAAAGTTAAACCTACCCGCGATGAGCTATGGAATTGTGAGGACATGGAAAGCGGCCACCAACATGGAACTACAGATAACCAGTAAAAATTTTAGATTTTAGAGTTACGATTTTAGATTTTCGGGAAGATCTCCGCTGCATTCAAATCTAAAATCGTAAATCTAAGATCCCAAATCACAAACTTTATGAAGAAGTATCTCATATTATATATCACTTGCCTGGCCTTCACCGGCAGGGCGCTGGCGCAGGAAACCGTTTACCCGGCAGCCGCGCAGCAGAAAACAATAGTGCTTACCCATGCCACTATTCACGTAGGCAACGGACAGGTAATAGAAAATGGCAGCATTGCATTTGCCAATGGAAAAATAACGGCTGTGGGCGCTGATGTGCCCAGCAGTGCCGATGCGCAGGTAATAGATGTACAGGGGCAGCACATTTACCCCGGTATTATTGCACCTGCTTCTGATGTGGGCCTTACGGAAGTGGAAAGCGTGCGGGCTACCAATGATTATGAGGAAGTAGGAGAGCTGAACCCTTCTGTACGTGCATTGATAGCCTATAACACAGATTCAAAAGTGATCAATACCCTGCGGGTGAACGGTATATTATTAGCGCAGGTAACACCGGCAGGCGACCTGTTATCAGGCTCCTCCTCCGTAGTGCAGCTGGACGCCTGGAACTGGGAAGACGCCGCTTACAAGGCAGATGATGGCCAGCACTTTTTTATGCCGCAGCTGCTGCCGCCCTCTAACCCTTTCCGCGGACCACAGCCGCCTGCCAACGACCGGGAGAAAGAAGCCTATGAAAAGATAGAAAGCGTACGCGCTTTTTTCCGTGAAGCCAAAGCCTATATACAGGAAGGCAAGCACACAGAAACTAACCTGAAATTTGAAGCCCTGCGCAAACTGTTCAACAAAGAGCAAAAGCTGTACATACACTGTAACATAGTAAAGGAAATGTTGCTGGCAGTGGATTTTGCCAAAGAGTTTGGTTTTGAGGTGGTAATTGTAGGTGGTTCTGATGCTTATATGATCCCCGACATCCTAAAGCAGAACAACATAGCTGTAATACTGGCCCAGCCGCATAGCCTGCCTACCATGCAGGATGATGATGTGGACCAGCCATATAAAACAGCCGCCCAGCTGCAGAAAGCAGGGGTATTATTCTGTATCAGTAATGAAGGTTTCTGGCAGCAGCGTAACCTGATGTTTGAAGCCGGTACTGCCAGCGCTTATGGTATGAGCAAGGAAGAAGCTTTAAGCGCCATTACGCTGAACACTGCTAAGATATTGGGTATTGATAAAACTACCGGTTCCCTGGAACCCGGTAAGGATGCTAATATTGCTGTAAGCACCGGCGATATACTGGATATGCGCTCCAATAATATTACCCATGCTTTTATTCAGGGCAGGGAAGTAAGCCTGGATAACAAACACAAGCAGCTGTATGAAAGATATAAGTATAAATATGGGTTGAAGTAAGTAAAAAGGTAAAAGTCAAAAATTAAAAAAGACGCGATGATCATCCGCGTCTTTTTTAATTTTTGACTTTTTTATTTTTTAAACCGCTTTTACGAGGTAATAGTTTGTTTTTCCCCGCTGTACAAGAATATAACGATCACGCAGCAACGAAGATTTGTTCACCACAAAATCCTGCGCCGTTACCTTGCTTTTATTGATGCTGATACCGCCATTCTGCAGCATTTTACGTGCTTCGCCTTTGCTGGCCAGTATCTTGGCATCGGAAATAAAGCTAATGATATCTTTACCGGTTTCCAGCTCTGCCAGCGGTACTTCTACCTGCGGTACGCCGCCCATAACTTCAAGCAGCTGCGCTTCTGTAAGGGATAGCAGCATTTCAGCCGTATCATTCCGGAATAACATTTCAGATGCCTTTACAGCAAATTCATATTCCTTTTCACCATGAATGAAAGTAGTTACTTCCTGTGCCAGTCTTTTCTGCAGCTGGCGTCGTCCGGGATCCTGCCGGTGCTCTGCTATCAATGCCTCTACCACAGGCTGCTCCAGGAAAGTGAAAGTGCGGATATAGCTTTCCGCATCCTCATCAGATGTATTGATCCAGAACTGGTAGAACAAATAAGGGGAGGTTTTTGCCGGATCTAACCACACATTGCCCTGCTCTGTTTTGCCAAACTTGGTACCATCCGCCTTCTTGATCAGCGGGCAGGTAAAGGCAAATGCCTCGCCATTGGCCTTGCGGCGAACGAGCTCAGTACCGGTGGTGATATTCCCCCACTGGTCGCTGCCCCCCATCTGCAGTTTACAGT
>NZ_DATCRF010000388.1:0-11655 GCF_036569125.1 Chitinophaga sp. | reverse complement strand
TAACATAATAGTTATCTTTCAGATCATCATAGGCCGGGTTTGCCTGAAAGGTATAATCAATACTCCCCCTGGCAGGGTCCAGCGGAATATTGCCGGTAGCTTGCCCAAAATCCTCCGTAAAGCCGGCCATTGTTGTATTCTGGCCTTTACAGATGGTCATGGGGCAGTTAAGGGCCACCGTGTACCTGGTGACCACTCTATGCGTACCATTGGAAAGGGTAATATCGGCCTCTACCCGGTATCTCGCAGCCTTAAGGTATTCAACCGTGATAGAGCGGTTACCGACAGAATTGGGAGCGCCGCCCGTTGAATAAGTGCCTACTACGCCATATAATACATTATAATCAACGCCGGCTACGGCCAGGGTACTTCCGGCACCAATATAAATACGCCATTGTATACCTTGCATGGTACCAATGCTAATGTTCATACTGGCCCAACGTTTATTCGTGGCATCCGGGGAAATACACACCGTGTCTGGCGCGTTCATGGACTGCGCAACGGCAGTACCTGTCGTAAAGGCAATCAGTAAATATAGGAGAGCTAGTAGCTTTTTCATTTTTTCTGTAATCCGGTTGAGTGAAAAAAGTATCATTTTGATGAGGGTTCAAGCCCGCCAAAACGATGTTGATTTACAGGGTTTTGCAACCAAAAAAAGTACTTGCCTCCTTACCTGGCCGGCCTCTTGAGTTGTGTAAACTGGTTTCATAGGCATCGCTTAATCGTTCGGTTAATAATATATGATACGGCTAAAATATGAGACTATTTTAAAATTAAAATTAGTAATAATATACAAAATAAAAAATGTGTATATGCCAAAACGACATCTACACAAACGTGTTAGTACCTAAAAAGGCAGAAGGCGGATTTGATAGTCAATTGTTTACCGAAGCCTAAAAAATTGTAAAAAAGTGTTAAAAAGTTATCCACATGACAAGTGGGGAATTTGGAAGTGGATAAAATATTTGAAGTGACTGTGTTATGTTTAAATTATTTCCCTACCTTTGCAGACCAAATTCGTATTTAAGATGCCTAAAGTAAAGACTCATTCCCGTGCGAAGAAAACGTTTAAGGTGACCGGGAGCGGACAGATCAAGAGGTACAAGGCTTTTAAAAGTCACCTGCTGACTAAAAAAGCTACCAAAAGAAAACGCAGCCTGAGAGGCAGCACGCTGGTTAGTGACGCTAACCTGAACCTGGTAAAGCGGCTGCTTTGCCTCCGTTAATTATAACTTATTTATTAATCTGATCAAAAAAGCAGCATATGCCTCGTTCAGTAAACGCCGTTGCTTCCCGTGCCCGCAGGAAGAAGATCTTAAAACAGGCGAAGGGCTTTTACGGTAAAAGAAAGAATGTATATACCGTAGCCAAAAACGTATTGGAAAAAGGGCTTACTTATAGCTATGTAGGCCGTAAGCTGAAGAAAAGAAATTACCGTCAGCTGTGGATTGCACGTATCAACGCTGCAGTACGCGCAGAAGGTATTACTTATTCTGAATTCATTCACAAGCTGTCTGAAAAGAAGATTGACCTGAACAGGAAAGTACTGGCAGACTTAGCGATGAATGAACCCGCAACTTTCAAAAGCCTGGTGGCTTCTGTAAAGTAATCACGCAACTCAGATTATTTCAAATACGCGATAGCTGGCGTCCCACAGGATGCCGGCTATTTTGTTTTTCGCAAAAATGCCTATCATGGCAGATCCACTGCCGCTCATAGTTGCGTATAAAGCCCCTGCTTCGTATAACTGCTCTTTTATTTCCCTTAATACGGGATGCGCGCTGAACACCGGCGCTTCAAAATCATTTGTAATTAGATCTTTCCAGGAAGTTACCGGCTGCAGAATGCTTTCCTGCAGCGATAGCTCCGGCTGCCGCGGTGTAATTTGTCCGAACGCCCAACCGGTGTTTACATGAATACCGGGATATACCAATAACATGGAATACCCGCTAAGGTCCAGTGCCAAAGGCTTTAACACTTCGCCCCGGCCGGTTGCATAACAGGGCTGGTTATGGATAAAGAAAGCACAATCACTTCCCAGCTGTGCTGCATAATTTATTAATTGCTCCGCGGATAATTCTAAACGGAACTTATCATTCAGCAGCTGCAGCATAAAGGCAGCATCAGCAGAACCACCGCCCAGACCGGCTCCTATGGGAATATGTTTGTGCAGGTGAATATTTACAGCAGGCAGCTCCGGAAAATCTTTTTTCAATAAGTGCCAGGCTTTCAAACACAGGTTATCCGCTGCGTTACCAGGTACCGTGATACCACTGCTGTTAAAGTGCAGCTCCTCATGGGCCAGTACTTCCAGCGCATCTTTTATCTGCACGGGGTAAAAAATGGTTTCCAGGTCATGAAAGCCATCGGCCCTGCGCCGCAGGATGTGTAAGCCTAAATTTATTTTGCAATTGGGAAAAACGATCATGTCATTACTCCATGGTCCATGGTACATAGTCCATGGTAATTACCGTTTGCTTATTGAAAATATCTGGAGAAAACTCTTTGCCTGAAAAATGCCATGGACTATCGACTATGGACTAAGGCTACCTGCCTGCTTTACGGCTGTTGATCTCATCGCGGATAGCAATAGCGCGAATGTAATCTTCCTGTTCCAGCACATCCTGTAACAGGGTGCTCAGCTCTTCTACACTCATCGCTTTCAGATCATCTTCTGCGCCTTTTTCATGTTCCGAGATAGTAGGCGTAGTAGGTTTATTTACTTTTTTACCGGTAGGATCATCCAGCAGGATGCCGGCGCTGTTGAGGATGTTTTCGTATGTGTAAATGGGGCAGCCAAAACGTACTGCCAGTGCCAGCGCATCAGAAGTACGGGAATCTATTTCGATGGTTTCGTCGTTATTGTGGCAGATCAGTTTTGAGTAAAAAATGCCCTCCTGCAGGTTGCTGATAACCACTTCTGAAAGCTCTATATTAAAAGCATTCATGAAATTCTTCATCAGGTCGTGCGTTAAAGGGCGGCTGGGTTGCATTTTCTCAAGTGCCACGGCAATAGCCTGCGCTTCAAAGCCTCCAATAACAATAGGCAATCGGCGCAATCCGTTCACTTCTCCCAATACCACGGCATATGAGTGTGTTTGCGTAATGCTGTGTGATAAAGCAACTATTTCCAGTTCTATTTTTCTCATATTTGTTATCTGTCTCGCGTTGTCGGCTGATAATTTTGTAAGACCGTGAAGTTAGAAAAATATTTCCTGATCTAAAAACAAGCCGGGAGTTTGTTCGCTTGCCGCCAGGCAGCACCGGTACCGCCGTTTTGTTAAAAATAGCGCTGCCGGACTGCCCGGGACCAACTATCAACTTATTATCTTAGTTTTTTAACGGCTTCCGTGATCTTCGGCACTACTTCAAAAGCATCGCCCACAATACCATAATCAGCTGCTTTAAAGAAAGGCGCTTCCGGATCTTTATTGATCACCACGATCACCTTGCTGCCGTTTACGCCGGCCAGGTGCTGTATAGCGCCGGAAATACCAATGGCAATATACAGGTTGGGGCGTACGGTTAAACCGGTTTGGCCGACGTGCTCATGATGCGGGCGCCAGCCGGTATCCGCTACCGGGCGGGAGCAGGCAGTTGCTGCACCCAGGGCTTTGGCCAGGTCTTCTACCAGGCCCCAGTTCTCCGGGCCCTTTAATCCACGGCCGCCGCTTACAATGATCTCTGCTTCTGTCAGCGGCACCTCACCGCTTACGGTTTCTACCTTGCTTACTTTTACCTTAAAATCTGCGTCGCTCACCGGCGCCTCAAAAGGCTGTACCGTGGCTGTAGCGCCAGTAGGCTCCAGGGCAAAGGTGTTGGGCATAACCGTGAGCACCTTTTTGGCAGAAGTTATATTTACGTTTGCAAAGGCCTTGCCGGAAAACACGGTTTTCTTTACCACAAAACCGTTGGCGGTATCCGGCAATCCGATAGCGCCGGTTACCAGGCCTGCCTGCAGGCGGGCAGCCACCCGGGGGGCTACTGCGCGGCCGTCAAAATTATGGGAGAAAATGATCACCTGTGCATCTTCCTGGCTGGCGGCAGCTATGATCACTTTGGCAACTACACCGCTGTCAGATTCGTTGAGCTTCGCATTGGCAGCATGTAATACTTTTTGTGCGCCATAATTGCCTAACGCGGCCAGCTCTGCGTTATCCGCTTCGCCTAATACTATAGCCGTGGCCGTTGTTCCTAACTTTTGTGCAACTTTGGCCCCATATTGTACGGCTTCAAAAGCAGCTTTTTTTATTTTTCCCTGGGATTGATCAGCGAATATTAAAACAGACATGAGATTTACGATTTTAGATTTGAGATTTACGATTTGGTTTGCATAGTGTGGAATTTACCATGATCTACGATTTCAGACTGGGTAAGAGGTTAGATCTAAAATCGTAAATCTAAAATCGTAAATCAGATCACTTTGGCTTCTTCGTGCAATAATTTTACCAGTTCTTCAACATTGTCGGCCGGAATAAGCTTTACGCCTGCTTTTGCAGGAGGCAGCTCAAAACTTACAATGCTGGTAAGGGCTTCTACGGCAACAGGCTCTACTACGGTTAAAGGTTTGGTGCGGGCAGCCATAATACCGCGCATATTGGGTATACGCGCTTCCGCCATTCCTTTCTGGCAGGATACTGCTACCGGCAGGTTTACTGTTACAATTTCCTTACCGCCTTCAATTTCGCGGTTAATGGTAGCGGTGGTACCATTCAGCTCAAATTTAGCTGCAATGGAAATAAAGGGCAGGTCCAGCAGCTCAGCTACCATGCCGCCTATAGATGAACCGTTATAGTCGATGGTTTCCTTACCGGTAAAGATGAGGTCATATCCCTGTTGTTTGGCATGGGACGCAATCTGCGATGCAATGTAATAACTGTCCTGGCTATCCGCATTTATACGAAAAGCCTCATCGCCGCCAAGGGCCAGGGCTTTACGGATCACAGGCTCTGTATCTGCGCCGCCAACGGTTACCAGGTGCACGGTGGCGCCCTGTGTTTCTTTTAACTCCAATGCGCGTACCAGCGCATACCACTCATCGTAGGGGTTAATGATAAACTGTACACCGGCTTCACTGAATTTCGTGTTGTTGTCTGTGAAAGCTATTTTTGCAGTGGTATCCGGCGTTTTACTGATACATACTAAAATCTTCATAACCTTAAAACTGTTTGGTTTGGAAAAAGCGGTATCAGCAAATATAACGGATATTGGTTAACTAATAAAACCAACAATGGACCGGATCTCTAAACTAAAAGCCTTCCTGGAAAGCAGCCCTGATGATAGTTTTCTGAAGCATGCACTGGCCCTGGAATATATAAAGCTGGAGGATGATGCGGCTGCCCGCCGGCTGTTTGAAGAGCTGCTGGAAAAAGAGCCGGAATATGTAGGCTCTTATTATCACCTGGGCAAGCTGCTGGAAAGGGCGGGAGAGGCCTCCCTGGCAGGAACCACCTACGAAAAAGGTATGGCCATGGCCAAGTCTGTGAACGACAAACATGCCTATAACGAGCTGCAGGCAGCGTATGAGGACCTGATGTATTAGGCAATTGGAGTTCTCCGCGTTCACAGCCTCCGGGGAATGCCATTTAAAATAATCATGAGTTATAGGAAAGCGGTGGTTTGAAAAAGCAGCCAGTATGTACGCTTCTGGCAGACAACTTAACTAATTATGCAAAACAACCTTCTTACAGGTTTTTCAGAATACATTCAGCGGGAACAATTATTTACACCTGCACAACCCATCTTACTGGCTGTTAGCGGCGGAGCGGATTCTGTGGCGATGGCGCATTTATTCCATACCGCCGGTTTTTCCTTTGCTATAGCGCATTGCAACTTCCAGCTACGGGGCGCGGAATCAGAGCGGGACGAAGCATTTGTACAACAACTAGCCGCCCGTTATAATGTACCGCTTTATACAACAAAATTTGATACGGCCGCCTATATGGATCAGCAGCGTGTATCCGTTCAGGTGGCAGCCAGGGAGCTGCGTTACCAGTGGCTGGAAGCTACCCGTAAGGCGCAGCAATATGCCTTTATTGCCACTGCCCATCATATGCAGGATAATGTGGAAACAGCGCTGATGAACTTTTCCAAAGGTACGGGCCTGGCCGGCCTGCACGGCATTTTACCCAGGCAGGGCACGGTTATACGCCCATTGCTGTTTGCGCAAAAAGAAGCGTTACAGGATTTTATAAATACGCAGGGACTTACGTTTGTAGAAGACAGCTCCAATATAACGGATAAATATACACGCAATTTTTTCCGGCATCATGTGTTACCACCTATCCGGGAAGCTTATCCCGGTGCAGTGGCCAATATGGCCGCCACTATTGAGCGGATACGGGAAGCCGAACAGCTATTCCAGGAAGCGGTAGACCGCCACAGGAAAAGATTGCTGGAACGCAAGGGGGATACCTGGATGATACCGGTGCTAAAATTACAAAAAACCAAACCGCTGGTTACGCTTGCATACGAGATCTTTAAAGGATTTGGCTGCCCGTCGACCCAGGTGAATGCCGTGCTGGAACTGCTGGAAAGCGGATCCGGCAGGTATGTGGATACAGCAACCCATCGTATTCTCCGCAACCGCGAATGGCTGCTGATAACGCCCCTTGAACAGCCGGAACCCGCTATACTGGTGATTGAGCCGGAACATTCCCATGTACACACCGGCAGCGGGCATTTAAAGCTGCGGGTGCAGGAACGGGCAGCCCTGGGCAGTATTCCCACAGCAGCGGCTATTGCCTGTTTGGATAAGCAGCAGATCCGTTACCCGCTGCTGCTGCGCCGCTGGAAACAGGGCGATTATTTTTATCCCTTAGGTATGGCCAAAAAGAAAAAGCTGAGCCGATTTTTTATTGATCAGAAACTTTCTTTACCGCAGAAGGAGAAGGTATGGGTGCTGGAATCGGCAAAGCGGATCATATGGGTTGTAGGTATGCGGATCGATGACCGGTTTAAGTTAACGGAGCATACGAAAGAGGTGTTGTATCTGGAATGGGAGGAGGGGAGGTAGTTGCGCATTGGCAATTACGCCCCGCCCAAGAATGCCGTTGAAAGTGATTATCTCCACAGAGAGGAGATCTGCTCCATAAAATATCCTGCCAGCTGCGGTTTCAGCGCCAATGGAAATACTACGCCAAAAACAGCGCCCCAGAAGTGCGCATCATGGTTAATACCATCCCCGCCACGGCGCGACATATACACGGAATAACCCAGGAAAAGCACACCGTATAAAATAGCCGGCATCGGTATCACAAACACAATGATCTTAGCCCAGGGCTGAAAAAGA
Source organism: Chitinophaga sp. (assembly GCF_036569125.1). GTDB lineage: Bacteria > Bacteroidota > Bacteroidia > Chitinophagales > Chitinophagaceae > Chitinophaga. Next base: position 4,364 of record NZ_DATCRF010000388.1, on the reverse strand, counting down.
ATAAAGGCAAATACCACTGCCGATACTGCGCCGGAAGCGCCGATAGAGCGGTAGCTGTAGTTATTGCGGTGACGTATGTAAGAAGGAATATCGGAGATGATCAATGCCAGCACATAGAACAGCAGGAAATACAGTTTGCCGCCAAAGACCTGCTGAAACATGATCTCAATGTACTTGCCAAAAAACCACATCGTGAGCATGTTAAAACCCAGGTGCATGTAGTCTGCATGTACCAGTCCGGCTGTAATAAAACGGTAATATTGATTATGTTCTTTTACCATGTAAGGCCACATACTCAGCTTATCTATTTCCCCGGGCCGGCTAAAGGCGGTAATAGAGATAATGCAGGTAACAATGATGATCACTAAGCTTAAGGTCAGCATAAAAAGTTCTGTCCGGTTAAAAAATGTAAATGTAGTTATTGGTGATGATATTTCTCGTTATGTAATACAGAATAAGCGCGATAGAGCTGTTCTGTTACAATTAACCGCACCAGCTGATGGGGAAAGGTAAGCTGGGAGAGGGAGAGCTTGCCCTGCGCCCGTTGAAGGATACTGGCATCCAATCCGAACGCGCCGCCGATCAGCAATACCAGCTGGCGGGTAGCCGCATTGGTACGCTGCTGCAGGAAATCGGCCAGCTGCAGGGTGGTCATCATTTTACCATGCTCATCCAGGGCCAGGAGGTAGTCCTGGGGTTGTAGCAGGTCCAGGATTATTTTGGCTTCCTGCTTTTTAAGTTCAGGGATCGACAAACTGGCCGCCTGTTTAACCGTAGGGATGAGACGCAGCTCAAAATCCACGTAATGTTGCAGGCGTTTTTGGTAAATAGCGATGCCTTCTTTAATGTAAGGATCATTTTCTTTGCCGATGCTCCAGAGCTGTATCTTCATTTTTTTCTGTTGTATGATTTCCGGCCATGTGCCCGATGGCAGTGAATTTTATAATATTGTAAAAGTACAGGTTAATAGAAATTTGTAGAAATTTATGTACAACTATTTGTTAGTTTCAGAAAAACGCATACTTTTGCAATCCCAATCGAACAAATGGCCTCAGGGTCTGAAGTAAGAAAAAGGAATGGCTCCGTAGCTCAACTGAATAGAGCATCTGACTACGGATCAGAAGGTTTCAGGTTTGAATCCTGACGGAGTCACAGAAAAGGAAAAGGTTCAACGAAAGTTGAGCCTTTTTTGTTTGGGGTAAGGTTCAGAGATCAGGCTGAATTCGGATCAAGTTTAAAAGATTGAGGCCTTTTCAGAGAGCATCCCATTCCGTATATGAACCAATTCTGCCATAATGGTTAATTCTTATATTTTGCGGATATTACATCCATAACATCCTGGATAACCTTATTTGCTTCCATTAGCAACTGTTTGTTAATTTTGACCGTGCTTTTCGTATCCCTCAGTACTGCCTGCCCTGCGCTAAGCTCCAAATGTGCCATCACATCATCACCGCCCCAGAAATAATCGTAGATAAATGCCACTCCTTCATCGCCAGGCTCCATATATAGCGCGATACTTTTCAATACCGCCAGCATCGGCAGGATCTCATAATAATTCTCGGCGAAAAGCACACTGGTAAAGAAATACACACCCTCTTCATGCTTCTCCCGGCTCAATGTTTTTTCCGTATCCAGATAAGATTCAAATATGTCACCGCTTATTTCTTTTGAATACACAGGAATTTCTATCAGCGGAGATTTCGAGTACATGTTACGGCTATCCCACCACGAAGTCCAGTCTTCATCAGGCACCGGGGTAGTAGGTTTTGCCTTTAAAAAACGCTCGAGGTTCTCTTTTTTAATCTTAAGTTTTACGAATAGTGATCTAAGTTCCGACATAAATTCATTGTTAGTTTGATCTGTAGTTACGGAGATAATTGCCTTTCCTTTTTGAAATTGAAGCTAACTATAAGTATAGCGTAATTCAGGACTAAATATATAAAAAGGTTTCAACCTGATCCCTAACGCCGTAGCACACAAAATTTTTCCCGGTAAGTATTAGATAATATCAGGATTTTTCTTGAACTTATACTTGTAAAATACAATCCCAGTACCGCTTTAAACCCCAAGTATGAATCTTTTTGATTTTGCCCTTGTTACCGGCATGAAAGAAGAATTTGACGAGCTACGAAAACACCTTCCGCCACTTGTTCCCATTAGTGACAATCCTTCTGAGATTTGGTACAGGACTACCATGAGCTCTAAAGACAATACTAAGCGTTACAGTGTCATCATCGGTTACCAGAGCCAGATGGGCGGTCTTGAAGCAGCATTACTTACGGAGGCCATCATTAAAAAATGGCAGCCGTCCTATATTATCCTAACAGGAATAGCCGGCTCACTTCACGAATCGGTTAAGCTGGGGCATATTATTGTGGCACAGCAGGTTTTCTACTATGATATGGGAAAGGCCGCAGCTGAAAATAAGATCCAGTACCGCCCCCAGGGTTACCCTTGCAGTGTTACACTTATCAGGCAGGCGGAGCTAATATCCTCAGGGAAATTTAACTGGTTGCAGGAGGCCGTTAAAAGTGCAAAAAGTAAAGCTAAAAAGCTTAAAAAGAAGGATCCTGAAAAGAATGCTCCTGTTATTGATGCTTTAAACGCACACCAGCCCCGCGTTCATTTTGGAACAGTAGCTTCCGGTTCACTGGTAATTGCATCCAAAGAGAAAAAAGATGAATTGCGTTCCCTGCATGGAAAAATTATCGGTTGCGAAATGGAAGGTGCAGGCGTAATGCACGCTGCTTTTTACCGGGAAACGCCTACCAACGCTATTGTGGTCAAATCCATCTCTGATAATGCAGATGAGCAAAAAACCCAGACGGATGATCAGGGTACCTGGCGGCAAATGGCGCTGGAAAATTCTTCGCGTTTTGTAGCGGAGCTTATTACCAGCAATTATTTCAGGGCCTTGAATACGGGCCTGTTTGAGCTAAATCCTGCATCGCAGGGGCCTGGTCCGGCAAGGGATAAAATACAGCAGCGTGTTACACCTGGTATGGGTTCTTTTCTTTCTTTTGAGCAGTTGGTAATGCTGCATGGGCCTGCGGTATCTTTAACGATTGGGATCTCCGCATCAGGCGCAGCGGGCGCTCTGAATATCCTGCAGGGCGTTGCCATCTATACAGATAAGGATCAAAATATTCACAAGGTACCTTTTACCGATAACCATGTTGAATTAAACGGAGGCCTTTATCCAAAGCCGGTCGGGTTATATTTAATGATTGCGGGAACAGCTTCCGAAATAAAATTTAAGGTAAGCACCTGGTCAATGGAAAAACAAATTTCATGGAAATCAAATAAATGATGTATGCCTGTAAAAAAAGTATTGTTGTTTGATGATAGCAACAACCCGCTAAAGATCGCGGGTATTTCTATTGAATTGTTTGATAATTTAACAGGAACCCTGCTTGCAAGTGGCTTGTCGGTCAATTTGAATCCGGCTGCCGGTCTTGCGTCAAAAGAGTGGGGGACCAGCTTGTCTTTTTCGCCCTCCTGCCCAAATGCAGTAGATATTTATATCAATGATGCCAATTTTGAATACCCGGGCAATACACTTAAATCGCTGAACGGCTCTCAGAATGATGATATTGACCTGGATCTGCTCAAAATTGCATTGTCTCCGCTTACAACCTCACTGCCCACCAGCGCTACACCTCATCAGATCGTGGCTGCGATCGGAGCCGAAAAGAATTGGAGCCTCGCGGAAAAGCAGGCCGCAATTAACCTGCTGTCAAATTATACAGCTTTGCTTTATGAGAGGATTGCTGAAACTAAAGAGATGCCGGAAGAGCTAAGGGTTATCTTCGACCGGTGGCAGCTTGCACTGGCAAATCTGGGCATTTTCGAGATCGATCTCGGGTTTACGCAGCAGTTTGATTTTGTACAATAGCTAACCTTAAACGAATATAAACGCTAACAGAAGGCCCTTTAAACCGGCGCCCGCCACCCTTTAACTATCTCCGGGAAGCAATAAATAATGTGAGATAACCAACAAATATAATGCCCCCAAAAGTGTATAACTCTTGAGGGCACTACATTTTATCTACTTACTTCTCTAAAATCTTCTCCTATAAACGCAGCAGCTGTAACCTCTTCACTACTATCTTGCGTTTATCATCATACACCTCCAGCACATACATTCCTTTGCCGGCCACCTTACGCCCTGGATTAACCCACGCCACGTAATCCCCTGCGGTGCTTACAGTGTTGGCTTCCGGCGGAAGTTGCGTAAAGCTACCCTGCCTGTACTCGTATAAAGAAACATTATAGTAATAAGTATCCGGCGTTAAAGGCGTTTGCAGAATGGCCCCATACGGGTTACCCAGGCAGTGTTCTGATAACGGCCGGTATAAGGT
>NZ_DATCRF010000387.1:0-3268 GCF_036569125.1 Chitinophaga sp. | reverse complement strand
GCTGTATCTCCCTTAACCAGCAACAAGCGGCCCAGGTAATAGTGCGTGGCGGCGTAGCCGTTATATAATTTCTCCGCCTGCTGCAGGCCGGTGAATGCAGTGGCAGTATCCTTATTTTCCAATGCCTGCAAAGCCGCGGTGTATGTTTTTTGAAACTGCGGCGCCTGTGTGCTATCCGGCCCCAGGCTAATAAAAGGCGGTAGGTCTTTTTCATTGGATACCAGGTTGCTGATGAAAACAGGAATGCCTTTTTTATCCAGCAGCTGCAAAGTAGCATCCATATTGGCCTGGAACTGCGCAATGCCCCGCTTGTATAAGGTGGAGCCATAAGGAATTTGCTGGGCGGCCACCATCAGCTCCATACGCGCTTTGCCGGCAGTGGCCTCCGGGCGGCTTATTATCTTTTCATAGATATTGGTAAGCAGCTGCATGATCTTATATTCCCGCAGGGCCAGCACCAGGTTCACCAGGCGGGGATTGCCGGCAATACGTTCTGTACTGCCTACCCCCAGGCTGCCGTAAAACTCATTATGGCCGGTATAGATCAACACGGCATCCGGCTGGTATCTCACCACTTCTCTGGCAAAACCTAATACGGTAAAAGAGTTAACGGCGGTCAGCGACAGGTTAATGATCTCAAAATCCCGGTCAGGGAAGCTGCGCATTAACCGGTATTGCAGCCAGCGGTGAAAAGCGCCATTGTGATAGTAGGGATAGCCTATAGTAGTGGATTCCCCCAGCACAAAAATGCGGCAGGTGTGCTGATCCTTTTCTTTTTTGAATAATTCGCTGTTGCCCGTGGTGGCAATGCGCTGGTTCAGGAAGTATTTTTTGGAGGCGTCCGGGTTTAATACCAGGTAACGGTTATCAGCTGGGGCTTCTATAAAAAGGCGCAGATCATTGCCGTAATGGAAGACGCGCAGCAACAGCTCCAGCATCACTATGGCCAGCAAGGCCAGGCCAATGCTGATGGCTTTGAACAACCGGAGCCTGTTTTTAGTATTCATACCCCTGCAATATAGCCGGGGAGGCTTAACAGCGGCATTAATAATGCACTAATTGTGGTGATTTTCAGGGGGAAAGGGAGAAAAATCCTACTTCACCTCATTAAACACTTCATGAAAAGTACCCTGGAAATCCTCGCCGTACATGTGGTGGTATTCTTTGGCGAATTTATTGAACAGCGCTTTGGCCATGGAGTGGCGGCCCAGCTGTCCCAGGCTTTTGCATTTTACGCGAAGGGCTTCTTCATTCACCGGGTCAAAAATAAAGATGCCGTTGGCGATCTCTATTAAAAACTCAGGATCGTGGCTGAACTGCAGCGTGGCGGCAGATAGTACGGACAAAGCCATGCCGGAGATCTCGGACTGCATATCTTCCAGCCAGGGGTAAGCAGTATCGGCCAGTAAGGAGCCGCGTTGTATAATGGCCAGCAGCTGCTGGATCTCTTTTTTAGTTTGCTTGCCGGCAGGGCGGCCTAATTGCAGAAAGGTTTCCAGGTCAATGGAGATGCTTTCTTTGTCGTAGTGCAGGCTCCAGCGGTCGGCGTCTTTTACAAAGCTGCAGGCGCCCAGCTTATCCAGGATGGCCTTGAGCTTTACCATGTTCACAGAGCGGTTGTTCTGCGCTTCTTTGCTGGATTTATCGCGCCACAGGGTACCGTATAGTTTTTCTGAGGAGATGCCCTTGCCCGTCCACAGTGTGTGCGTGGTAATGATCAGGAACAGCTCTTTCAGCAGCGGGGTAAAGGAGCGGGTTACGTCCTGTCCATCTTTATCATATACTTCAAACTGCCCGAATAAAAACACTTTGGCATGCACGCTTTCTTCTTCCTCTTCCGGCGTGTGCAGGGGCATGGTTAGTCCTGATATGGCGGCAGGTTCTGCTACTGTTTCCGTTTCTTTTATTACCGGGCTGGCAGGTGTTTGCACAGCAGGCTTCTGCTTCCGTTTGCGGTAGGCAAAAATGCCCGCCCCTGCAAGCGCCAGCGCTATTCCGTAATACCACCAGTAAGGCGTATTCTTTTCCGGTGCGGCAGGCAGCAGTTGATTAGGCGGAAATGCAATGGTGTACACTTTTACGCTGGCCCTACCCTCTTTGGAGGTATAAATAGTTACGCCGGCCAGCTTCTTACTGTCGGCACAATAATACAGGTCTGCGAATGACTGCACATCATGATAAGTGTAGGGAATGGTAGTACCCAGCAGCTGGTATTTGGGCGATTGTAAAGAACCGCGGATCAGCTGCAGCTCAGAGTTAAATTTATCGTTCGGGTATACCAGCGCGTAATATTCCTTTGCGGCAGCATCAATCACCATGCTGTTGGCAAAACAGAACTGGCGCTCTGGTTCCGGCAGGCGGTAAATAGTTTTAAAGGAATGATCTTTTACACTAAACGAAAGCAGATCGTAATAATACTTTGGGTTCACCACCTGGCTGCCGGTGCTGCTGCCGTAACCGCCCATAATATAAGCGGTATCGCCTTTTTCATTGGCGCCCAGTGCGGCCAGGTAGCGCGGCATAAAGCGGTCGCCATGGGTAGCCAGCATGGTATCCCATTCCTTACCCGGCAGGTGATAACGCTGCACACGGTTCTTATATTCCAGCTGCCCGTAACCACCTAAAATGTACAGAGAGCTATCGTAGGCAGAAATAAATTTATTGGCATGCCAGTACACGGTAAGCGGTGCAGGTGTAAAACCGGTGCTCCACTTTTGTGCGCTGGAATCAAAGGTGCTCAGGGTTTGCCCGTCAATATAAAAGTTATAAAGCTTTTGCAGGAAAGGATCGTAAATGGATTGATTGCCGGCCATCAGCGAATCATGCTTTTCTGTAAGCGCTACTGTGCTGGAAGCGCCGCTCTTAAAAGCGATCTTATATAAAGAATCAGAAGATACTACATACAATACCTCGTTCTTTTTATCAAATGCCACACTGGGCATACCGTTCATTTTCAATTCGCTCATTAAAGCCCATTGCTGGTGCTGGGGCCTTATCCAATTGGCATTGCGCACTTCTGCTATTTTGCCGTGAATGGTATCCCGGCATTGATTGCCGGTGCTTTCCGATAAAGGCCAGTAATATTTTGTTTTGCCGCCTTCCCGGATAGCCACGTCCTTTATGTTCATAGGCGGAATGTCCAGCATCTGGAAACCTTCAAAGTTATTGGCGCCGAACAGCAGGCGGCAGCAGGCCTTTTTCCCAAAATTACCTTTGCCTTTTGCCACCTGTGTATTGTTCACAAACAAGGCGGCTTCCTGTGTTGCAG
>NZ_DATCRF010000386.1:0-4612 GCF_036569125.1 Chitinophaga sp. | reverse complement strand
CATTTTTACGGTGCTGCCGGCGCCTTTGCTTACCGTAAGCTCAGGATAGGCAACCGTGTTAAAAGACTGATCCAGCAGAATGCTTACGGTTTTATTTGCGGGTATGGTAAGCGGTGCATTGCCACTCAGGAAATCATCATTTGCCGTGATACCCTGTGCACGCCTTACTTTTTGGAGGCGCTGCGGTGTTTCCTCCATCAACGGAATGCTGCGCGGCACCAGGGTCCACAGGTTATCTGAACCATAACCCGCGGGTTCCGGGGTGGTGACAGATACAGCCGCCGGCCAGCTATTATCATCATACTTTGGCTGCTCCCAGCTCCAGGGATAATCGGCTGCCTTTACATGATCACCAGGGCCTATCACCATATAAGAGTGCAGGCGCCGGCCGTTATCTACAGAGCAGGGTGTATAGGCTTTATTGGTGTACACCTTCCAGGTGGTATTGGTATTCACCTCTTTTTCTGCATCCGTATCGCCCTGTACTACCAGGCCGGTTTGATTGGAGACCTGTGCTACCGGCGCGTATACACCCATGTTCCAAACCAGGGCTGCCAGCACATTGCTGCCAGCCTGCAGGTAAGGGGCAATATCTACTGTTTCAAAGTTCCAGTTATACAGATCGCCACGTGCAGGGCCGCTGCATATGGGCTGGCCGTTCACCCACAGGCGGTAACGGTTATCTGCAGAAATATGAATGATGTAACGGGATGGTTTGGCGCTGAGGTTAAGCGTTTTGCGGAAGTGATACACCCCGTAATCGCGTTGAGCTATACCAGGTGCGGAGATCCAGGAAGATGAGCGCCAGGAGCCTTTAAGCAGCTGCGGGTTCACGGGCAAATCCTGGGCAAATACCTGCACGGATAATAATGACCATAAGGACAGGAGTACGAATGAACGCATACGTGGATGTGGAATTTGACCAGTAAAATAAATAATGCTGACCAATTGTTATCCTATGGTGTCCTAGTTAGTAGTTGGCAGTTAGCAGTTGGCAGTTGGCAGTCACCGGAGCGTATAATGAAGCGATGGGCAGACCTTATGCCAAAAGTCAAATCCAAAGTTTCCAATTAGTTCATTAGTGTCAACAAGTATTGATAACCGGCACAATCCATAAACCATGGACTGCCAACTGCCAACTAGAGACTGCCCACTAATTCCTCTGCCAGGCCCAGGGCCAGCGTCATGCCGGCGCCGCCAAAACCGTTTACGATGGTAACGTTCTTTTCGGCTTCCAGCACCAGGTTGGTTTGGCCGTTGGTAAGCTTGGGATAAATGCCATGCCAGCGCTCCTGTATGGTAAGGTCAGGGGCTTTCAGGAAGGTATGCATATAATCCAGGATCAGCTTATTAATGAACTCTTTGTCAAAAGGTGCAAAGTCCGGACCGTATTCATGGGAATCGCCCAGCGTAAGCTCCCCGCCCCCGTTCTGTGATACCAGCACATGCACGCCCCATTGCAGGTATTCCGGCATTTGCTCCTGCACCCGTTGCCGTAAAGCTTCCAAAGTTTTGCAGGTGTTAAAGGCGCTGTAATGCAGCAGGGTTAAACCAGCGCACAAAGCAGGCCCTAACTGCCAGCTGCCGGGCTGCGGTACGGTACGCATCATCTGCAGCTTGCACTTAATAAGCGCTGTTTGTGCAAACGCTTGCGGGTACAGGGTTTCAAAGTCGGCGCCGCTGCATACAAATACACGGTCGACCTTCCACTGCTCATCTACGGTTTGAATGTATGGTAAGCTAATGCTGTTCACCGCTGTGTTAAAACGCAGGGTAACATTGAACTGCTGCTGCAGGTGTGCGGCTATCATGGCGCTGGCCTCGCGCGGGTTTACCGTCATTTCAGTGGGGCTGTACATGGCGCCTAACAGGCCTTCCATTTTTACCGCCTGGCTGCGGGCGGCTACCTGCGCGGGGGTTAGCAGCTCACAGTCATAACCGTTGGCGGGTGCTGCCTGCACAAACTCTTCCAGCACCGCCAGCTCATCTTTTGCATATACTAAATGCAGGGAGCCGGTTTCATTACATTCCAGCCCTGTTGCGGCCGACAGCTCTTTCCAGATGCGGCGGCTGGCCATGGCGCGGCGGTAATGCTCACCTGTTTGCTGGCCAATAGGCCATACTAAACCGAAGTTGCGGATAGAGGCGCTTAACGCGCGGCTGTTACGCTCAAACAACACTACTTTATTGCCTTGTTTTGCCAATTGATAAGCAACTGCCAAACCTGCTATACCTGCGCCTATAACGGCTACATCTGCCTGTTTCATAAATACTTTTTAATGTGCTGATGCTTGTTAATGTGCTGATGTGCTAATATGCTAATGTGCTGGTGTTTGTTAAATGATGGCATTTTGTTGATATATATGTATACATAACATAAACCAGCACATTAGCATATTAGCACATTAACCAATTATTTCCAGTATTTCTTCCAGCCCGGCAATAAGGTGGGTGTGCGGGCCTTTTTCCAACGCTTCTTTTGTATAGGCGCCGGTAGTAACGCCTATTACATATGGGCAACCGGCATTGGTACCTTCTTCCAGATCGGAAATAGTATCACCTATTTTAGCAACCTGCTGAATGCTTTGTATGCCCAGCTGTTCCATGGCCCGGTAGATCATATATGGATATGGGCGGCCCTGGGCTACTTCATCGCTGGTAACTACGGTATCTATAATGCCATTGTTTAGCCAGCCTACCCGTTCCAATATAATGTTGGTGATGGCACGGTCAAAACCAGTATCCAGGGCAATCTTAATACCGCGTTGCTTCAGGGCCTGAAACACTTTGCCGGCGCCGCTTTTTTCCCGTACGCTGGCATCCTGCCGGTAGTGGGCGCTCATTTGCTGTACAAAAAGTGTGTGCAGGCCGTTTACAAAGCCGGCGTCCTGGTGGCGGGTGTCCTGCTTTTGCTGTAGCAGGTGGCGGATAGCATAGGGTTTGGCGTAGCCCATTACCTCATTTACTTCCGGCAGCGATACGGGCACCCCGGCCTGTTGTTGTATCACGTGCTGTAATACCAATCCTACATTGGATTCATCGTGCAGGGTAGTACCTGCTATATCAAATACGGCTAATTGTAAATTCATGACAGTATGGTCAATAAGGTTACGGGTACAAAGGTATAAAAGCAGGCGATATGGAGTTTAGTATTTATAAACAATTAACAATAGGTTTAAAGTGGGGAATTAATAATTAAAAATTAAGAATTAATAATTAGGGGGTAAGATGTTAAGTGAGGGATGTTGGATAGTGATGCAGGAAAAAGGGGATTGGGTTTGGGTTTGAGTTTGAGATGAGGATGAGACAGAGATAAGATGAGGAGTGGTATTAGAAGGGATACTAAAAAGCTAAGGCGTGCAAAGCAAACGAGCATACGTTCACCTGCACGCCTTAGCTGCTGCGTACAAATAAATTTACAATCCTATATTAAAGCCCATACGAAACACGGGGCGATTCTGATAAGGAGACCATTCATCCTGAATTACATCATACAACAACATGATGTAAAAAGCAGAGCCGCCGCCTCCTAAAGGCTGGGAATAACCGCCACCCAGCAACAGGCTGGGTACTGTATGGTTTTCCTTTACAGTTGACTTAGGATCAACCGTGTTGTCTGTTATTTTTACACTTACATAGTTCAGCTCCGGCTGTGCATGTAAAAACAACATTTCAAACGGGTAAAACCGGCTCCAGACGCCACCTCCAAATACTTTGTAAGTATTCTTAACGGTACCATTTGTATACTCCCATTTCTCAGATGCATACTGCGCGTTAATAGTTATACCGGCAGCAAACATATCTGAAAAACGGTAGCCCAGGTCTGGCGACACATTGATATTGGTATAACTGCCAAAGGTAAGTCCCAGTGTACCGCCGACCATCAGGCGGGAGGGATCAAAACCTTTGCGCTCAGAGCTGGTAGTATCTGTTTTATAATACTGGGCCTGTGCAGCGTGCATACCTGCCAGCAGCAGCATGCATAAGAGCAAACGTTTCATCGGTTACTTGTTTAATGTTTTTTTAAGCTATGGGTGTATTTCATATTCCTGTACCACACTTTACAAGCGCGGTATGTTTAGTCAAATATTTTTCCCCTGTTCAAAATATTGCTGGGATCAAATACCTGCTTGATCTGTTTCATGATCTGCAGGTGCTGATCATCAAAGATCACATCCATGTATGATTTCTGTACCAGGCCAATGCCATGCTCCCCGGAAATGGTACCGCCCAGCTGTTTTACCAGCTCAAAGATCTCGCGGATGCCGGTTTTGAGCGTACCGTTCCACTGCTCTTCCGACAGCTCTCCACGGATAATATTCACATGAAGATTACCATCGCCCGCATGCCCGTAACACACTGAATGGAAGCCATACTTTTTACCAATATCCTTTACACCTTTCAGCAATGCGGGCAGCTCTGCACGCGGCACCACCGTATCTTCCTCCTTATACACAGAGTTGGCCTTAACGGCTTCGGCTACACGCCTTCTTAATTTCCAGAGCTCTTCCTTCTGCTGATGGTCTTCTGCAAAAAGAATATCCCCGCAATCAAATTCTGCTACCACGGCAGCAATGCCTTCCATTTCCTGCATCAGCACTTCTGTATAATT
>NZ_DATCRF010000385.1:0-10408 GCF_036569125.1 Chitinophaga sp. | reverse complement strand
GTGAACCATTGCTACCAGAGAAGGCCCGATTTTAAAGCCGCTATTGAAGCCAACAACCTGCAGGCGCAGATCAGCGTACCGGATGATGGCGCATCCTGGAGTTTATAGTGCTATTTACTAGACACCTTCCTTGCTTTGCAGGCGCCGCACATGCAGCCCCTGCAGTATATCTATTACCATAAAATAACCGCGCACCAACACATATAAGTAATTAATTATCAACGATCTAATCAAGATACGGCATTTAATTATTTTTCCCTTTTTCCTACTGACATAATGCTGTCACAACCTGGTGGTTACTTTGTATCATCAAGCAAATGATAACGGATATGACCAGCAATATGCATATGAATATTTATCAGCAATGGCCCGAAACGCCGGCAGCACCACGCTCACTATGTGGCACTGCTGCGCTGCCGCGGGAATGGGCGGTAGATACTTACACTGCTGAAGTGGATGAGGAAAAAGATCCCGCAGACCGGTTCTCCCAGGATGAGCTGGTAGAGATCATCGCGCAATACCTCTTTTAATGGATGCAATTACCTCAACATGGCTTCAGGCCAAAATAAAAACAGGCGTTTAAACCATAAGTTTAAACACCTGCTTCTTTTGTAACCATTAACCCCGGATCATCCACGTCTCAAAAACCCCACACCGCACAGGAATGTTAATGGCCTTTATATATACGCTGCACTAGCTTTATGCTTTCCGCTTTATGCTTTACGCCTTCAAATATTTCTTCAGCTCCGCAGCGGCATGCTCAAACAGGGAGCGCACGGTAGGTAGCTCTGCCAGAGGGTTCAGCAGGCCAAAGTCATGGATCATACCGTTATAACGTACTGTAGTCACCTTCACACCGGCTTCGTCCAGCTTGCGGCCATATGCTTCACCTTCATCACGCAGAATATCGTTTTCCGCTACCTGTATCAATGCCGGAGGTAACCCTTTCAGGTTTTCCACGGAGTTGCGCAGAATAGCCAGGTGCGGCTCTTTACGCTCATCAGCATCCGTAGTGTACTGGTCAAACATCCATTTCATTAAAGAAGTGCTCAGGAAGCGGTCTTCGCCATACTTCTGGTAAGATTCCGTTTCAAAATTGGTATCTGTTACAGGCCACATCAGGATCTGTAATTTAATATCCGGACCACCTTTTTCTTTCGCCATCAAAGCCGTTACACCGGTCATGTTACCGCCAACGCTGTTGCCTACTACTGCGAGTCTTTTACCATCTACATTAATTTCGCTGCCATGTTCTGCCACCCATTTGGTAGCCGCATAAATTTCGTTAATAGCCTGTGGGTATTGGGCTTCGGGAGAAGGGGTATAGTTCACAAACACCGCAGCTGCACCGGAAAGCACTACCAGGTCGCGCACCATCCGTTTGTGGGTGGGATAATCGCCCAGGATCCAGCCGCCGCCATGGATAAAAATAAATACCGGCAGGGTTTCGGTTGCACCTTCAGGGCGCACAATATTCAGCTTCACCGTGTAACCATCTGCGTTAATAGTTTTTTCTGACTCTTCAATGCCTGACAGGTCTACTTTTACAGAGTTCTGCACCGTTACCAGTACATTACGGGCATCTTCCTTGGAAAGGCTTTCTACCGGGGCGCCACCGGAGTTTAATACTTTTAGTACGGCTTTGGTACCGCTGTCAAGATGAGGATCTGTTGCATAGTTGGCTACGGCGCTGTTCTTTTCTACGATGATTGTGTTACTCATGATGCTGGATTTTTTAAAGATGATGGATTTGGGATTTATTGAAGGGGATATCTGATACCACACGATCGCAGGTTCACGGGCCTTTATAAAGATACCAGAATATCCCGGTCAATTATATATGGAGAGCTATTATTATAAAATTATTTTAGGCTTTAGCGGCATGTAAAGCAGGGGCCAGGGGGAAGTCAATGGGGATGCCCGTTACACCGTACAGCAGGTTAGTGATGGTTTTATCGCCTACCAGCAGGATGGTATCTACCAGGTTCTCTTCTGTATAACCGGCGGCAAAAAAGTTGTCAACTATTTCAGCATCGGCCTTGCCACGTTTTTCAGTCAGGTTCTTAGCCAGTTTCACCAGGGCATCCAGCTTAGGGTCAAAAGGCGCTTCACCACCGCGGATCTCCAGGATCTGCTCATCGGTAAAACCATTCAGCTTACCGATCACAGTATGTGCGCTTAAACAATAGTCACAGCTGTTCACTTCACTTACTACCAGGTTAACGGCTTCTTTTTCTTTACCTTTTAAAGAGCTTTTGGCGCCATTCAGGGCCAGGTAGGCGCCCAGGCCATTTTCAGAATAGGCCATGGTGGCGTATAAGTTAGGCACTTTACCTATACCTTTTGCTAATTTATCAAACAGCTGCTGGTTAGCGGGAGATACATTTTCTTTGGCGGGAACTTTGAACGTTTTCATTTTTTATCGTTTTAATTTTTATCGTTGTTGTTGACGATGTAAAATTGCTACGATTTCAGTTCTTTTAAAATGGACACTCTTCCCGAAGATTTGCCGATTTTTCCCTACGCCCTGTTTTGTAGTGATCTTTTGAAGTCAGAGGGGCTCAGGTCTGTTTGGTTCTTAAAGAAACGGCTAAAGTGCCCGGCATCCTCAAAACCCAGCTCCAGCGCTATTTCCTTGGCCGATCTTTCGGTATAGTAGAACAGGCGTTTGGCTTCCTGGATAATCCTTTCCTGGATGATCTGCAGGGGCGACCGCTGGTTATACAGGGCAAACAGGTTGGAAAGTGTTTTGGGCGATTTGTTGAGCGCATTGGCATAGAACTGCACCTGGTGCTGCTGCTTATAATGGTCCTCCACCATCAGCGTAAAGTGGCGGATAATATCCAGCTTGTTCTTGTTGATCTTCTCCGGGTCTATATATTGTTTTTTGGCCAGGCGGGTTATTTTAATGATCAGCCTTACCAGCAAGGTACGCAGCATAGTGGCCTGGATCTCATCTTCATCCGCCAGCTCGTCTTTAAATACCTCCAGCAGGGCCTGGATCTTATGCTCCTCCGCGTCATCTATATGAATGAACATGGGCTCTGATGCCCCAAAGATGAAGCCTATGCAGCTCACTTCCTTGTCGTGGTCAATAATACAGTAAAAGTCGCGGTTAAACTGCCAGCCGGTAATATCCTCCGGCTTTTCAAACCGGAACGACTGGTTAATGACCAACGGCAGAATGGCATTGGCCGGAAAGGTATAGCTGATCTCATCTATCACCACCTGCTGCGCCGGGCCCCGGTTCCAGGCAATGGTAAGGTATTTTGTTTTGCTGTCGCGGGTAAAAAAGTACCGGTCAAATTGCGGTTCATTGATCACTAATAGCAGCTCTCCGCCAACAGCGGGGTCTTTGAATATCATCTTCATCTGTCTGTCCTGTATTATTGCTGCAAAAATCGGATTTACCGGCGGTATTTCATCCCCCCGGCAAATTATAAAATACAGGGCCGGACGCTTATATTTGACAGATAAGCTAATCCACGTATGATCTTACGCACGTTCACGCAGGCAACCCTGTTAGCGCTGATGCTGGCCGCCTGCCGGCAGCCCTCTACCCACCATGATTACAGCGGCTGGCGCACTTATGCCGGCTCCAAAGACGGCAACCGTTATTCATCCAATGACCAGATCAATACCGGGAATGCAGCTAAGCTGCAGGTAGCCTGGACCTACAGCTCCCACGATAAAGACCCGGACAATCATTCCCAGAACCAGTGTAATCCTGTTGTGATAGATGGAGTGCTGTATGGCACCTCTCCACGCCTGAAGCTACTGGCGCTGGATGCAGCCACCGGCGCACCCAAATGGGTATTTGACCCCGCCAGCCTGGAAGACACTACCAATGCCGATCCCATGGCTTTCTTTAAAGTAAGCCGGGGTGTTATGTACTGGCAAAGTGAAGACGGGAAAGATAAACGCATCCTTTACAGCGTAGGCGAAAAGGTATATGCCATTAACGCCGTTACCGGTAAGCATATCAGCAGTTTTGGCGAAAAGGGTTATGTGGATCTTTCCAAAGACCTGGACCGTGATACCGCCAGCTATAATCCCTTTATTGCAGCTACCACGCCGGGTATCATCTATAAGAACCTAATGATCATTGGCATGCGGGTAGCAGAATCTGCGGATGCAGCACCCGGCCATATCCGCGCCTACGACGTGCTTACCGGCAAACGGGTATGGATCTTCCATACTGTTCCCCAACCCGGTGAAAAAGGTTATGATACCTGGGACGATAAGGATGCCTGGAAAAAGTTCGGCGGCGCCAATAGCTGGGCCGGTATGTCGTTAGATGAAAGTACCGGCATCCTGTATGTGCCTACCGGGTCTATCGGGGGCGATTTTTATGGCGGCATTCGCAAAGGAGCTAACCTGTATGGCAATTCGCTGATAGCGCTGGATGCCGCTACGGGCAAATACAGCTGGCATTACCAGTTTGTGCACCACGACCTCTGGGACCGTGACCTGGCGGCCAATCCCAACCTGGTGACCATTACCCATAATGGTAAAAAGATCGAAGCCGTAGCGCAGGTAACCAAGCACGGGTACATCTTTTTATTTGACCGCAGCAACGGCCAGCCCGTATTTCCGGTAAATGAAACACCGGTACCAGCCTCTGACCTGCCGGGAGAAGTTGTGTGGCCCACGCAGCCCATCCCCAGCCTGCCGGAACCTTTTGCCCGCCA
The DNA here is from genome assembly GCF_036569125.1 of Chitinophaga sp. Taxonomy (GTDB): domain Bacteria; phylum Bacteroidota; class Bacteroidia; order Chitinophagales; family Chitinophagaceae; genus Chitinophaga. Next base: position 5,717 of record NZ_DATCRF010000385.1, on the reverse strand, counting down.
GCATTTTGATTCTGCCGATGTATTTGGCATTACACATGAATCATATGAATTGCTCATGGAAAAATTCCGCCAGGTGAAATACAATGCCATGTTCACACCACCCAGCAAAGCCGGCGTATGGATCTTCCCGGGTTTTGATGGCGGCGGCGAATGGGGCGGTGCAGCCGTGGATCCGGAAACCGGTATTTTGTATGTGAACAGCAGCGAGCTGCCCTGGTCATTAACCATGATAGATATGCCGGCAAAAACGGCAGACGCCTCTCCCAAAAACCTGGGCAAAGCGGTGTATGGAAAATATTGCGTGGCCTGCCATGGGCCGGAGCTGAAAGGCAATGGCAGCTCCTACCCTTCCCTGGTAGACATAGATAAAAAATATTCCGCTGCACAGGTGCAGGAAATTATTACCCACGGCAAGAACATGATGCCTGCTTTTAAAATGGAGAATGATGAAAAACAGGCGCTGCTGGCCTTTTTACTGCACCTGCAGGAAAAACAGCCTGCCATACCGGCCACTAAAAAAGAGATGCCGAAAGAGCCCGGCAGCACAGACAGCATGCGCATGAAAAAAAGTATCCTGGATGAAGTGCCTTATACCATGACGGGCTATAACCGTTTCCTGGATAAAGACGGCTATCCCGGTATTAAGCCGCCCTGGGGCACCCTGAATGCTGTAGATCTGAACAGCGGTAAGCTGTTATGGAAAGTACCCCTGGGTGAATATGCAGAGCTTACAAAAAAAGGCTTTCCTGTAACCGGTACTGAAAATTATGGCGGGCCTTTGGTTACTAAAGGCGGAGTGATATTTATTGCAGCTACTAAAGATGAAAAGATCCGTGCGTTTGATAAAGCTACCGGTAAAGTTTTGTGGGAAGCGCCTTTGCCCGCTGCAGGCTATGCAACGCCGGCTACTTATATGGCAAATGGTAAACAGTACGTGGTAATTGCATGCGGCGGTGGTAAAATAGGGAGTAAGTCGGGAGATACGTATGTAGCGTTTGCGCTGCCGGAGTAACGAGGGTACTAAACTTAAAGAATGTAAAGTGGAATGTAACGGAAAGGGACTACGTTCCACTTTTACATTTAAGATTTAAAATTTTACATTTTACATTATCTCACTCTCGTCCAAAAGCCACTCTCAGCTCGTCTTTTGCTTTTTCCAATACATTCTTTTGCCGCTTCGGCAAATTCTTTCCTGCCCGGTTAATATAAAAAGTTAACATAGACATAGCCGACCTGTACGGGCTGGATTTACGCCGGTGGCTTTTATTGGCGGATGATTTCAGGGACTGCGCAATCTCCTTCGGATCATGTGATTCAAAAATGTTTTTCTTCAGGTCAAGCGCATCACTGTTCTCTGTTACCTCAGCAGACCATTTCCGGGTACTTTTATGCGGTGCGGCTTTTTTATGTGCAGGCATATCACAAATTTTTTGATGATCAGATCCTATTTATGCAGGGCAGATGCTTTATGCGCGGCGGTTTCCCCGCTTTTCTCACTTTCCACTTCATATTGTGGCTCGCTGGCAGATGCACGGTGTGTTACGCCTTTAAACGTAAAATCTTTGGTGTGCACCTTAATGATCTTACCGGTAGATGGGCCGCCGGATGATTTCCAGTGAACGGTATCGCCCTTTTTGAAATGCTTTTCCATATCCCCAAAAGGAGAAAAATCGCGCCAGTTTGCGCTTACACCGCAGCCAGCAAGTGTATTGCGGCCTTTTATAAACAATGTGTTGCCGTTTATAGACAATCTAATAGATACAAACAGCCTGATGGGGAGCACCGGTAAGGAACCGCTGTAGGCATCGTTTTGGGCCCCCTGTTGTTGATGGCTACCCTATTCAAATTCTTTGATTAATAATAGCCAGACTCCCTCCTTTAAGGGGCGCCTCCTGCTATCCAGCTCCCTACCCCGGGCGCCTCCGTTTTCAGTTGTTTGAATTTTGCAATTATACGTTTGAACCGCGTAAGCTCCCGCATGGTTCCCTGCGCTAATTTTGTTCCATCAAAAACACAAACATATGAACAGCACAAAAACATGGTTTATTACCGGCGCCTCCAAAGGTTTAGGTCTTTCCTTTGTGAAGCAGCTATTGCAACAAGGCCAGCAGGTAGCAGCTACCTCCCGGAATATAAATGACCTGATCTCCGCGGTAGGTGAAAATGTGGAAGGATTTCTTCCGCTGGCTGTTGATATTAAATCAGAAAGCAGCGTACAAAATGCCGTTGCCGCTACTATTCAACATTTCGGACGTATTGATGTAGCGGTGAACAATGCCGGTTACGGCCTGGCAGGCAGCCTGGAAGAACTCTCCGACGCCGAAAGCCGCGACAACTTTGATGTAAATGTATTTGGCACCCTGAACGTAATACGCGGTGTACTGCCGTATATGCGTGAACAGCAGGCAGGCCATATCATCAACATTTCTTCTATTGGCGGTTTTATCGGTACGTTCCCCGGCTTCGGTATTTATTGCGCTACCAAATTTGCGGTAGACGGGCTTTCAGAATCTTTGTCAACAGAAATAAAAGAGTTTGGTATAAACGTCACTATTGTATCACCGGGTTATTTCAGAACGCAGTTCCTGACTGCCGATTCCCTGCGGGTACCTGCTAACGAAATTGCCGCCTACAAAGCAGTAAGAGCCGCGCAGGAACTGCACCAGCAGGACATAAACGGTAACCAGCCAGGCGACCCGGAAAAAGCTGTAGCAGCAGTGATCCGCATTGCCAATGAAAAAAATCCGCCTTTACACCTGTTCCTGGGAGAAGACGCTTATGAATTAGCGCATAAAAAAATAGCCGCTATTGAAAAGGACATGGAAGACTGGAAAACCCTCGCTACTGCTACTGCGCATGAAGCAGTTAATGCATAGCACAAACATTTAAAACTATACTGTATGCAAACACCTTCCCCTTACACCGGCATGTGGATGACGAAAGATGGCCACATCCGCCAGGAGCTGTTACCCAATGGCCGGTATGATGAAGCAAGAGGCACCCGCCAAAGCGCCTACACCGGCAGCTATACCATTAATGGTGATCATATAGAGTACCAGGATGATTCCGGCTTTAGCGCCGATGGCGATTTCCGGGATGGGGTATTATACCACGGCGGTTATGTGTTCTATAAAGCTGAGATGTAAGTACTGTAAACGTTTTTCATTCGCTGGAAACACTGTTTAATATTAATGCCACACCGGCCAGGTGTGGCATTAATGTTATTTACCCCATCCGTTTATAACCATCCCCCCGGGAAAAATACCCCCTCTATCAATGGTGATTATCCCGTTGTTACGCTTGTTCTCCACAGCTACTTTTACAGCAACAAATAACCTCAAAGCAAATCTGTTTTTAAATTCAAAACAATGAAAAAGTTGATCATCGCCGCAACGGGCTGGCTGTTACTGGCCGCTGCACTGGCTTTTTATGCCTATGGCATTCAGCAGGCCATCTCTTTATCCTGGGGCAGCCAGGAAGTTACAGACACCAGTTATCCCAAAGTACTAGCCACCATGATAGGCGCAATACAAGCCCTGTTACTCACCAACCTGGGCGCCATACTTGGTATCTCTGTGGCAAAGCCCAACTCCGCATTATCCCGCTTTGTAATGCTGGGAAAACCAACAGCAGCATTGGAGATACCTGCTCCGCTGGATATAAAAGAGCAGATCCAGCTGTTTGCGCTCATTTGTTATTTCCTGAGCCTTATTGCCTGCATGGTCGCCTGGATCCATGAAGGATTTTCCACCAATCCCAAAGAAGTAGTTACAACAGTTACAGAATCAGGCAACATGTTCGTAGGTGTAATACTGGCTTACGTAACCGGTATTCTGAGCAAGTAATCAATTTGAGGACAATACATAAAACCCCTTATCATGTTAACGATCTTTCTTGCACTCGTTAGTGAATCCCAGAAAGTTGGGTTTTCAGAAGTCACACAAATAGCGGCTGCTATTCAAAAGCAGATCACACGCGACTTTAGCCCGGTATGGAATATACCGGCTACCATGGATGCCTTTTCCCGGCTCGAAGACATTCCGCCTGACTACTGGGCCATTATTATCCGCGATGATATTGGGGTGGATGCAGCCGGCATTCACCTCGACAGGAACGGCCAGCCTTATGCGCTGGTATTAGCCAGCAATGCAACGGCGCTTACCGTAAGCCATGAGGTGCTGGAAATGCTGGTAGATCCTTTCGGCGACCGCTTCATTGCATCGCAGTCCATTAAACCCGGTCAGGGACGGGTGAACTACCTGGTAGAAGCCTGCGACCCCTGCGAAGGCGAACAGTTTGGCTACCGTATCAATGGCATTCTGGTATCAGATTTTTACACCCCCAACTATTTCGACCCTGTTTTCAGCCCTGCTGTCCGCTACAGCTTTACAGGCGCCATTACGCAACCCCGTCAGGTATTGAAGGATGGTTATATATCCTGGCGTATACCTGAAACCGGCGAATGGTGGCAGGGTATTTTTACTTCGGATGAACTGGCCTTTCGATCCATTGGTGTACTCAGTAAAGCAAATAACATGTCGTGGCGGCAAATAATAGACAAAACCACCAAAGAGCCGCTGAAAGAACTCATAGCGAAAAACAAGATCGCAGATCAGCCACTGGCTGTAACCATGATGGCGCCTGCATTCAGGGCTGTATCTGCCGGGTGGGCGGCACAGCTCCGTGAGGATATTAACCAGGCCATCGGCAAGTAAATATTGGTACACACATTCTTACACAATCCCAAAACAATTTACTATGAAACACATTTTCTGTATTATTTGCACCTTATCGGTTTTTTATTGTTCTGCGCAGGAAACGCTTAACTACGATATGGCTACCGGCAAATTTGATCCCGCAGTAAAACAGTATATAAAAGAAGGTACGGCCCTTAGTCTTGGATTTAAAAACATAAACCCTTTTGCATTTACAGTAACGGCCGGTTTTGCCGAAATAAATCATAATTATGAAGATGGTATGAGCACCGTGCAATCCGGCCTTAATACCATTGGCGGCATTACCAATAAAACAGCCGATAACCAGGCTGCCCTAACGGTTATGAAAGCCAAAGCGCAAAAGCTGGTAAGCCTGGATGGTATTAAGAAACAGGATGTAGATAAAAGTAAAACCTACTTCGATAAAAAGAAGGGGCTGCTGGATGACATTAACAGCGCTTTTAAAGATATAGAACAACAGATCATCAGCATTAATGCGGTTATGAATATGGATACCCTGCTGAAGGTAGCCATGAACGACCCTGCCAATAACTCTGCTGCGAAAATGAAGACTGCTGTTTTTGGACCCGTAAGTGTTTACAGGATCAATACACCGGAAGATATTCCCAGCATTACAAGATCGGGCGTACAATCTATAAACAACCATTTGCAGGATATTTCCCGCAAAGCTGCCTCACTGGAATTATTAAGCGATGCCTTACCGAAAGATGCAGCAGCAGTGGAAAAAAAGAGAACTGCCGCACTGGTTGACTCTATTAACAAAAAGGTAACCACGCTGGGTAACGTATACTCCGGCGCCAACGCCTCCGTATTACAAAGAAATGCCGGTTTATTATCCCAGAACGCCACCCGTTTAATGAATGCAGATTATAACATTGCGCCGCAGAAAGTGGCTACTGCAAAAGGCGATTTTATAGAAGTCAGCGGTTCATTAAAAGATCATAAAGATAAAACGGTGTTAACAATTGAACCGTTCAGAAT
>NZ_DATCRF010000384.1:0-7950 GCF_036569125.1 Chitinophaga sp. | reverse complement strand
GGGCCAGGGATGGGGCAAACAGCTGATAGCACAATGTTGTAAGGCCGCTGCCGAAAAAGGTTACACGCATATGTACCTGGAAACTATGCCCGAGCTGCACATCGCTATTCCCTTATACGAAAAAATGGGGTTTGAATACTTAACCGCACCACTGGGCCTTTCGGGCCATTACAGCTGCACTGTGTGGATGGTAAAAACATTATAACAACTTTTATGAGGAACATGAAGAAGGTTGCACTGCTATTGATGATAGCAGTAACAGCCATGACCACTGCTGCCGCACAGGCAAAAAAGCTGCACCGCTTATTTGAAGATTATCAGCAGGAATACCAGCAGCTTTTTCCGCTGGATGCCACCTTTGCCGGCGATCACCGCTATGATGATCAGCTGCCGAATGATATTTCCGCTACCTTCCTGGAAAAGGAGCATAGCTTTTACGAAAAATACCTGCAGGCATTACATACTGTTCAGCGCAGCAGCTTAACTACAGCAGACCGCATCTCGTACGACGTACTGCAGGAATTGCTGGAAACCGGCCTGGAAAAGAAAGCGCTGCACCTGGAATACATGCCGGTAAATCAGTTCACCTCTACGCCTGCGCTCATAGGGCAGTTAGGTACCGGTATCTCTGCACAGCCCTTTAATACCGTAAAGGATTATGATAACTGGCTGAAACGGCTTACTGCCTTTGTTCCATGGCTGGATACCTGCATAGCCAACTTTAACAAAGGCATACAAACCGGTTTAGTATTGCCTAAGACCCTGGTTATAAAAATCATTCCGCAAATGACTGCCCTGGCAACAACAGATACTGCTACGAATGTGTTTTACCAGCCCTTAAAGCACCTGCCGGGTTCCTTTGCCGCAGCAGATAAGCAACGCATACTACAGGCCTATCAACAGGTACTTGCACAGCAGCTGCTGCCGGCTTTTAAAAGGCTGGCCGACTACCTGCAAAACACTTATCTGCCCGCTGCTACAGACAGCGCAGGCCTGTCGGCCCTGCCGGGCGGCGCAGCCATTTACCGCTACTATATACGCCTGCATGCCACTACGGATGAAAGCCCGGAAAGCATTTACCAAACCGGCTTACAAGAGGTAGCGCGTATTACGCAACGCATGGAAGCGCTGAAAGTGCAAACCGGTTTTAAAGGCACTTTGCAGGAGTTCTTTCATTACCTGAGAACAGATCCTAAGTTCACGCCTTTTACCACACCGGAGCAGGTGCTGGATGCTTACCGCCGTATTTATGAAAAGATAAAACCGCACCTGCCCGCCTTGTTTGAGCTATACCCTAAAACACCTTTTGAGATCAGGCGGTTTGAGGCTTTCCGCGAAGCGTCGCAGGCCGGGCCGGCATATGTGCTTGGCTCTGCAGATGCTACCCGCCCCGGTGTATTTTATGTACCTGTGCCGGATGCAACCAAGGTGAATGTTACTTTTTACGGGCTGGAGGTGAATTTTATTCATGAAGCCATTCCCGGGCACCATTTCCAGATCTCGCTGCAGCAGGAAAATAAGTCGCTGCCGGCTTTCCGGCGCCTGCCTTCCTTTAAGGGTTTTATTGAGGGATGGGCCCTGTATTGCGAATCACTGGGCCCGCTGCTGGGCTGCTACACCGACCCTTACCAGCAAATGGGCGCGCTGAACAACGAGATGCACCGCGCTATACGGCTGGTGGTGGATGTAAGTATCCATACCGGTAAAATGACGCGTGAGCAGGCCATTGCCTACATGATGGCCCATGAGCCGGTGAGCGAAGCCATTGCCATAGCTGAGATAGAGCGCTACATGGCCTTTCCCGCGCAGGCGCTTACCTACAAGATCGGGGAATTAAAGATCCAGGCATTGCGGAAAAAATACGAGCGGCAGCTGGGCCCGGCCTTTAGCCTGCGCAGCTTCCATACGGCCTTGTTACAGCAGGGTGATATGCCGCTGACCGTACTGGAAAGTTACCTGGATGAATGGGCGGCCGGGCTGGTGAAGAAGCATTAATAAGCAAATATTTACCTGTATATACACTCCCTATAAGCCCCCTCTTATAAGGGTGAGCTTATAGGGAGCTCACAGGGGGAGTATAGAGGGCTTATAGGGGGCTTATCCCTTCTCTGCAACAGATTGTCTTAGTACAGAAAAACCTTACAGTCGACGTATTGAATGCAGAATTGGCTTTACAGGTTGGAGATGCCAATAAGTCCATTGCAGCAGGCAGCCAGGGGGGATTAGCTCTTTATACAGTATCAGGATGCGCCCTTTTCTGTTAACGCCGGCATTCTCCGCAGCTCCATCTTTAGCCATTCTATGGCCTGGTTCTGTAAGGTATTACCGGCCTGGCCCTGCATGAGCTTTAATCCCAGCTTTTTACCCGCATGCTCAAACAGGGGCTTATCGCTGGTAATGCGCCATAACACATGCGGTTTTGTACAGATCAGGAACTGGCAGTCCCAGGTAAGATAAAAAGGCTGATAGGCGTGGTTGGCAAGGGCGCCGGGGCTATCGGGCCCCTGGGGCAGGTCTTCTTTCTTTTGCAGGGGCTCTGCAAATAACCAGTACCAGATGTTCTGCAGCTCGTGAATGTATTCTACCACCCGCACCTTATCGTACCCGGTGAATTGCAGTATATAGCGGTTATTGCCAGCCGCTTTCAGGAAAACGGGCAGGCCATGGTGTACTTTGGTCCAGTTATTAAAATCCTGGGGGCGCACCAGGTTAAAACCCAGCTTGCTCAGGCGGGGCGCCTGTAAGCGTAAGGGTTGCAGCTGATCGCACAACGCCATCAGTATAGGATAGTGATGCTCTGAGATCCTGATCACCTCCTTTCCCAGGGCAAAATAATTGCCCATTCTAACCTCCTCTAATTCAACTGGCATAGCCCTGCTTTTTCTGTAAAGCTAATATTTTTAGCAAAAAACTAAAAAACATAGTTTTCAGGACCGAAGGGCGGGAAACGGATGCTGTTATGGCGGAGGTAAACAAAATAAAAACGGGAAGCCTTTTGAAAGACTTCCCGTTCGGGTGGATTATTCAGCATTATCAGAATCCATATCTCACACCTATCTGTACCTGGTAAGGATTACCACTTAAAGCAGAAACACCTGCATTGGTATTAACCGCATACTTATAGGTATTGGTAGCGGGATCAAAGCTCTTGATCGTATACAAGCTGGTTGCGCCAACATTATGGTTCACGCCCCAGTCCCGGTTTAATGCGTTAGCCACATTAAACATATCCATGGAGATCTCCAGGTATTGTTTCCTGAACGTCCTGATCTTTTTTGCCAGCCTTATATCAAATACACCATAGAAGGGGTTTACACCGCCATTCCGCTCAGCGATCTTGCCAAAGCTTTTACGGATATAATCTTTTGTGCCCTTTTCTACCGTGGGATTTGCCAGGATGGCATTGATACCGTCTTTCAGGTACTGCGGCGTACTGGCGGAATTGGGATCATATACATAAGCCAGGTCGTTAGTGGCAACAAAGTCGCCGTTAACATTCCCGTTAACTACCAGGGAATAACGGGTGCCGCCAATGCCGGAGAAACGAACACCGGCGCTGATACCCCAGAAGGTAGGCGCTGTGCCGTACACCACTATCTTATTTCTGAACTGGTTATCGGAATAGGTTGTTTTGCTCAGATCGCGCGGATCGTCTTTTATGTATTGCACCAGTGTTGCGGTATTTGCTACGTTACCGTTATAGGAGGTGTTGTCCTTGGTTTGATTCCAGGTGTAAGAAAAAGCAATTTCACCATCTCTGAAATAACGGTAGCTACCGTCTACTACAAATGCCATCTGGTTTACCTTTCCGGTGCTTTCCAGCTCCAGCACACGGCCTACCTGCGTTGTTTTACGGCTCTGGGTCCAGTCGGCCGCGCCATTGCCTGCATTGATGGTAGATGCAGGTACATATACCCCGCGGTTATCTTCGGCAGCAATACGGAAGTAGGGCTGCTCTACCATGTTACGGTCTACATACGTATAGTTGTTACGGCCAAAGGTAAGGTAACCGTTCACGCTCATCCTGAAATTCTCGTTAAAGAAATGCGAATAGGATGCATTAGCCTTATAAACGGTAGGTACTTTGGCATCTTTACCATTCATATTGATGGTGGCCAGCTTAGGCACATTGGGATTATTCAGCAGGTCCATACCGGGGGCAGATGAAGGATCTTTACGGTAGGATACAAAATTCGGGCTGGGCACCATTGCACCGGTAAGATCAACGCCAACGATATGTGAACCATCGAACAGCATATTGTTGATCATGGAATAAGGATTCAGCGCAGAGCCTAAGATGCCACCGCCTACACGGATAATATCACGCTTGTTCTGTCCTACATCCCAGGTGGCCTGGATACGGGGCTGCACCTGTAAGGTCCTCAGCTTATTAGCGGTATTTAAACCAAGTGTATTGAACACGGTTTCGTTATAGTTCGCGTGGTCCAGGTATGCGGTATAATCCACGCGCACACCGGCAGTGATGTCAAACCCCGGGAACAGGCTTGTTTGCATCTGCGCATAAACATTAGGCGCCAGGATATTGAACTTGATGTTATGATCATCCGTTAAATAAATATCCCTTGCATAACGGTAAGGCGTAAGGTTATCAAAATTATTCAGGCCGGTAAAATAAAAGCGGCCATTGGTTTCGCTTCCGTAAATGGAGTTCTGATTAGTAAATGTAACACCGCCGCCAAAGGTAAAGCGGGTCTTATCAGTATTCCAGTATACATTATCTATCAGCTGCACCAGGTTATTATTGAAATAGTCGCCGCCATAACGCTGCCCGCCTAACTGAATGGCAGTGGTTACGGTAGAGCTGTCGCTGGCTTTGGATTGAATGTTCTGTACAATAGCTCTGGGAATGTTAGCTGCCGGCAGCTGATCGTTGGCAAACAGTTTATTGTATTCCCAATAGTGCTGCAGCTTCAGCTCATTGGTCAGGTTAGAGCTGATGGAAGTACGCAGCGAGGCGATCAAACTATTGTTTAAGCTTTTGCGGGAGCTGTATACCTCATAGATGTTAATAGCAGTATTATCACCATCTGACTGGTTATCCATATCATAAATAAAGTTGTCCCGGATAGTGAGGAGGTTCTTCTGGTTTAACTGCCAGTCGATCCTTCCGAAAACAGCATGCGTATTCTTCTTTTTATCAAACTGGCCAAACTGGGGCGTGGCGGCAACGCCATACTTACCCCTTGCAATGGTCAGGAACTGATCCAGCGTAGCTTGTGTTACATTGAATCTTTTTTCGTCAGCCGCTGACTGGATATTGGCTATATATAAAGGATGAGAATCTTCCTGGTGATCCCAGGCAAAAAAGAAATGCGCTTTGTCTTTAATAATAGGGCCGCCGATTGAGAAGCCATACTGGTAGGTGGAAAAGGGCTGATTACGTTTCTGCCCGTTCAGGCCATACTGGCTGGATAGCCAGTCGGTGCGCAGAAAGGTAAAGGCGCTTCCCGTTAAGGTGTTGGTACCTGATTTGGTAACCGTACTTACCGTACCGCCGCCTGCATTACCATACGTAACATCATACTGGTTGGTAACCACCTGGAACTCGCGCACGGCTTCCATGGTAATGGAGTATGCGCCGGTAGGCTGCCCGCCGGAAATAGTACCCCTGGCCGCCATACCATCAATGGTAAAGTTAGTGGCGGATGCCAGCTGCCCGGATAAGTTAGTGCCGCTGCTTAAAGGAGAAAGATCCATGAGCGAGGTAAAATTACGCCCGTTCACCGGCAGCTTTGCAATATCCCTTGCCGTTACAGCGGTGGATGCGCCTATATTTTCAATCTTGTTTTTAAGCGATCCTGCGGTAACCACAACGGCCTGCAGGTCGGTCAGCTTCTCGGCCATACTGAAAGTAACCTTTAGCAGATCGCCCTGGTTCAACGCATAACCGGTTTGTTTCTGGGATACCATTCCCATTGCTTCAACCGTAATGGAATAGGGAGCGCCCAAGGGCAGCTCTTTCAGAAAAAATTCACCTTTATCATTGGATACAGCCCTTGTCTGAAATCCTGTTGATTCATTTTTTACCAGTATGAATGCACCTGGTAATGGTGTGTTGTTAGTTCCGCTTACTTTGCCGGAAATGCCTGCCAGGTTGGTTTGGGCTATTGAATACATAGCATACAGACACAGAATAATACTGAAGAATGACCCTCTTTTTAAAAGATTCATCATGACGGTTTTTGATTAAGAAGGTGCAAATATTAAAAGCGAAGGTTAAGCCCGGTTTAACAAAGTATTAACGTTATATAAAGGATTTATTACTGGAATGAGGAATTGCTTAAACGGGGTGTATGATTGTTATCGGATGGAATCAGTGTTGCAACGCTTCTGTAGAACCGGTTCCATAATTGAGGTGTGGCTTATACATACTCATCAGATCCCGCTGCTGGCGGGCCTTCGCAAACGATGCTGCGGCATAGTTTTAGCCCAATAGTTTGCAGGTGGTTTACAATTTGGAACGAACGTTTACAATGTAATTTAATGGTAAAGAGCCGTATAAGGCTGCATTGTAATCTGGCAGCCGGTGGGCATGTCATGGCATTATGATAAACCCATTAATGTATGAAGACGCTGTACAAACAAGATTTTTGGTTGTATGATAAAACGGTACCGGCCGGGTAGTTGTACCCAGCTGCTCTTATCATATGTTATTAGCACATTAATCAATTTTAGATAAGGTCCCAATACTTAAAGTTGCTCATTTTGGATGTAGATGTATATAGGTTTTGCCGGGTATTCTTTACCCGGCTTTTTCCCTGGATCCGGGAGCTTAGGCGAAGATGGCGCGGCATGATGTTATGCCGTTTGCGCGGCTGTTCGTGATATGTAATTAGCTAAAAGTGACAAATACGAATAGATGAGTTTGCATATATATTTATTTGATTTTTAAATAAATAAGTTTACTTTGCGGTCCATATCGTCCTTTAGTTTTGCCTTATAGAGAGAGTGTAGCAAAAAAAAGGCGTATATGACTGAAAACCCAAAGTGTATATTACTGGTTGATGATGACCAGGATGATCACTATGCTCTGAGAGAAGAACTGTTAAGGCAAAATATCCCACTTCAAATAAAAAGTGTGTATAATGGAATGCAGGCCCTGGATTATTTGAGAAATTGTCCGGCGGAGACCTTCCCCCATTTGATCATAATGGATTACAACATGCCGGTTATGTCCGGCGCGCAGGTGTTAGCCGTGCTGGATGAAAACAAAACCTTATCAATGGTTCCGGTGGTTGTATGGACCACTTCGGAAAATAAAGCAGAAAAAGTAGAGTGCTTACGGCTGGGCGCCATTGACTATTTCATTAAACCGCGAAGTGTTGAAGAGTTGGAACGGATAGCTGAGAGGATGGTGGAGCTGTTGTGATAATTCCGGATTGGAAATACGATACTGTAACAGCAGCAGGTTAAGAAATTAAAAAAGGGAAGCCTTTTGAAAGACTTCCCTTTTCGGGTGGATGAAGGGGCTCGAACCCTCGACCCTCAGAACCACAATCTGATGCTCTAACCAACTGAGCTACAACCACCGTTTCATTTTGCGGACTGCAAAGATAAGTGAAAACCTTCTCAATTTCCAAATAGCTGCTCAAAAAATTTCTATCCTGCCAGGTACCCCTAACAATCCGCCGCTATTTGCTCATTTTTCCCTTTCTTTGCGCTCTCTTAAAACTGTGAGCTTACAATGTCTATCTACCTGATTCCGTTCATCTCCGCTTTCATAGGATGGTTCACTAACTGGATCGCCATTAAAATGCTGTTCCATCCCCGGCAGCCTATGAACCTCGGTTTTATGACCCTGCAGGGCATCTTCCCCAAACGGCAGCGGCAGTTTGCCGAAAAGCTGGGCAAGCTGGTGGCAGATGAGCTGTTATCCTTTGACGACATTCGCGAAAAGCTCACCGACCCCGAAAAGATCAAAAATATTAT
>NZ_DATCRF010000383.1:0-5379 GCF_036569125.1 Chitinophaga sp. | reverse complement strand
AGTCTATATACTGGGCTATCGCCCCCAGGTCATAGTCCTTAAACACCTGTATGCCGGGCTGTTTGGGCTGTACCGGGGTAAAGCTGTTCCAGTCAATAACGGCTTTATTCTTTCTGGCATCTGCTACTGAGAGGTATTGTTTTACCGGGCGTTTATTGCGGAAGCCTTCATTCAGCTTCTCGTATTCACTTTTAACTTCTGCGAGAAAATTCTTTTTCAGGGCTTTGTTCAGCAGGCTGCCTGTAACGGTTACGCTGCGGGATGCATCTAATACATGCACTACGCCATGCTCATACTCCTGCGCTATTTTTACAGCGGTATGCGTGCGGGAAGTGGTAGCGCCGCCTATGAGTAATGGGATATCAAACTGCTGGCGTTTCAGCTCGCGGGCTACGTGCACCATTTCATCCAGGCTGGGGGTAATAAGGCCGCTTAAGCCAATAATATCCACCTGCTGTTCCCGGGCCGTTTGTAAGATCTTTTCCGTGGGCACCATTACGCCCATGTCTATGATATCATAGCCATTACAGCCTAATACCACGCCTACAATGTTCTTACCTATATCATGCACATCACCTTTAACGGTAGCTAACAATATTTTACCGGCTGATTTTATTTGTCCGCCGTTCTGTGCTACCAGGCGTTGTTTTTCTTCTTCTATATAAGGGGTGAGCACCGCAACAGATTTCTTCATTACGCGTGCGCTCTTTACTACCTGTGGCAGGAACATTTTGCCACTGCCAAACAGGTCGCCTACGATGTTCATGCCATCCATCAGCGGGCCTTCAATTACATCCAGCGGGCGGTCGTATTGCTGGCGCGCCTCTTCCGTATCTGCTTCTATATAATCGGTGATACCGTTTACCAGCGCATGGCTTAAGCGTTCCTGCACGGTGCCCTGCCGCCAGCTTTCATCTTTCTCTATTACTTTGCCTTTGGCTTTTACGGTTTCGGCAAAATTGATCAGCCTTTCCGTTGCATCATCCCGTCGGTTCAGTATAGCATCTTCACACAGCTCGCGCAGCTGCGGTTCTATCTCATCATAGATCTGGATCATGCCGGCATTCACGATACCCATATCCATACCGGCTTTAATGGCATAGTACAGGAATACGGAGTGCATGGCTTCACGCACCACATCATTACCACGGAAAGAGAAAGAGATATTACTTACCCCGCCGCTTACACGGGTCAGGGGCATAAGGCGTTTTATTTCGCGGGTAGCTTCAATAAAATCTACCGCGTAGTTATTATGCTCTTCAATACCGGTGGCTATGGCAAAGATGTTGGGATCGAAGATAATATCCTGTGGGTCATAGCCTACCTGCTCTGTTAGGATCTTATAGGCGCGGTGGCTGAAGCTTATTTTTTTCTCCTTGGTATCGGCCTGGCCATGCTCATCAAACGCCATTACTACCACGGCTGCACCAAAGCTTTTACAAATAAAGGCCTGTTCAATGAATTTGGCTTCGCCTTCTTTTAAGCTGATGGAGTTTACAATACATTTACCCTGTATACATTTAAGACCCGCTTCAATAATGCTGAACTTACTGGAGTCTATCATGATGGGGATCTTGGAAATATCCGGTTCTGCCACTACCAGGTTCAGGAAGGTGGTCATGGCCTTTTCCCCGTCCAGCAGGGCATCGTCCATGTTCACGTCCAGGATCTGGGCGCCGCTTTCCACCTGCTGCCGCGCTACGGACAAGGCCTCTTCGTACTGGCCTTCCCGTATGAGGCGGGCAAACTTTTTGGAACCGGTTACGTTGGTTCGCTCCCCTATGTTCAGGAAATTGGTCTCCGGCCTTACTACCAGCGGTTCCAGCCCGCTCAGCCGCAGGTATGGTTTAATGACCAGTGTTCCGTTCGATGTATCAGAATTAGTTATTGTTGCACTCATGTTGTTATTGCTGTTTATGCCAGGGTGGGTTCCAGCCTGGGTAAGGGACGGGGCTTAATGGTTTTTACATGTTCCGCAATATGACGTATATGATCCGGCGTGGTACCGCAGCAGCCACCTACAATATTTACAAAGCCTTCTTTTGCAAAATCTTCAATAATGCAGGCAGTATCTTCCGGCTGCTCATCATACTCACCAAAGGCATTGGGCAGCCCGGCGTTGGGATAGCAGCTTACATAACAGGCTGCTATGTGCGAGAGCTCCTCCACATGCGGCCGCATTTGCTGCCCGCCCAGTGCGCAGTTCAGCCCTACGGAGAAAGGGTGCGCATGCATAACGGAGATGTAAAATGCTTCCAGTGTTTGTCCGCTCAGCGTTCTGCCGGAAGCATCGGTAATGGTTCCGGAGATCATAATAGGCAGCTCCGGCTTACCGGTTTCCCGGAAGTATTGCTTAATGGCGTAAATGGCTGCCTTACAGTTCAGCGTATCAAAGATGGTTTCTATTAATAAGATGTCCACGCCGCCTTCTACCAGGCCTTTGATCTGCTCTGTATAGGCAGTGGCCACCTCATCAAACGTTACGGAGCGGAAGCCCGGGTTATTTACATCCGGGGAAAGGGAAAGGGTTTTATTGAGCGGACCAATAGCGCCGGCTACAAACCGCGGCTTATCCGGGTTTTTAGCGGTATACTCCGCAGCGGCCTTTTTGGCAATGCGGGCTGCTGCTACGTTCAGCTCAAAAGCCAGGTGCTGCATATCGTAATCCGCCATGGCAATGGAAGTGCTGCTGAATGTATTGGTTTCAATAATATCCGCGCCCGCGTCCAGGTAAGCCTTGTGGATGGCTTCAATAATATCCGGCTGGGTAAGGTTCAACAGGTCGTTATTCCCTTTCACATCGCTGTGATGGTCTTTAAAACGTTCCCCCCTGTAGTCGGATTCTTCTAATTTGTAGCGTTGGATCATGGTGCCCATTGCACCATCGATAATCAGGATGCGCTCTGTGGCGCATTGTTGCAAAGATTTCATGTGCTTGATGTTTATTAGTTACGGTTAAGAAGATGGTGAACCGGGGGGTCGAACAATAAACAAATCCACCCGCCGGGAATCCTGCAAAGATACTAAACTCCTGAGAGAAATGCATGATTTGGTATATGGGTTATAACAGATGTTAAGGACCTGTTAAATTGACCTGTCTTTGTACCTGCAGCATATCAGGAACATATACAGAAGGTGCTGCATGCATTTACAGGCCTTTTGACTGGAAGTAAAAAATAATTTTGTTTAGTATTATTAGTCTACTATATTTGTAGGGTAATTGGAAGCCATGCTTCTTCATGCACTAAATCATGCAAAACGAATACAACAAATATCTGACAGCTACCAAGGTACCCACCAATACCCTTTTCATTACAACGCGTATAACTGTATGCAGTATGCGCTCCTGTTGTAACTGAACAATAACACCACCACAGCCTTGTTCTTATTGTTGACTTGTAACAACCCAACCATGCGTATTGCGGAGCATATCCATAGTTTACAACAACACCTGGCAGCATTAGGGCTGCAGCCGGTACCTGTGGCAGACGGGCCAGGCGATAACGATCATTCAGAAGTATTTAAAATATGCTTTCTGAACAAGTATGAAATGCAAAAGTGGAGGCAATTACAGGAAACACAAACGGGACCGGAAGCCGGACCAACCTCATAAAACTCTTTGTCAGCGCGCCCTGCGGGCTGATACCTTTTTCATAACGTGGAATTACAGGTTAAACACACACGGGTGCTATTAAGCACCTGTATTTTTTTAATTACGAATTATTCAATTACGAATTACGAATGGATTAAAGCGATTTTTTCTCCGAACGGCACCTCACTCGCACTGCCTAATTCGTAATTGAATAATTCGTAATTACTTCTGCATATAGCTTTCCAGCGGCAGCCGGTTCGTAATAGACCTGGCCAGCGTCATTTCATCTGCATACTCCAGCTCACCGCCAAAGGCAATGCCGCGGGCAATGGTAGTGATTTTTACGGGCAGCTCCTTCAGCTTTTTGGAAAGATAATAGATGGTGGTATCGCCTTCAATAGTAGGGCTTAAGGCCATAATAACTTCTGTAATGCCTTGCTGCTGCACCCTTTCCACCAGGGAGTGAATGTTCAGCTGATCGGGTCCAATACCGTCAATAGGGGAGATGATGCCGCCCAGCACATGGTACAGCCCATTGTACTGCTGCGTATTTTCAATAGCCATTACATCGCGTATGTTCTCCACCACGCATACCAGCTCTTTTTTACGGCTATGGCTGGCGCAAATGCTGCAGATATCTTCGTCGGAAACATTATGGCACTGTTGGCAAAACCTGATCTGCTGGCGCATACGGGCAATTACCTCACTAAACTGCTGTACCTGCGAAGGCTCCTGCTTCAGCAAATGCAACACCAGCCGCAGGGCTGTTTTTTTGCCGATGCCCGGCATCCTGGCAAATTCATTGACCGCATTTTCAATCAGGGCAGAGGAAAAGATCATGCAACAAAATTAATGAAAAGGAGAGTGCGGTGAAATACCAAAAGTAAGGGAGCGATCTCCTACAACGTAAGATCTTCCTTCACCCCCCAGTTGGCTTTAATATTCTTTTTTTCCGGGAAGCTCACCACCCGTTCCGGCTGTTTTTTAGGCTGTTTGTAATACACGCCGCGGTCCCATTTGCCATTGCCATTCTCATCCAGCAAAATACGGATCTCGTACTCCCCGGGGGTGATCAGGGTTTTGGTCCAGCTGCCATTTACCACTACGCCGGAGTATTTAACATCCTTATCTTTTACCAGCTGCACTACAAAATGAATGCTGGTATCGCCTTTCAGGGAAGCGGCAGTACTGTCGCTGAGCTTCAGCTTCAGGAATAGCTTTCCGTAATCTGATAGTTTTTTGGCGGAGAAGCTGATGGTATCGGCTTTGGTCATTTGCTGGTTCAGCGTATCCGTAGCAGCCGTTTTATCCACGATCAGCCGGTAGTGCATACCTTCTTTCCAGGGATATTTAAGGGTTAGCTTACTGCGGGTTGAGTCCAGCTTCATCTGGGCAATGTTCACCGGTTTCAGCAAGGTATCTTCCACCAGGTGGAATTGGGTGCTATCCAGGCGGGCCAGCGGAATGGTGAAGTTCAGCACCATAGGTGTATCCAGCTCCTGCTGGTTCTGGTCCAGCTGCGGCTGGATCTGCAGGCGGGGCTTTTTCTTTTTGTCCTTATCTTTTTCCTTTTCTTTTTCTTCCGGCGCCGGCTCTTCCGTAGGCTGCTCCCCGGGTACTTTTATGGTGCTGTCCTGTTCTATGAACAGCAGCATGGTAAGGTCTTTTATGTTGGTTTCCCGCAGGTGTATCAAACTATCCTGGAAGGCGATCAGCTCCGTAGTTGGCTGGGTATATTGCAGGTCGCGGTCCTCTTCCTTAATGGCAAACAGCTTGTAATCGCCGGG
>NZ_DATCRF010000382.1:0-9881 GCF_036569125.1 Chitinophaga sp. | reverse complement strand
AATTTTATATTCGCTAAAAATTCCTTATTGCCAGCAGATGTTTCAGATATTACCGAAAACCTACTACCGCTTGTAGCAGCAGGCAGTGAAAAGGCATTCCGGCAGCTCTTTCATTTGTACGCCGATCTTTTACATACCTATATTCAAAACATCACAAAATCCAGCGAGCTGGCGGAAGAAGTAGTACAGGATATTTTCCTGCAGATCTGGATAAGCCGGGAAACATTGCATAATGTCCGCAATTTTAGAAGCTATCTATTTGTTATTTCCCGCAACCATGCTCTGAATATCATTAAAAAGATGATCCGCGAGAACAGGCGGGTAAAGCAGTGGGAAGAAAGCAAAGCCCTCCACGCGGATAGCAACCCTGAGTACCTGGAACACCGGTTAAGCCTTCTTGAAGAAGCCATTCTCCTGCTCCCTCCCCAGCAACAGAAAGTATGGGTAATGAGCCGGAAACAGGGAATGAAGTACAGCGAGATAGCCGCTGCTACCGGCCTTTCCAGGGAAACGATCAAAAAATACCTGCAATACGCCACCAGCTCCATTACACAATATGTTGCCTCCAGGATCGACCTGCTGGTTATTTTCCTGCTGTTCATACGCCGCTAAAAAAAAATTTCCCTACGCATAGCCCCTTTTTCATTTTCCTGTTGTTCCTATTATTAAGTAACCTTTTTCATGCAAACATCCTCCAGGCTTTCAATACTGTTCCGACGCTGGTTCAAGGGCCAGGCCTCGCCTTCCGAGACAGAAGAGCTAATGGGCCTGCTCGATGCGACGGACCCGGATCAGGAGCTGCCGGCCTTGTTAAAGGAGGAATGGGATGATCTGCAGGCCCGGCAGGTTTACACCGATACCAGGAAAGATGAAATGGTTGACAGGATACTGCGGCATTCGCCCGCTCAGCGTCCTGTACGGCAGCTCAAAACCCGGATGTGGTGGGCGGCAGCAGCATTGGTATGCATTGTGGCCGGTGCAGCGCTGTGGCTGAACCGCCAGCCTTTAAAAAAACAGCCGGCCGCCATTGCCAATACGGTGAAAGATGTTGCGCCCGGCAGGCAGGGCGCGGTGCTGGTGCTTGCCAACGGAAAATCAATAGTGCTGGATAGCACAGGCAACGGGGTGATTGCCAGTCAGAATGGGACGCAGGTAATATATAATAATGGCAGTCTTGTATATGATGCGGGAGCGTCCGGCGGAATTAGCTATAATACCATTACAACACCCTATGGGCGTAAGTTCCGGCTGGTGCTGCCTGATAATACAACCGTATGGCTGAATGCCGGCTCTTCTCTGCGGTATCCTACCGCCTTTACCGGGACAGAACGCCTGGTAGAGGTTACGGGTGAAGCCTACTTTGAGATAGCGAAAAACCCCTCCATGCCTTTCTATGTAAAGGTAAATGATCAAACGCAGGTAAAGGTGCTGGGTACCAGCTTTAACGTTAACGCCTATAGCGATGAAGCGAGCATCAATGTCACCCTGCTGCAGGGAGCAGTAATGGTGGAAACCGCCGGCGGCAGCAAGTTACAGGTCAGGCCCGGACAGCAGGCAAGGGTACAGCAGGATGCATCCGTGACCGTGTTAAACAACGTCAACACAGATCAGGTGATCGCCTGGAAAGAAGGGTATTTCAATTTTGAAGGGGCCTCCCTGCAACAGGTAATGCGGCAGCTTGCAAGATGGTACAATATAGAGGTGGTGTATGAGGGCAAAGTCCCTGACATCACATTTGAAGGGGAGCTGCCCAGCACCCTTCATCTGTCCCAGATGTTGAAAATATTAAGCCGGGTAGAGGTTAAATATCGCATAGAGGAAGAAAAACGTCTTATTATATTACCGTAACCAAAATCGAAGGAACAACCGTTAGAACCTGTAATGAAAACAGGGAAGTGTTTGCACCACCTCCCTGCAGATAATTCAGGTAACCAGACAAAACAGCCGACTAGGACTACATTTTATTCTTGAACCTAAATCATTACAAAAGTATGGATTTTCGCACTTTTTGTAAGTGTAACTGCTATGCCCATACAGGAAGGGCAGAGCGTTTAACCAAAATCAGCTATGACGCTGCGGCAGGACCAGGTCATTCCAACCGCCGGAAGCTAAAAACACTGGTAAGAACAATGAAACTTACTACCATTCTGTTACTGGCAGCCTGCGTGCACATCAGCGCAGCAAGCTTTTCCCAGACCGTCACTTATTCAGGAGAGCAGGTCACGCTATCAAAAGTGTTCGATGCAGTTAAAAAGCAAACAGGCTATGTATTCTTCTACAACAAAAATATTCTGCGGAACTGTGGCCCGCTGGATGTACATGTTGTAAACCAGCCGCTGGAAAAATTCCTGCATGATATCCTGGCAGGCAAGCAGCTGGAATATGTAATAGAAGACAAAGCCATTATTATTTCCCGGTCAAAGGAAGAAAACAGCCCGCTACAGGCGCTGCCGCCCGGCAATGATCTGAAGGGAAGGATCACGGACGATAAAGGTCATCCCCTGCCGGGTGTATCCGTTAAGGTAAAAGGAACAAGCAGGGGTACTACCACCAATGCAGATGGCGTATACAACCTCACTAACCTGCCGGAAAATACCGTACTGGAAGTGTCTTACCTGGGCTTTGAATCCAGGGAAATGAATGTACAGGGAAAAACAACGCTGGATCTGCAGCTGATACCGGTGAGCAAGGATATTGAAGGCGTAACGGTAGTAGGTTATACTTCCAAAAATGTCAAATATCTATCCAGCGCTGTTACTACTGTTACCGGTGAAAAACTGCGGGATGTTACTTCCAATAATCTGGCCGGCCTGCTGCAGGGCAAAGCGGCCGGCGTAACAGTGTCTACCCCTTCCGGGGATCCGACTGCCGGCTCCGCGATACTGGTGCGCGGCCAAAGCACCCTGGGCGCCAGCTCAGATCCCCTTTACGTGGTGGACGGCAACATCGGCGGCACCTTTAACCCCAACGATGTGGAATCCGTTACCATCCTGAAAGATGCCGCTGCTACAGGTTTGTATGGCTCAAGGGCTGCTAACGGCGTAATCATCATCACGACCAAACAGGGAAAAGCAGGAAGATCAAAAATATCATTCAGCGCCACAACAGGATTTAACAAGGCCAATTTCGGGAAGTTCAGGCTTATGAACTCCCGGCAGCTTTATGACTATCAGCAAACATTCACCAGCCGCCCGGACTCTGTGCTGAACACCAATACCAACTGGCTGGACCTTGCCTTCAGAACAGCCATGACACAAAGTTATACGCTCTCCGCATCAGGCGGTTCTGAAAGAACACAATTCTTTACTTCGGGGAATTATTACAGCGAAGAAGGCACATTGCTCACCAATAAGCTCACAGCCTACAGCTTCCGTACCAATGTAACGCATAAGATAACAGACAAGCTGAAAGTAAGCGTATTGGTGAACGGCATCTTCACAAAGAACGATAACCAGCAGAGCAGCACCCTGTACGACGCTTATACAGACCTTCCCTGGGACAACCCTTTTAACCGCGATGGCTCGCCACGCCCGGGCAACAGCGATGGATGGCTGGGCCGCGACCAGCACAATTTCCTGCATTCATTACAGTACAATCTTTCCTACGATAAAAAATTTGAAGGAACAGGCGATCTGAATATCGATTATGCCATCTTCAAACATTTTACCATCTCCTCCTATAACAGGGCTTACTTTAACAGCTATAAGGGAGTGGAATACTATGACCGGCGATCGCAGGAAGGAACCGCTGATAATGGTTACCTCTCTAACGAGAACAGCTATACGAGCCGGCTGCTTAGCTCCAACCGGCTGCGGTATGATAATAGTTTTGGAGATCATAACCTGTCAGTGCTGGCGGTGCAGGAGGGGGAAAAGTATTATTACGATGAGAATACCGCCACCGGCCGCGGGCTGCCGCAGGGAATGACGGCTATGTCCACCGCCACGGAGGTAAAGAACAATCCCACCGGTGGCTGGAACCAGTATTCATTCACCAAATGGCTGGCGCAGGCCGATTATAATTTCGCCAACAAGTATTTCCTGGTTGCTTCTTATGTGTACGATATCTCGTCCAAGTTCGGCAACAATAATCCCGGCGGCAGCTTTTACCAGTTAGGCGCATCCTGGATCCTGACCAATGAACAGTTCCTGGCAGGCAACAGCACCATCAGCTTCCTGAAGCTGCGCCTGGGGCATGGCACCGTAGGCAACCCGCCCAGCGGCGATTACCAGGCCTTAGGACTGTACTCTTATGACCAAACGGCAAGCTACGCGGGCCTGGCAGGCTCCTACCCTTCCCAGAAAGCCAATCCCGATCTTACCTGGGAAAAGATCCGGGTCAATAACCTGGGACTGAACGTTAGCTTTTTTGATGACCGCATAGGACTGATAGCAGATGTGTATGACAAGCATGCCAAGTCATTGCTGATGACAAAGAATCTGCCGTACACCAGCGGATACTCTTCCATACTGGAGAACATTGGCTCTGTAAACAACAGGGGCTTTGAGATCACATTGAACACCCAGAACCTTACCGGTGCATTCAAATGGGAAACCAGTTTTAACATTGCGCATAACCGGAACAAGGTTACCAAGCTAAATGGCAGCGACAAGTTTGCCAGCCCGGGCGCCATGCAGCCCGTAGGCTTGAATGAGGATATGGATAAATGGTACATGCGCATCTGGGCCGGCGTAGATCCCGCTAACGGCGATCCGCTCTGGCAGAAAGTGGAGACCGACCAGAATGGCAAGCAGACCATTACGCTCACCAACTCCTATAACCAGGCCACCCTGCAGTACACCGGTACCTCCGCCGCGCCGAAGTTCACAGGCGGCATATTGAATACATTCTCCTACCGGGGCTTCAGCCTGAGCGCCTTCTTTAATTTCGTCAGTGGGAACCAGGTGTACAATAATTCAAGGCAGTTCTTTGATTCCGATGGATTGTATGACAGCTACAACCAGATGGTGCTGGCAGATGGCTGGAGCAGGTGGCAACAGCCGGGGGACAACGCCACGCACCCCAAACCTTTGCTGGGAGGAAATAAATCGTCCAACCAGCCATCTTCAAGATACCTGGAGGATGGCAGCTATATCCGCCTGCGTAATGTGCGGCTGGCATATGATCTTCCCGGTAACCTGCTTGGCAGGATCCATATCAGCACTGCACGGATATTCATAAGCGGTGATAACCTCTGGACCGCTACCCATTTTTCAGGTATGGACCCTGAAGTAGACTTCAGCTCCGGCGAATCCGGAACCAAATATCCCATCAGCAGGAAGATATTATTTGGAGTAAATGTTGAATTTTAAAAACAAGATCATGAAGCATCGTATTCTGTATATATTCCTTTCCGGCTGCCTGGTATTTGGTACAACAGCCTGCAAAAAATATTATGAGCCGTCCACTGCCAAATCGGAAGCGGACGCGCTGAACTCCGCTGATGATGTGGAATCCGCCACCATCGGCGCATATGCCGTGCTTAAAAAACCGGAGTATGTGAGGAGCATGCATTTCCTTTCTGAATATCCCAGCGATAATGTTGCGCAGGGCCAGACCTCCTCAGATGACCTGTCTAACTGCTACCGTTATACGCACCTGGTGGACGGAGCCCATGCTACCAATGTGTGGATGCAGGCCTATTCCGTGATCAATGCAGCCAACAAGGTGATTGCCTTTGTGGCGGATAATGAATCAGATGCCCTGAACCAGCTAAAGGGAGAATGCCTTTACCTGCGCGCCATGATGTATTTTAACCTGGCCCGCGTATTTGGCCGGCCTTTCCCGCAGAATAGCGGCGCCGGCGCAGGGGTGCCACTGGTGCTGGAAAACGCGCAGGAAGAGTTTCCTGCACGGAACACCGTGAAAGAAGTGTATGACCAGGTGATCACTGATCTGCAGAAAGCCGCTGCAATGATGACGGAAGAGAAGAACAATAACTTTGCTTCCAGGGAAGTGGCCTATGCTTTGCTTTGCCGCGTTTACCTGTATATGCAGGACAATGACAAAGCCATAGAATATGCAGATAAAGTGATCAGCTCCGGCCGGTATGCGCTGCTGCAGGGAGCAGACTATCAGCATTACTTCAGGGGCGTGCCGGAAGATAATGACGAAACGATCTTCTGTATCCGGCATATGACAACGGAGAACCGCGATTTCTCTGCCATTGGCTCCATGTATTTCAGCGAAGGCGGGCAGGGCGTTACCGGCTGGGGAGAGATCTATGCTTCCAAACAGTATGTGACCCTGCTGGACAAGCATCCGGAAGACCTGCGCCATAGCTTCATCTCGCCCTATACAACAACCGGCACACTGGAATATCCGTATGCAATACCGGTAACTACTATACGTTATAATACAAGGCTGAACCCCAATACGCCTATGTACTATGTAAATAAGTATAATTACCAGGAAGGGCTTGTCAATCTCAGCTCTCCGGTATATCTGCGCCTGGCAGAGATTATACTGAACCGTGCAGAGGCCAATGCCAAGAAAGGCAACCTGCAGGCGGCGCTGGATGATGTGAACACGATCCGCAAACGCGCAGGCCTGAGCGGCGATGCATTATATACATTGGCCAATATAGGCGCCAGAACGGTGCTGGATGTAGTGCTGGAAGAACGTCAGCTGGAGCTGGCCTTTGAAGGTCACCGCGCTTATGACCTGTTCAGGAATAACCGGCCGCTGATGCGTGACTATCCCGGTACGCACAGCCTTAATAACACACCTTCCACCAATATCACGCAAACCATACCTGCCACTGATAACAGGGTGATCTTTTATATCCCGAACAGGGAAATACTGATCAATCAAAAACTTATCCAGAATCCATGATCTTTTAATCCTTAAAAATGCACCTGACGGGCCTGTGCGCAGCTATGCAAACACAGATCCGGCAGGCCTGCAAGATCAAATACTATTACATGAAACCTAAACAAAGAATGCTTACCACCCTTCTGTTGATTGCCGGCATATTTGCCTGCGGAAAAGACATAAGCATTTCGGGCGCCCAAAAGATGCAGAACCATCCTGCTGCTGCGCCACCTGCTTCCAGTTATAATGTAGCCCTGGCGGGAAACGGGTTTGTTACCACGCTGCCTGCCGGCGGCGCCGAAGTGATCACAGATAACGGACTTGGCAACTGGACCAGCACATCCAGCATCACCAGTGTGTATTTCCGCCTGGGCCTTACAGGGCAGCTCAATGTAGCAGTAAAGGCAAAAGTGCCGGACGGCACCAGCGTGATAAAGGTAACTGTTAACGGCACTTCCTTTAACGTAACGCTCAGCGGCAATGCCTATAACACCTATGCCGCAGGCAGCGTTAATATCACTGCTGCCGGATACGTAAAGGTAGCGCTTCAGGGCATTAGCAAGACCGGCGGCTATTTTGCAGATGTATCTGATATTGTTATCAGTGGCGCTGCTACAGCAAACAACGTGGTGTATGCCAATGACCCGGAAAATTATTACTGGTCAAGACGCGGTCCTTCCGTGCATCTGCAGTTCACGCCTCCGGCAGGCACTACGCCGGAATGGTTCTACAGTGAGCTGCATGTGCCGGCCGGTCAGGACAAAATTGGTTCTTACTTTATGGCCAACGGTTTTAGCGGCGGTTATTTCGGCATACAGGTGAACAGCAGCACGGAAAGGCGGGTATTGTTCTCTGTGTGGGATCCCACTACCGGTACTACATCGCTTGTACGGAAAGGCCCAAACGTGGTGGACAACAGTTTTGGCGGGGAGGGCACCGGCGGACAAAGCTACCTGGTGTTCAACTGGAAGGCCGGCACTACGTATAAATTCCTTACACAAGCCAAACCTGACGGCAACGGCGCCACAGATTTCTCTTCCTGGATCTATACACCGGAATCCGGCAGCTGGCGCTTTATTGCCACCTGGAAAAGACCCAATACCGTTACCTATCTGACAGGGCTATACTCTTTCCTTGAAAATTTCAATGATACGCAGGGCTATCTTGGAAGAAAAGCGCGCTATGGCAACCAATGGGTAAGGGATACGGCCGGCGCGTGGATAGAGCTGTCTACGGCTACATTCACAGCAGATGCCACCGCTCATAATGACCAACGCCGTGACTATGCAGGCGGTGTTGAATCAGGTGTATTCTATTTGCAGAATGGCGGATTCTTTTCCAACTATGTGAACTACAATACCAGCTTTACGCGCACGGCTACAGGCGTGCCGCCTGCCGTGAACCTCAGCACCCTGCCATAGTTAAGGACCATCAACTAATCAGTAACTACAAACAACTACTATCATGATATATCGCAGAACTTTTCTTCAACAAACTATAACTGCCGGTATTGGTTTATCATTATTCAATACACCGGCAAAACTATTTGCGCAGGTTAAAAAAGCTAAAGTAAGAGTAGGCCTGATAGGGGTAGGCGCACGCGGGCAGAATCACCTGAGCCTGTGCCTGCGGCGTGAAGATGTGGACGTAATAGCCATCTGCGACCCTGATACAAAATGGGCTGTTCCCAAGGCAATGCAGCTGATCAGCAAGGCATATGGCGCCAACAGGAAAGTAACCGCATACACCAATGGCAATGAGGATTTTCTGAACATGCTTAAACGGGATGATATTGATGCCGTGATCATCGCCACACCATGGGAATGGCACACCAAACAGGCCGTAGCGGCTATGAAAGCAGGTAAAACGCCCGCAGTGGAAGTTTGCGGCGCCAGTGACATACAGGAATGCTGGGAGCTGGTGAATACCAGTGAAAGCACCGGCGTACCCGTGTTCGGTATGGAAAATGTATGTTACCGCCGGGATGTAATGGCAGTACTGAATATGGTGCGGCAGGGATTATTCGGAGAGCTCACGCATCTGCAGGGCGGTTACCAGCACGATCTGCGCGGGGTTAAATTCAACAACGGGCAGCAGCTCTATGGCGGCGGAGTGGAGTTTGGCGAAAAAGCCATGTCGGAAGCCAAATGGAGGACCAACCATTCGGTACACCGCAACGGCGACCTTTATCCTACACACGGATTAGGGCCTGTTAATAATATGATCAACATCAACCGGGGCAACCGTTTAATATCGCTCAGCGCTGTAGCTACCAAATCCAGGGGATTGCATAAATATATAGTAGATAAAGGCGGTCAGAATCATCCCAATGCCAAAGTGGAATTTAAGCTGGGCGATATTGTGAGTACGCTGCTCAGAACCAATAACGGGGAAACCATTATGCTCTCGCATGATACAAACTCTCCCCGCCCTTATTCTCTTAATTTCAGAGTGCAGGGCACCAATGGTTTATGGATGGATGACCTGGATTCCATTTACGTAGAAGGTAAAAGCGCCTATGACCAGTGGGAAAAAGCCGGCAAACCTGATGAAACCGGCAGTTACATGAACCGGTATGACCACCCATTATGGAAACGTTATGCGAATGACGCCTCAGGAGCCGGCCATGGCGGTATGGATTGGTTTGTGATCAACTCTTTCATTGAAAGCATAAAACGCGGAGCTCCTTATGCGCTTGACGTGTATGACCTGGCAACCTGGTATGCTATTACCCCGCTGAGCGAACAGTCTGTGGCAGAAGGCGGGAGCCTGCAATACATCCCTGACTTTACCCGTGGCGCGTGGATAAACCGTCAACCGGTGTTTGCACTAAATAATGAATGGTAAGTCAGGATTGAATTAGTACAGGGCATGATGCAGGCCACCGCATCATGCCCCATAGACTACCTTTGTGCTATCATACTTATTACAGCTATTTTCCCTCAAACTTGCGGGTCGCCTCAGTTGTAACAGGTGTAAAAAAATTTACCAGGTTCCCGTCAGGATCCCGGAACAAAAGAGACCTGTTGCCCCAGGGCATGGTGGTCGGTTGCTGCACGATATATGGC
>NZ_DATCRF010000381.1:0-5736 GCF_036569125.1 Chitinophaga sp. | reverse complement strand
CTGCTGTTACGTTAAGTACTTCTCCCGGACTGCCCACTGCCAACTACGGACTGGCCACTGCTAACTGCAAACTGCCAACTATTTTAACAATTCCACAGCAATTTTATGCTTTTCATATGAGGGGCTGCATGCAATAATTGGCTTATCTTCCATTAAAGTTTGTATGCGGACAATATAAAACCGGCAACCCGGCCGGTATCTGTTTATAATGTTTAAAACCCAATTCCCTTACCCAAATTAAAAAGTAAAAAGCACTATGAAACAACACCTTGTATGGCTGCTGGCATGCAGCACAACCCTCCTATCCTGTTACAAACCTCAAATGGAGCCCGGGTTAAAAGACAATGCCCTCAATAACAACAAAACAGGCGCAACTGCGCTGTTGGCCGGTATTAATTATTATGTGTCCACCACCGGCGATGATGCTGCTGACGGCAGCCTGGCTACACCTTTCCTCACCATTAACAAAGCCCTTACCGTGGTAACGCCCGGTGATACAGTATTTGTGCGCGGCGGCACTTATATTGAGAAAGTGCATTTCCCTGTATCCGGTGTAAAAGGCAAGTTTGTTACGCTAAAAGAGTACCCCGGTGAAACCGCCATCATCAGTGGCGCAGGGCTCACCGTTACGGGCGATGAAGGCCTGGTAACCATTGACAGCGCACAGTATATTGCGATCGATGGTTTCGACATCTGTAATTTTAAAAGCAGCAGTGGTAATCCCAGGGGCATCGTAGTAAAGAACGGCACAGATTATACACGCTTGTATAATAACCTGGTGTACAGTATCAATTATGAAGGCGCTCCGCAATCCGGCAACAGCTACGGCATTTTATTCAGCGGCAGCACGGCCGACCCGGTGAGCGATATACAGGTAACCAACAATACCATCCGTGACTGCCAAACCGGTACAGGCGCTAACCTGGGCGCAGTGGGCAGCGTTTCATCCTTTACCTTCAGCAACAATACCATCTACAACGGGGCAAACATTGGTATCAGTGTAACCGGCAGCTATGAAAATGGCGCTTACCGAAAGCCCGGCTCAGGCACCATTCAGCGTAATACGGTTTATGATGTTACACAGGCCGGCATCAGCCTGCTGGGAGGCCTGAACATAATTGCAGATGCCAACTACATACACAATAACGGCATCGGCATCCAGGCAGGCGGCGTTATTAATTATTCCGCCGGTACGCTCAATATTTTAACCAATAACATGATCTGGTTCTGCCAGGGCAGCGGCGTTGCTATAGGTACGCCAGATGCCGCCAGTACTGCGGGCGCTACTAATAGCTATGTGCTGAATAATACCCTGTATTACAACAACCAGCAACCGCCTGCCACGGGTATGAACGGAGAGGTTGATATACAAACGAATGGCATGTTCACCAATCTCTTTAACAATATCATCTACGCCGGTCCGGCAGATCTGTTTGTGAGCGCAGGCAGCACCTCCACCTCCTATCCCTATGCCGACCATAATATGTATTACACACAGGGTACCCGGCAGTGGCGTTATAATGGCGCCCTGATAAGTGATCTCATTAGCTGGAGAACGCATGTAGCCCCGGAAACACATTCTACCAACAGTATTGATCCCGGATTTATAAATACCACGCCGGCCAGCCTGAACCTGCATTTGTCGGTTCATTCCCTGGCTAAAAATATGGGTACTGAGTTTACCCGTATCCCCGGAACGGATATTGACGGAGAATCACGAAGGGTAGGCGCCATTGACGCAGGCGCTGATGAATTGCAATAACACAAAAATCCGGGAGCAACTCCCGGATTTTTTATTAGCTTCACCCTTATGTTTACGAAAGATACCTATACCGCCAGAAGGCGCCAACTGAAGGCCACTGTTAACCAGGGCCTTATTTTATTAATGGGCAATGAGGAGCTGGGGATGAACTACCGGGATAATGTATATCATTTCCGGCAGGACAGCTCATTCCTGTACTTTATAGGCATTGACCGGCCCTCGCTGGTAGCGGTAATAGATGTGGACAATGACAAGGAAATATTGTTTGGTAATGAGCTCACTATGGACGACCTGGTATGGACCGGCCCTAAGGAAACCATCAGCGACCAGGCAGCAAAAACCGGCATCTCCGAAGTACAGCCGTTAGCCGCCCTGGAAGGACTGCTAAACGCCGCACAAGCTAAAGGACAGCCTATACATTTCCTGCCGCCGTACCGTGCAGATAATGCGCAAAAGCTCAGCGACTGGTTAAGCATTCCCAATGCTGCGCTGAAAAGCAAAGCATCTGTAACACTTATAAAAGCGGTAATAGCACAACGCGCCATTAAAGCGCCGGAAGAGATAGCAGAAATAGAAAAAGCCATTGGCATTACAGTAGATATGCAGCTGGAAGCCATCCGCAGCGCGCAGGCAGGTTTAACGGAAGCGCAGCTGGCCGGCCGGGTACATGGCGTGGCCGTAAGCTCCGGCGGTAACCTCTCCTTCCCTATTATTTTAACAGTGAACGGGCAGATCTTACATAACCACTACCAGGATACGGTATTAAAAGACGGACAAATGGTGCTGTGCGATTGCGGAGCAGAAACACCCCTGCATTATGCCGGCGACCTTACCCGCACCTTTCCCGTAAATGGCAGCTTTACGCCTGTACAAAGATCTGTGTATGATATTGTTGCTGCCGCACAACAGGCAGCCATAGACGCTCTGCGCCCCGGCATACTGTTCAGGGATGTGCATTTGCTGGCCTGCGAAAAGCTGGCAGAAGGCCTGCGCGACCTGGGACTTATGAAAGGCGATGTAAAGGAAGCCGTAGCACAGGGAGCGCATACCCTGTTCTTCCAATGCGGGTTAGGACATATGATGGGGCTTGATGTACATGATATGGAAGACCTGGGCGAAAACTATGTAGGCTATACGGATACACTGGTGAAAAGCACGGAGTTCGGCCTGAAATCATTACGCCTGGGACGCGCCCTGGAAAAGGGTTTTGTGCTGACAATAGAACCCGGATTATATTTTATTCCTGAACTGATGGACGCCTGGCAGGCTGCTAAAAAACACACGGATTTTATTAATTACGATAAAGTACAGGCCTTCCGCAACTTTGGGGGCATACGTATAGAGGAAGATTTTTTAATTACGGAAGATGGCAGCCGCCTGCTAGGCAAGCCCTTATATAAAACCGCATCGGCCATTGAAGCGCTGAAGTAAGGGATAAAGCTTTGCTATTTATTAAAAACTGCTAACTTAGCCGCGAAAAACCTACAACCGTCAACTTTTTATCCTTATAATGCCACATCCGAATGTAAGCCTGTTCCAGACTATCCGTTGCCTGTGCACTTTACAATGGCGGCTGAAAAGGCAGGAACGTTACTTCCACGAACACCTGCCACCTTTACTGGCGCTGCTGGCTGCCGGTCAGACAAAGACTTTTTCAGAAAAAACCATTCAGCGCATTCATAAATACTGGCAGCTGGGACTGCACGTTATCTGCAACAGCCTGTACCAGCTAAGCGGGCGGCAGCTCACAGCAAATGAACAGCAGCGTATTTTATTATTCAGCATTCTGGGTCCTTTGTATGATGATCTGTTTGATGATCATGTTATGAGCTACGAACAGCTGGAAGCTTTTACCTGGCACCCGGAAAAGCATGTATCACAAAGCTTTGAGGAGCATGTGGTGCAAACGGCGTACATTGAATTGCTATCCCTGGCGCCTGACCGTAAAAGGGTAATGGAACACCTGCACCAGGTATTTGTATGGCAGCAGGCATCGCTTAAACAGCTATCGCCGGAAGTTGATGAAGCAGCGCTTTACGAGATCACCTATCAAAAAAGCTATTGTTCTATTTTACTTTACTACTCCATATTAGACCACTACCCTGCCACTGACATACAGGATATGCTGTACCCCATGGCCGGGCTGCTGCAATTAACCAACGATGCTTTTGATGTGTACAGGGATGTGCGCAGCGGCATTCATACCCTTCCCAACCTGTACCGCAACTATGATCAATTGCAGCAGCACTTTATGACCGATGTGGCGCTGTTCAATCATCACCTGGAGCAGCTGCCCTTTGAGCGCTTTGCCAAAGTATTTTACAGCACTACGATACACGCGCTGCACGGTATGGGCTGCATAGCGCTGGAACAATTGAAAGCCAACACCCGCGGGGTAACCAGCATGGCGGAACTGGCTGCCCTGAGCCGCAAGGCCCTGGTGTGTGATATGGATTCCTGGAGCCAGAAAATAAAATGGGTAAAAGAGGTAAGGCGCCTGGTTAATTACCGGCAACCGGTACACGCAGCTGTTGCAGCAGTTGCTGCGTTGTAAGCACCGTGGCAAATTCATCCTGCAGGGTAGCCAGGGTTACCTGGTGCACCAGCTCTGCATCAAAACGTTCACCATTCACACCGGTTTTATTGAATGCTGCCGTAGCATCAGAGATCACGTATGTATGATAGCCTAAATTACCGGCCATACGGGTGGTGGTAGATACGCAGTGCTCTGTTGATAACCCTATCACAACTACGGTGTTAATGCCCTGCGCATCCAGCTGCGCCTGCAGATCAGTATTAATAAAAGCGCTGTTCACACTTCTCACCAGCACCGGCTCTCCGGGCAAAGGCTGCACTTCTTTCATAAATGCATACCCGGCTTTTTCCGGGAACAAAGGCGACTTGGGACTTACGGAGCTGTACTGAATATGGAACAGGGGCAGCTCATTGGCACGCCAGTATGCCAGCAACTTTTGAGCATTCTGTTCTGCCTGCGGATTGTTACGTTCACCGCCATAATATTCCTTTTCTTCAAAACCCTGCTGAAGATCTATCAGCAATAAGGCCGGGCGGCCCTGTAATACATTTTCCATGATGGGGAGTTTATGCAGGCAAAGGTAGGCCGGGATGCCTTTGCAGCGAAGGACAAGAAAGCGAAGTTTTAGGACAATCGTTAGTCTGCGCTTAAATTACGCACAGGCGCCAGCACTACGGCCCTGCACACCTGTAAGGTAATAGTGCCTAATGCAATAAGCAAAGCAAAAAT
The DNA here is from genome assembly GCF_036569125.1 of Chitinophaga sp. Taxonomy (GTDB): domain Bacteria; phylum Bacteroidota; class Bacteroidia; order Chitinophagales; family Chitinophagaceae; genus Chitinophaga. The sequence goes on along the minus strand of NZ_DATCRF010000381.1, from coordinate 709 downwards.
ACCTGCTGCCAGGAAGATCCACCCATTCAGCGGCACCCGGTAAGCGAAGTGCTGTAACCAGCTGTTCATGGCGCCCCATGCAACAGGCGATGCGATGATAAAAGCGATCCCCACCAGCTGCAGGAAGTTTTTGGAGAACAATGTAACAATGCTCATCACATCTGCCCCCAATACCCTGCGGATGCCTATTTCCTTAATACGCTGGTGTGTGGCTATATGCGCCAGTCCAAACAATCCTGCGCAGCAAATAAGTATAGAAAGTACGGTTGCAATATTGATGATCTTTTTCCATCGCAGCTCCTGCGCATATTCCTGCATGTTCAGCTGATCCAGGTAGCTGTAGCTGAATACCGCATCCGGTAAAGCTTTTTTGTAGGCGGCTTCAAAAGCAGCCAGGGCATGCTGCTGGCCTGTTGGGGCTAACTTTAACCAGATGGTCCTGCCAAACCAGCTGCTCATGATCATTACGGTGGGCTGAATACGCTCCCGCAAAGAACCGGTATGAAAGTCCTTTACTACACCTACGATGGTTTTTACATCCTTGTCAAAATATTCGTCTGTATGGATCTGCTTACCTATGGGATCCGTAAGGCCTGCGGCTTTTACAAAGGCTTCGTTTACGATGGCGCCCCGGGTTTTATCTGTAGCATAAGCTGTGGAAAAATTGCGCCCCGCGCTAAGTGTAATGCCCATGGCCGGTAAATAATCC
>NZ_DATCRF010000380.1:0-7673 GCF_036569125.1 Chitinophaga sp. | reverse complement strand
ACAAAAGGCCGTGATGCTATCAGGGTAAGGACCACCTTCGTACCCAACGCGCAGGAATTATATCCCGGCCATCCGTTCCCCCGCCAGAGTGCGTGGAGCGAATTGAAATATGAAGTTTACAGTTACATTCTTTCGGCTTTTAAATGAATACAGGGAATATGAGAGGAATAATTATCACAGTGCTGTTATGCATGGCGCTCTCCGGTTACAGTAATATCCGTTTACCCGGGATCATTAGCAGTAACATGGTATTGCAGCAGCTTGATAGTGTAAAGATCTGGGGATGGGCAGATCCCTATGAAGAAGTGACCGTAACGCCTTCGTGGAGCCCGCAAACCTATAAAGCCACCGGCTCACGCGATGCGCGCTGGGAGGTGAAGGTGGCAACACCTGCCGCCGGTGGTCCGCATACCATCATCATAAAAGGGAAGAACATTATTGTGCTGAATAATGTAATGACTGGTGAAGTATGGATCTGTTCCGGGCAAAGTAATATGGAAATGAGCGCACAAAAAGGGCTGCAGGATGTGAAAGCAGAGCTGCCTTCTGCGCACCTTAACAACATCCGTTTCTTTCACATTCCGAAAACAACCGCACTATACCCGCAGGATGATTGTGCCGGAGAGTGGGCTGCCTGCGACAGTGTTACGCTGCAGGCATTCAGCGCAGTGGCGTATTTCTTCGGCAAACGTTTAAGCACAGCGCTGAATGTTCCTGTTGGCCTGATCGCTGCCAGCTGGGGCGGCACTACGGCCGAAGTATGGACGCCGGACAGCATTGTGCACAATGATCCTGTACTGGAAGAGGCAGCGGCTAAAATAGTCCCCAGTGGTATGTGCCCCCATCTGCCCGGCTATGCATTTAACGCCATGATAGCGCCGGTAACGCCTTATACTATTGCCGGCGCCATCTGGTACCAGGGAGAGAACAATACCGGTACAGCGCATACCTACAAACAGCTGTTCACGGCTATGATAGATGGTTGGCGGGCGGCCTGGAAAAAGGACTTTCCTTTTTACTTTGTGCAGATCGCCCCTTTCAGGTACCAGGTAAAAAACAGCGGCGCCCTGTTGCGGGAAGCGCAGCTGCAAAGCGCGGCACATCATAAAACCGGTATGGTGGTGATCACCGACCTGGTGGCAGACACCAATGATGTTCATCCCGCCAACAAACATGATGTAGGACTTCGTTTAGCCAATTTTGCGCTGGCCGATACCTATCACCGGCAGGGGATCCCTTTTCAAAGCCCGGTTTTCAGCAGCATGCGGATCCATGGAAATAAGGCCATCCTCACCTTCGATCATGCAGATAAAGGATTGATGATAAAAGGAGCAACCGCCACAGAGTGGATGATTGCAGGGGAAGATAAAATATTTCATCCGGCAACAGTGGCGATACATGGGCATACGGTGACGGTATCCAGCAAAATGGTGAAAGCCCCTGTAGCCGTGCGTTATGCCTTCCGGGATGCAGCAATGGGCAACACCTTCAGCCGTGAAGGGTTGCCCATTGCACCGTTCCGTACGGATAACTGGAGCCTATGATAGTATTTTTAATGCAACGGCTACCTGTTCCCGGCTGTTTTCCGGCAGCTGCACAACCAGGCCATTGCTCTTTCGCTCAAAAGCAAGGCTGGCTTCCCCTCCCAATAATGCTACCCGCTGTATCTGCTTTTTATAATATGCACTGTCTGTTGCCAGTGATTTAATGATCACCTGCTTATTGGCCGGCCAGCCTAGTACAATCGCATATAGCGCATCTCCCTTCCGGGTGAACCGGATATCCTCTGTTCCAAAAGGCTTTCCTTTTCCTTCATTGAATCCTTGTGCGGATAAAGGCGCCGCTCCATCAATGGCGGGCCCTTCCCCGAATATTTCCCAGGGTCGTGTATCATAGATCGCCTCACTGTTCTGTTGCATCCAGGCGGCAATACCTTCTACTATGGCTTGTTCATCACTATCAATAGTACCATCGCCGCGTACCGGAACGCTTAGTAAAAGGTTACCATTCTTACTCACAACATCTGCCAGTGTATGGATCACCGTTTTAGCGCTTTTATAGCGGTGTTTTTCAAAGATATCACGTTCATAATGCCAGCTGCCCAAGCAGGTGTCTGTTTGCCATACAAAGGGTTCAATGCGGTTGCTTTGCCCTCTTTCTATATCCCACACCATACATTTGCGCTGTTCTTCATCCAGGATCTTCCCGTTCAGCACCGCCTGCAACTGACCGTGCTTTTGAATGCTGTGGTTATACAGGTGGGCGGCAATGCGAAGGCCTGCGTCGCTTACAGGCCATAAGGGAAGGGCAGTATCGTCAAAATAGACCAGGTCTGGTGAATACTTGTTGATCAGGTCTACGGTGCGGTTATAAAATTGTTCACAATATGCTTTACTGGGAATGCTGCAGCCTGCAGCCGCATCCCAGCCCCAGATCTTGTGAATGTTGCCGTTATTTTCCGAATTTCTGCTCAGCGGATGGTTTTGCGCATAGAGGTCCTGCGGGTCCAAACCATCCCACCAGCTGCCCTTTCCGTCCGCCTTTGTGAGCTTACCGTCATACGGAACGCCGGCAAGCGGCCCGCTCTTGTCGGAACGCTGCGCTACTTCATACCAGGTCCATGCATGCGCTGCATGTACGCTCACGCCAAAATGCATACCCTGGCTGCGTGCTGCCTTTGCCCATCCGCCAATGAGATCTTTCTCAGGCCCCAGCCTGGTAGCGTTCCATGGCTGGTATTTGCTGTCATAGTTGTCAAAGTTATCGTGGTGATTGGCGAGGGCTACAAAGTATTGCGCGCCGGCCTGCTTATATAGTTTTAGCAGCTGTTCAGGATCCCAGCGCTCTGCCTTCCATTTATGGATGATATCCTTGAAACCGGATTTTGAGGGGTGGCCGTATTCGGCCAGGTGGGATTTGTATTGTGCGCTGCCTTCCTCATACATGCCGCGTGCATACCAGTCGCCATGTTCCGGTTGACACTGCGGCCCCCAATGTGCCCATATGCCGAATTTCGCATTGCGGTACCAGTCAGGTACCTGGTACTGCTTCAATGAGCTCCACGAAGGCTTGAACGGCCCTTTTGCCATAGGTTCTCCTGGCAGGCCTGCTGCGATATTGGGTAAGACGTTTGCATAGGACTTCCCTAACCACAAGGCCGGCAATGCGGCTGCTGCTCCCTTGATCAGTTTTCTTCTTTGCATTGAATAAGTTTATTTTAATTTAAGCAATTAATAGCCGGTATTTTGCGACAGGTTTTTATTGATATCTCTTTCTGTCTGCGGAACCGGCCATAACTCATTGACACCTTTTTTGAAATTCCTTTGCTGGTATTTCAGGTATCCTTCGTTATCTACCGGGTAATCTTTATAGTTGGCCGGGTCATTGGTCAGCTTCATGCCGGTATACTGGCGGTTAAGCTCTTCTGCAGCAATTCCCCAACGGAGAATGTCGTAGTATCTCAGCCCCTCAAAAGCAAATTCTACCCTGCGTTCTCTCCTGATGATCGTTCTAAGCGCGGTCGGATCAACGGTGGTTACCGGCGGCATATTCACAGCGGCGCGTGCGCGAACTTTATTAATGGTTTGATCCAGCAGCTGCTGGTTAATTGCTGCACCCGATTCCAGCTGTGATTCAAGATAGCTGAGCAGCACCTCTGCATAACGGATCATGATCCAGTTACCGCCATAGTTCATGAGGTTACCATCAAAACTTGCGTCCATGAATTTATAAATGCAATAGCCGCTCCAGTTATACCGGTTGAACCTATCCGGTGAGCTGCTGTTAGGCCGGGATATAAATGTTTGCCCTTTAAAGACGGTGCGGTCAGAGATCATGATGGTGTAATCCAGCCTGGGATCCCGGTTGTCATAAGGCTTATCAGGATTGTAAAGCGGCGATTCATTAATGGTTTTGCCATCAATACATTCATATGCTTTAACCAGCTCATTATATGGGGAGAACTGGTGCCACCCGCCCCATGTTTCAGGATACAGGTATTGCAGCAATACATGACCATAAACATCCTGCTGGTATTGTGAGCTTAATATGATCTCTTTACTGAGCTCACTGGCCTGGCTGAATAATTCTTTGAACTTTGGATCAATGATATAAACATTGTTGTCAATGATTGTTTTGTATGAGGCGGCGGCATCGCTCCATTTTTTCTCCGCCATTTGCAAACGCCCCAATATGGCCAGTGCTGCGCCGGCAGTAATGCGGCCATTCTCATTATCAGACCGGGTAACCGGAAGAACGGGATAACTTTCCTTCAGCTCTTTTTCGGCAAATGCCCATACTTCTGCTTTCGGGCTCCGGCTGATGCTGTTGGCCTCTGCTACGGTTAACACATGCTGTGGAAATGGAACGTCCCCGAAATAGAGCGCAAGGTTAAAATACTGGTATGCGCGGATCGTCCGTACTTCGGCTATCATCATGTTCTTTTTGGCAGCGTCCATATTGATATTCCCGATATGGTCCAGGAAATTATTGCAGGTAGTTATCTTTTCATATGCATGTTGCCAATATGCACCGGGCACCCAGTAGGCGGAGGTGAGTGTGCCATCCGTCATGTGGTCGGGGATCAGCTCCTTTTCGGATCCGTTCCCTGCCATCAGGTCCAGGTATAAAAGCGACCTGGCCGTCCAGAAGTCTTCACCGCTCCAGCCGGCGCCCGTGTAGTAACATCCAACAAGGGCCAGCTGCGCATCTCCTTCCGTTTGCCAGAAGGTGGCATCAGAGACCGCATCGAGCGGTTGTTTATCGAAAAAATCCTTTTTACATCCTGCGCCTGCAATAATGAACAGGCAAAAAGTGATGCAGATATATGCTGATGTATTATTAAAGTATTTCATTTTCATTGTCGTGGTTTTGATGATCAGTATTGCGCACATCCTGCTGTTAGAACCGGGCATTCAGGCCAAAAGTATACACGCTGGTAAGCGGATAAAAAGGCGAATTGTCGCCGGTTGACTGATTCATTTCCGGATCCCATCCTTTATAGAAATGATTCAGGGAAAACAGGTTCTGTCCGCTGAAGAACACTCTGAGCCTGTCTATTTTAATCTGCTGAAGCAGCGCATGTGAAAAAGAATAGCCTAACTGGATATTCTTACAACGCATAAAGCTGGCATTCCTGTTCCAGTAGGTAGAGGTTTGTATCGTACCGCTACCCATGTTCAGACTGGTGAGTTTCGGATATTTCGCATTTGCATCCGGATGCTCTGCTGTCCAGCGGTTATCTGCCTGCCATTGCTGTATCTGTCCGCCATTGTAAAATGCAAACGCCTGGTAGGAGCCCATCTGCTTTTCATAGCCGGCCAGGCCGCCCAGCAGTATAGAAAGATCAAATCCTTTATAGTCTGCTGTGATGGTAACGCCGTAAGAGTATTTAGGAAAGGTGGATCCGATGATCGTTCTGTCATAGGTGGCGTCTACCTTTCCATCCGGTACACCATTCGGCCCGCTGATGTCTTTATAGCGCACAAACCCGGGCTCTGCGGAGTAGGGTTGAGCGGGATATTTGGCAATATCATCATTGCTTACGAACAAACCGTCTGCAACATATCCATAGATCAGGTTCAGCGGCTGGCCTACAAAAAGGCCTTTGGCAATATCCTGCTGAAGGCCGCCGGCAAGCTTTGTTACCCTGTTCTTCACATAGGAGAAGTTAGGGGTGATGCCTAACCGGAACCCGCGTATGGCGGTGTGATAATTCAACTGTACTTCAAACCCGGTATTCTTTACCTGGCCTGCGTTCACCTCCGAAGTATTCAATCCCAGTATTCTTGATACTGAAATGTTATAAAGGATATCGGATGTGGTTTTTGCGAAATAATCAACTACAAGGCCCAGCTTGCCGGAGAGGATATCCAGGTCAAGGCCGATATCGGTGATCTGTGTGCTTTCCCATGTAATGTCCGGGTTGGAGAGTGTAGTGAGCCTGGCGCCGGAAGCAAGGGCGCCGCCAAAAGTGTAGTTCTGTCCCAGGTTAAGTAAGTTCTGGTATGGATAATTGCCGATATTCTGGTTACCCAGCTTGCCCCAGGAACCGCGAAGCTTGAGATTGTCCACCCAGCTGAGGTTCTCTTTTATGAAAGGTTCTTCGGAGACCCGCCAGCCCACAGAGAATGAAGGGAACAAGCCCCACCGGCCTTTTGCGGGGAAGCGTGAGGTACCATCATATCTTGCGTTGGCCTCAAAGAGGTATTTGTCGTTCAGGGAGTAGTTCAATCTCCCGAAAAAAGAGCGGAGCGCCCATTCTGATCCTGAACCGGATGCCTGCATATTGCTGGAGGCGCCTGCATTTAATTCATAGAGGGCGTTATTCGGGAAGTTATCGCGGTATGCGCTTGTCCAGTCCTCGCGGTATTGCTCCTGTGAAAAACCAGCCAGCAGGCTAAAGTTATGGCCCCCGATTTTCTTTACATATTGGGCAAGGGACTGCAAAGTAATTAATGAATTGTCTCCCGAGCTCACGGTAAGGTTGTTCGGGCCAACCGTTTTAAACTGGTCAAAAGTAAAGGAGGCGGCATAGCTATTATTCGTATAGCTGTTATAGTTATAACCGGCTTTGCCGCTTAAGGTAAAGCCATTAAAGATCTCCCAGGCCAGCTCCACGCCACCCAGGAAGTACCTGTTCTTCCTGTTAACAAAAGACCGGCTGTCCAGCCATGCTTCAGGGCTATAATTATCCTGGTACCCGTAGGTGCCGTCTGATTTTTTGCCGGCGAATATGGGCCCTTCACGTACCGCGAACCCGATCATGCTCACCATCTCACCATCGTATTGGCGCGGCTCATTGGTGGTGGCGGCGTTCCCGCTTAAGCTGGCTTTCAGCGTCAGGTGATCCTTTATTTTACTGTCTACGTTTAAAAGGAAATTGTATTTGTTGTAGTTGTTCTTTGCCACAATGCCGTCCTGGTGCAGATATCCGAGGGAGAACAGGTAAGAGTTCCTGGCATCTCCGCCTGTAAAGCTGAGGTTATGATTTGTCTGGAAGCCTGAGCCGGAGTGCAGCAGGTTTTTTAAATGCGGCACGTTGGGATAGTTGTCAGGATCGGAGCCGGATCTGAATTTATTGATCTCGTCAGCGGTATATACGGGGCCGCTGCCCATATTGGCGTTTGCTTCGTTCCTCAGCGTGGCATAGTCGGCAGAGGGGAGGAACTGTGGCAGTTCGGTCACTTTCTGCCAGCCTATATAATTGTTGTAGCTTACCTGCATTTTCCCTTTCCGTCCGCGTTTGGTTTCAACCAGGATTACGCCGTTTGCCGCTCTTGTGCCATATATGGCGGCTGAAGCAGCATCTTTCAGGATAGAAATGCTTTGGATATTATTGGGATCTACATCGTTAATAGAAGCTGCCAACCCATCTACCAACACCAGCGGACTGTTACCTGCTCCGGAAAAGGTGCCCAAACCACGTATGGTAATGGAGGCGCCATCGTTACCCGGCCGGCCGGAGCCTTGTGAAACGGTAATGCCGCTGGCAACACCTGCCAGCGCCTGGGAGGCTTGTGTAAGCGGCCTGTTTTCAATATCAGCGGAGGATATTGCAGAGATGGATCCCGTGAGGTTCACCTTTTTTTGCGTACCATAGCCTACCACCACCACGTCATTCAGATTACTGGTGGAAATGTTCAGCGTAATGTTGTAAACATTTTCTCCGCTTA